>DASXOA010000462.1:0-26296 GCA_036494675.1 Rugosimonospora sp.
CCGCCGACGATGACCACGTCATAGTGGCGCTTCGGCTCGGGATTGCGCCACAGGAAGTCCGGATGCTCCGGCAACTCTTCGCTCATCGCGCCCCACCCGTTCCTCTCGCCTGGCCCCGCAACCGGAGCGTCTCTAGCCCCGCAGCCGGAGCATCTTCGGATCCACCAGCGGCTCCGCCGACACCACCGCCGGGATGCGCCGGTCGAAGTATCCGATGTGGACGCTCGTACCGGGCCGTGCCAGCGCCGCCGGCAGCCACGCGTAGGCGATCCCGGCACCGATCGTGTATCCGTACGCCGCGCTCGTCACGTACCCGACGCACTCCTCGCCGTGGTACACCGGCTCCTTGCCGAGCACCACGTCGACGGGATCGGCGATCGTCAGGCAGGACAGCCAGCGGGTGACCGAGTCCCGGCGGCGTGCCACCGCGTCCCGGCCGAGGAAGTCGCCCTTGTCCAGCTTCACCGCGAAGCCCAGCCCGGCCTCGAACGGATCGTGTTCATAGGTCATGTCGGCGCCGAAGGAGCGGTAGCCCTTCTCCAGTCGCAGGCTGGTGAACGCACCCCGGCCTGCGGCGATGACGCCCAGCGGCTGCCCTGCGGCCCACAGCGTGTCCCACAGTTTGAGCCCCAGGTCCGCGGTGGTGTAGAGCTCCCAGCCGAGTTCGCCCACATAGGACAGTCGCAGGGCGGTGACCGGTACCGTGCCGACGTGCCCCCGGGCACTTCGGAAGTACCGCAGCCCCTCGTTGGACAGGTCGATGTCGGCCAGCGGCGCGACCAGGTCCCGGGCCCGTGGGCCCCACACACCCACGCAGCACGTACCCGCGGTGATGTCCCGCACCGCCACCGATCCGTCGCCGGGCAGGTGCCGGGCGAACCAGTCGACGTCGAGGTTGCCGTTGATGCCGACCTGGAACAGCCCGGGACCCAGCCGGGCCACCGTGATGTCGCTGCGGATCCCGCCGTCGCGGTCGAGCAGCAGGCAGTACGTCACCGAGCCGACCGACTTGTCCACGTCGCCGGTCGTCAGTGCCTGGAGGAAGCCGGCCGCGCCCGGGCCGGTCACCTCGACCCGCTTCAGCGGAGTCATGTCGTAGAGCGCGACCCGCTCCCGGGTCGCCTGGGCCTCCGCCCCGACGATCGGCGACCAGTACCGGGCGGCCCAGTCGTTCGGCGCCGGAATGTCCCGGCCGGCCAGCAGCGACTCGTTGGCGCCGTACCACTGCGGACGTTCCCAACCGGCGGCCTCCAGGAAGTACCCGCCGAGTTCCCGCTGGCGCGGATAGAACGGCGTGGTGCGCAACGGGCGGGGCGCCTCCATCGGCTGGAGCGGGTGCAGGATGTCGTACACCTCGATGTAGTTCTGGCAGTCCCGGGCCAGCACGTAGTCCGGGGCCAACTGGTGCGCCTCGAACCGGTTGACGTCGCACTCGTGCAGGTCGAACGTCGCGCAGTGGCCGTCCACCAACCACTCCGCCATCGCCCGCCCCACGCCGGCCGAGTGCGTGACCCAGACCGCCTCGGCGACCCAGAATCCCCGCACCTCGGCGCTCTCGCCGAGCAGGGGGAAGTTGTCGGTGGTGAACGAGAAGAGGCCGTTGAAGCCGTCGTCGATCCCCGCCTGGCCGGTGGCGGGCAGCAGGCTGCGGGTCTCGGCCCAGGCCGGCGCGAAATCCTCCTCGGTGAACGGGAGCACCGACGGCATCACCGACCCGGTATCGCCGCCGGCTCCGTCCGGGTCCCGGATGTCCTCGGCGCGTACCGGCATCGGCCGGTGCCCGTAGTAGCCGATGCCCAATCGGTCGCGGCGCTCCCGCAGGTACAGGTCGGCGTCCTGGTGGCGCAGGATCGGCCGGACGGCCTCGGCGCTCTGGCCGGCCAGCGCCGGGACCGGGCCGGTCCACGCGAACTGGTGGGCCAGCGGAGTCAGCGGAAGGTTCATGCCGACCATCCGGGCCACCCTCGGCCCCCAGATGCCGGCCGCGCACACCACGATGTCGGCCGGAAGGTCGCCGTGGTCGGTCACCACGGCGCTGACCCGGGCCCCGGCGGTACGCACGTCGAGCACCCGGTGCCGGTCGAGCACCCGTACCCCCCGGGACCGTGCCAGGTCCAGTTGCGCCGCGACGGCGCGTACCGCGTCGGCCAGCCCGTCGCTTGGCACGTGCAGCCCGCCGAGTACGGCGTCGGGGTCGAGCAGTGAGTGCAGCCGCACGCACTCCTCCGGCGGCACCACCCGCCCGGCCACTCCCCAGGCCGCCAGCCAGCCGTGCCGCCGGTGCAGTTCCGCGAGCCGGGCCGGTCCGGTCGCCACCTCCAGGCCGCCGACCGGCAGGAAACAGCCCAGCCGCCCGAACTTCTCCACCGTGTACCGGGCGAGCCGCGTCATCACCTTCGCCGAGTTGGCCTGGAACACCAGGCCGGGCGCGTGCGAGGACGAGCCGCCGGGGGCCGGCAGCGCTCCCTGCTCGACGACCGTGATGTCATCCCAGCCGCGTGCGGACAACTCCTCGGCGACGGCCGCGCCGACCACTCCGGCTCCGATGATGACCACTCGCGGTCCGGTCATGGTCCCTCCCGCAGAGCTACGGCAGGTCGGGCACGAGGCCCGCCCGGTGCGCCATAAGCAACGACACGCGCATACCGCAACAGAATCTCGTGGCTCCGCGATGCCTGTCAAGGGACCCGTACCCCTCCGGAAACGGCACACCGGAAACGCGACGGCGGGCCGACCGCAAGTGCGATCGACCCGCCGTCGGAGCCCCGCGGCTCAGGTCCCGTTCAGCCAGGACTGCCAGGCGTCCGGGTGGGCGTCCAGCCACTTCTTCGCCGCCGCGTCGTCGCTCATTTTGTTCTCCGCGATGTCCCGGGCGACGTCGTTCTGGTCACCGTTCGTCCAGTGGAAGTTCTTGATCAGCGTCGCCGCCGGGCTGCCGGAGTCCGCGAACTTCTTGCTCGCGATCTTGTCGAGGTCGAACGGCTGGTAGTCGCACGCCACCTTCTGCGCGTCCGCGTCACACCCCGGCGTGTACGTGGGCAGCTTGATGTGGACCAGCTTGACCTCGTTTAGAAACCACTGCGGCTCGTAGAAGTACCCGATGACCCACTTCTTCTGCTGCTCGGCCGTGCGGAACGCCTGGATCAGCGCGTCCTCGCTGCCGGCGTAGACCACCTTGAAGTTGAGGTTCAGGTTCTTCACGAGCGAGTCGTCGTTGGTCACGTACGACGGGTCGCCGTCCAGGAACTGGCCCTTGCCGCCCGACTCCGACGTCTTGAACTGATCCGCGTACTTGTTGAGGTTGTGCCAGTCCAGGATGTCCGGGTGCGCCTGGGCCAGCCACGGCGGGATGTACCAACCGATGATGCCCTGGTTGCCGGTCTCGCCGTCCTCGACCGCCACCTTCTGCTGGTCGATGTACTGCTTCTTGAGGTCGTCGTGGCCCCAGTTCTCCAGGATCACGTCGACCGTGCCGCTGGCGAAGCCCTGCCAGGACACCTGCTCGTTGATGTTCTGCTTCTTGACCGTACAACCGAGCTTGTTCGTCGCCAGATAACTGATGACCGCGACGTCGGCCTCGTACCCGACCCACGGATTGTCCGCGAGATTCACCGTCCCGCACGGCTTGTGGCTGGCGGTCGCGGACGTGCCGCTCTTGATTTTCGAGCCGCACCCGGTGAGCGCCAGCGCGCCGACCCCCAGCAGCGCGACGGCCCGAACCCATCTGGTTCCGCTAAACACGAACCCTCCCTCTATTCCGTAGGTCAGTAGGTACGCCCCATCCAGTACGACCGGCCCGATCGCGTTCCACCGCGCCGGGCCGCGCCCTGCGTGATCCGGTCGAGCAGGATGCCGAGCAGGACGATCGCCACACCGGCGGCCAATCCCTTGCCGAACAAGGAGATCTGCGAGAAGCCCGCGACCACGAGGTAGCCCAGCGCGCCGCCGCCGACCAGGCCGCCGACCACCACCATCGACAGCACGTAGATGAGGCCCTGGTTGGCCGCCAGCGTCAGCGAGCGGCGAGCCATTGGCAACTGCACCTTGACGATGGTCTGCCAGGCGGTCGAGCCGGACGAGGTGGCCGCCTCGACGACCTCGGCGGGCACCCCGCGCACACCGTCCGCGACCAGCTTGACCGCCACCGGCGCGGCGAACACGACGGCCGCCACGATCGCGGTGAACCGGCTCGTGCCGAACAGGCCGAGGAACGGCACGAGGTAGACGAACGCCGGCATCACCTGCGCCGCGTCGAGAACGGGCCGCAGGAACCGGTCGGCCCGGTCGCTGCGGGCCATCCACACGCCGAACACCACACCCAGCAGCATCACCACGACGGTGGCCAGGAGCGTGGCGGACAGCGTGACCATCGCGTCCTGCCAGAGCCCGCTGCCGAGCAGCAGTCCGAGGCAGATCGCCGCGATCGGCAGCGTCCGCGGCCCGGCGACCACAGCGCAGATCGCCAGGACGACCGCGCAGATCAGGTACCACGGCGAGTCCGCGATCAGCGACTGCAACGGGTTGATGAGGCCGTAGCTGGCCACGTTCTTGATGCCGTCGGTGACCGCGTTGAGGTGCAGTTGCACCCAGTCGCTGACGGCGTTGATGCCGCCCACGACCCCGGAGCCCAGCACGCCACCGGAGTCCGAGCCGGGAAACACCGCCGCCCAGACGAACGTGTACGACAGGTAGACCGCGACCAGCGCGAGCACGCCGAGACCGGCGAGCAGCAACCGGCGAGCCGCTCGAGCACCCAGCCGACCACTCAGCCGGCCGGCCGGCCGCCGCGCGCCCGCCCCGCCGCGGTACCCCTGCTCGACCCGCACGCTGGCGGCCGTCGTCACCCGGTCGAGCACGATCGCCATGATGACGATGCCCAGGCCGGCGTTGAAGGCGGTGCCGACGTCCAGGGTCTCCAGGGCATGCACCACCACCTGACCGAGGCCGGGGGCACCGATCAGCGCGGCGATCGTCACCATGGACAGCGCGCACATCGTGGTCTGGTTGATGCCCAGCACGATCGTGCGCCTCGCCATCGGCATTCGTACCGTGCGCAGCAACTGCCACCCGGTGGCCCCGAGCGATCTGCTGGACTCCAGCGCGGACTCCGGTACGCCGCGGATGCCGTGCGACGTGATGCGGATGACCGGCGGCACCGCGTACACGAACGTCGCGATCACCGCCGACGCCGGGCCGATGAGGAAGAACAGGGTCAGCGGTGCCAGATACACGAACGTGGGCATGGCCTGCATGAAGTCCAGTACCGGCGTGAGCACCCGCTCCACCGGCCGGGACAGCCCCATCCACACGCCGAGCGGGAGACCGATCACCAGGCAGAGGAGCACCGCCGCCAGGGTCAGCGCCAGGGTGTCCATGCTCTCCTGCCACACCCCGAGCAGCCCGAAGCCGGCGAACCCCACCCCGGCGAGGACGGCCATTCTCACGTTCGCCAGCGCGTACCCGCCGAGTGCGGCCAGCGCGACCACACCCAGCCAACCGATGAGCGGTACCGGCCGGTCGTACGACGGCTGGCTGATCAGCGACTGGAGGAACGTGGTGAGGTCGGCGATCCCCGACCGGATCACGTTCACGAATCCGGTGAAGAACGGGCTGGTGGCCCGATGGTTACCGATGTAGACGTTCAGATCGTTGAGCCGCTGGTGCAGCGGCCGCAACTGGGCGACCGGCAACGGCAGCGTGTCGTGGCCGCGCATCGGGATCCACAGCAGCACCCAGGCCACCAGGGTGCCGACGATCAGCCAACCCCGGCGCACCCGGCCGGTACCCCGGCGGATCGCGGTCGCGGTCGCGGTGACGCTCGCCATCCCGACCGCCTACCCCTCGACCGCGGCGGCGGGTGCGGCGGCGGGCGCGGGGGCGCTCGGCTTCTCGTCCACCACGATGACCCGCAGGATCGCGTCGTCGTCCACCACGCCGAGCAGTTCACCCCCGGCGACCACGCGCACCGGGCTGCTCGACGCCAGCGCGATCCGGGCCGCGTCGCGCACCACCACGTCCGGCCCCAACTCGGGACCGTCGAGCGGGTCGTCTTCGCGGACCGGACGCATCACCCAGCGGATGGTCAGCACGTGCGACTTGGGGACGTCGGCGACGAAGTCGCGAACGTAGTCGTCGGCCGGCGCACCGACGACCTCGTCGGGCCGGCCGACCTGGACCATCTCGCCGTCCCTCATGATGAGGATGCGGTCGCCCAGCCGCAGCGCCTCGTGCAGGTCGTGGGTGATGAACACCATGGTCTTGCCGACCTCGTGATGCAGCCGGATGACCTCGTTCTGCATGTCGCGGCGGATGAGCGGATCGAGCGCGGAGAACGGCTCGTCGAAGAACAGGATCTGCGGGTCGACGGCGAGTGCCCGGCCCAGCCCGACCCGCTGCTGCATGCCGCCGGAGAGCTGATCGGGGAAGTAGTCCGCGTACCCGGTCAACCCCACCAGGTCGAGCACGTCGCCGGCGCGCCGGTACCGTTCGTCCTTGCGGACCCCGCGCACCTCCAGCCCGTACGCGATGTTGTCGATGACCCGCCGGTGCGGCAGCAGGCCGAAGTGCTGGAACACCATGGCGAACCGGTGCCGGCGCAGTTCGCGCAGCCGCCGGGGATCCGCCTCACGGATGTCGTCGCCGTCGTAGCGCACGGCGCCCGCGGTCGGCTCGATCAGCCGGGTCAGGCACCGCACCAGGGTCGACTTGCCCGAACCCGACAGCCCCATCACCACGAACACCTCGTTCGGTGCCACGGTGAAGGAGATGTCGCGGACCGCCGCGACGCAGCCGGTGCGCTCCCGCAACTCCGCCCGCGACAGCGCCGCCAGCGGGGTGCCGATCACCCGCTCCGGCTTGGGGCCGAAGACCTTCCACAGTCCCGCCACGTCCAGGATCGCGTTGTCGCCGGTCATGCGGGCCGCTCCCTACTGGTCATGGCTTCTCCTCGGTCGCCGCTCGTCGGGCCGGCCACCGCGCGCCGGGGCCGGCGGTTGCGTCAGGCTCGGAACCAGCGCTGTGGGCGCGGCCGGATGTTCTGCCAGATGTGCTTGATCTCGCGGTACTCGTTCAGTCCGGTCGGGCCGAGTTCGCGCCCGATGCCGGACTGCTTGAAGCCGCCCCACTCCGCCTGCGGCACGTACGGGTGGTAGTCGTTGATCCAGACCGTGCCGTGCCGGAGCCGCCTGGCCACCCGCTGCGCCCGGCCGGCGTCCTGCGTCCACACCGCCCCCGCCAGCCCGTAGCTGGTGTCGTTGGCGATGCGTACCGCGTCGTCCTCGTCGGTGAACCGCTCCACGGTCAGCACCGGGCCGAAGGACTCCTCGGTGACCACGCGCATCCCGGACCGGCACCCGTCCAGCACGGTCGGCGGGTAGTAGAAGCCACCGGCCAGCCTGGGGTCCTCGGGTCGGCTGCCTCCACAGCGCAGCACCGCGCCCTCGGCGATCCCGCCGGCCACGTAGCGCTCGACCCGCGCGCGGTGCTCCGCGGAGATGAGCGGGCCGGTCTCCGCGTCCGGGTCGAACGGGCCGCCGAGCCTGATCCGGGCGGCCCGCCGGACCACCTCGTCGACCAGTGCGTCGTGGATGCCGTCCTGCACGATCAGCCGGGCGCCGGCCGAGCAGACCTGGCCGGAGTGCAGGAACACGGCGGTCAGCGCGAAGTCCACCGCCGTTTCGAGGTCCGCGTCGGCGAACACCACGTTGGGATTCTTGCCGCCCAATTCCAGGGCGACCCGCTTGACGGTGGCCGACGCCGCCGCCATGACGCTCCGGCCGGTGGCCAGGCCGCCGGTGAACGACACCAGGTCGACCGCGGGATGCTCGGCCAGCGGCGCACCGGCCTCGGGCCCGGGGCCCAGCACCAGGTTGGCCACCCCGGCCGGCACCCCGGCCTCCTCGATGAGGCCCATCAGCGCGATGGCGGTGGACGGGGTCAGCTCGCTCGGCTTGAGCACGAAGGTGTTTCCGGCGGCGAGGGCCGGCGCCACCTTCCAGGACGCCTGCAACAGCGGGTAGTTCCACGGCGTGATCAGGCCGCACACGCCGACCGGTTCGTACACCACCTGGCTGATCGCGTCGTCCCGACCGGTATCCACGATCCGGCCGGCGTCCGTACCGGCGATCCCGCCGAAGTACCGGAAGCAGTCGACCACGTCCTGCACGTCGTACTCCGCCTCGACCAGGCGCTTGCCGGTGTCCAGAGCCTCGGCCCGGGACAACCGCTTCGCGTCACGCTCCAGCAGATCGGCGATCCGCAGCAGCAGGGCTCCCCGCTGCGCCGCCGGAGTCCGCGGCCACGGCCCCGCGTCGAAGGCCCGGCGGGCGGCGAGCACGGCCGCCTCGGTGTCGGCCCGGGCCCCCTCGGACACGGTGGCGACGAGCGACCCGTCGGCCGGGCAGCGAATCTCGCGCCGCCCGCCGGCGACCGACTCCCGCCATCCGCCGTCGATGTAGAGCTCTGCCACCGGCCCGGTGCACCATCCTCAGCACAGCAGTCGCGTTGCGTAATATGCAAATGGATGCTTGATCTGAAACAGAATCGCGCTCACCTATGGTGTCGTCAAGAGCACGGACCGAACCGCAACCCGATCCTGTCCAGCCTTTACCTGCCCGTGATGCGCCGCCGTTCCCGTCGCTCCCCGTGGGTCCCGTCGCCCCGGCCGCACCCGCGGTGCTCACGGCGCCCGGGGATCACCGCGCCAGTGCCGCCCGGCCCAACCGCCTGGCCAGCACCTGCTCCACGAGGTCCACCAGTACCCGCTTCACCGACTCGCGGTCCCGCGCGTCGCACTCGACGATCGGCACCTCGGCCCCCACGCCCAGCGCCTCGCGCACCTCCTCCAGTTCAAACCGGCGGGCCTGGTCGAACCGGTTGACCGCGAGCAGCAGCGGCGTGCCCTGCTCCTCGAAGTAGTCCAGCGAGGCGAAGCAGTCCTCGATCCGCCGGGTGTCCAGCAGCACGACCGCGCCGAGCGCCCCGTCCACCAGGTCGTCCCAGAGGAACGCGAACCGGTCCTGCCCGGGCGTACCGAACAGGTACAGCCACAGCGACTCGTCCAGCGTGATGCGGCCGAAGTCCAGGGCGACGGTGGTGGTGGTCTTGCCGTCGAGGCCGGTGAGGTCGTCGACACCGACCGAGACCTCGGTCAGGTCCGCCTCGGTGACCAGCGGCTCGATCTCGGAGATAGCGCCGACGAAGGTGGTCTTGCCGACCCCGAACCCACCACTGATCACTATCTTGACGGCGAGGGGCGTCGTCGCCCGGTTAGAGCGCCCGAACACGGTCTCTGATCCTCTCGATCACATCTATCGGTATCTCGGCCGGCTCGGTACTCGTGACATAGCCGCCGCTGACCAGGTCCGCCACCAGTACCCTCGCCACACCCAGCGGTAGCTCCAGCCGCACCGCGATCTCGGCGACGGACCGGGGGCTCTGGCACAACTCGACGATGCGGCGCAGTTCGAAGCGCAGCGGCGCGGACAGTGCCGCGGGCAGCGCGTACACCATCGTCTCGATCCGCAGCCCGTCCTTCAGCGGCCGGGTCCGGCCGCCGGTGACCAGGAACGGACGCACCAGCGTGGCGTCGGCCAGCGCGGCATCGGACGGGGCCTCCTCGCCACCCTGCCCCGGAGCGGGTGGCTGGGCGGACGACTGGGCCGCCGCCGTCTGCCACGGCGGAATCATGCGCGGATCCGGTAACCGGGGCACCGCTTCGCTCATCCGTCCACCTCGCTTCGCCTGCTCGCCGCGACTCCGTCACAGTCACCCGGTCACAGTCACCCGGTCACGATCTACCGATCACGATCTCCCGATCACAGTCTCGCGGTCACAGCTTCACCGTCACAGCCTCACCGTCATACCGGCAGGTGCCGTCTCGACTCGGTGACCAGCGCCGGGGTCAGCAGGCTCCCGAACCGGTCGGCCAGCATCGCCAGCTCGTACCCGACGACACCCAGGTCGGCACCGCCCTCGGCCAGCGCGCCGAGGCAGCTACCGCCCTCGATCGCCGACACCAGCAGGAACCCGCGACGCATCTCGATCATGATGAGCTTCAGAGCGTCGAAGTCGTACCGCTTGGCCGCACCGCGCCCCAGACTCGCCAGGCTCGACACGATCGCGGCGAGGTGGTCGGCGCCGGTGCGATCCAGCCCGTCGGACGTGGCGATGAGCAGACCGTCGGAGGAGACGGCGACGGCATCCCGTACGCCGTCCGTGGTCCGCACGAAGTTGACGAGCAACCAGTTGAACTGGTTGGCCTCGACATGCGCCTCTAAGCTCATGCCCGCTCCTCGCTCCGATCGGACCGACCATGAGGCACCAACGCACTGCAACGCCGATTCGCTCGCTCACGCTCGCTCATGCCCGCTCCTCGCTCCGCTCGGTCATACATCACTTCCATCCCGTTCGCTCTCGCCGCGCTGGACACCGGCCCGCAGCGATACCAGCCGATCACGCACCTGAGCCGGCGACTCGTCCATGACCACCGGACGCTCCGGGTGCTCGGTGGCCGGCGACTCCGCCTGCTCGACCCGCGCCCGCCGTGGCCGCTTGAGTAGCCCGTTGCGGGTACGGTCCGGCCCATCGGCATCCAGATCGTCCCCGCTATCCTGCGCATCGGCAGATACCACATTGACATGCGTTGCTTCGACACTCCGCGAGTCCGGCCGCATCGCGGTACCGTACTCGACCGCGGGTCCCGCCCGCAGCCCGATCGCGAGCTGGGCGGCCACCGCCGCCGGTGGGATCATCGGCACCCCGGCGGCCGGCGTCGGCTGGAAGAGTCCCGGCGGCCGCCCTCCGTCCACAATGGACGCAGGTACCACGGTCGGCCGCTCACCGGTACCGCTGCCCGATCCGGGGCCCGACGCGATCCCGGGCGACGGTGCGAGGACCCGGGCGGGTAGCACGACCCGCGCCGTCACCCCGGTCACCGGCGACGGGCTGAGCTGCACGTCGACCGACATCTGCTGGGCCAGCTGGCCGACCACGTAGTGGCCGAGGAACCGGGCCGGCGCCATCAGGAAGTGCTCCTCGCCGCGCAGCCGGGCGTTGGCGCTCGCCAGCTCCGCCATTTCCATCCCGACACCCTGGTCGGTGATGGCGATGAGGTACTGGCTGCCGATCTGCCGCCCCTGGATCTCCACGTCGACGTCCGGCGGCGAGAAGGTCAGTCCGTTCTCCACCAGCTCGGCGATCATGTGCGCGAGACCGGTGACGAAGGCTCCGGCGATGTACCCGTCGTCGATGCGCCGCAGCGTCACCCGCCGGTACTCCTCGACCTCCGAGATGGCCGCG
Organism: Rugosimonospora sp.; assembly: GCA_036494675.1. Classification (GTDB taxonomy): domain Bacteria; phylum Actinomycetota; class Actinomycetes; order Mycobacteriales; family Micromonosporaceae; genus Rugosimonospora. Next base: position 11,299 of record DASXOA010000462.1, read on the forward strand.
CGGATCACGTCGGCCACCGGCATCGCCGCCGCCCACGCGCGCGGGGTGCCCTCGCCGACGAGCACCAGCAGGCTCTCCGCGTTGCGTCGCATGCGGGTGGCGAGATGGTCCAGCTCGAACAGGTTGGCCAGACCGGACGGGTCGCTCTCCTCACTCTCCAGCCTGGTGATGAAGCCCAGTTGCCGGCGCAGCAGGTTCTGGTTACGCCGGCCCAGGTTGGCCAGCGACTCGGTGGTGTTGCGTCGCAGCAACGCCTGCTCGGTCGCCAGCGTGAAGGCCGTCGCCTGCACCCGGTCGAGGGCTGCGGCCACCGAGCGGATCTCGGAGCCGGCCCGGCGGGACACGCGCAGCGATGGCGGCGCGGCGGGCTGTTCGTCCTCCGACCCGGTCTGCACCGCGGCGACCGCTTCAGGCAGCCGCCGCGACGCCAGCGCCTCGGCCTCGGCCGCCAGCCAGGCCAGCGGGCCGGTGATCGAACGGGCGGCCGCGATGACCAGCGCCAGCGCGCCGAGCAGGCACAGCACCACCAGGCCGCCGAGCTCGATGAGCCGCCGGCTGGAGCTGGTCTGCAGCGCCTTCGCCCGGTCCGTGATGTCGGCACCGACCGACTGCTCCAGGGTGAGCAGCTTGTCCAGCACCGGGGTCAGGGCGGACCACCAGGACTGCGGGTCGACCAGCAGCGCCCTGCCGTCGCCGGACGCCAGCGCCCGCGACTCGAAGGACTGGGCCTCGGAGTACGGGCCGCCGCTCTGCACGGCCACCGCCTGCGCAATCTGGCCGGGCGTGGCGGCGAGGCCGAACTGCCGCTCGGCCTCCTGGAGCCCGGCGTACATCGCGACGAACTGCGAGTACTCGCCGGGGTGGAAGCCTCCCGCGGAGAAGACACCGTTGAGGAACGCGCGCTCCTGCGACAGGTACTCCTGGATCTGGCCGAGCGCGGTCAGCGCGGCGATGCCCCGGCGCAGCATACGGTCCGGCGAGTCGCCCAGCCCGAGGTCGACGCTGTTCAGCGCCGCGATCCGGGTGGTGTAGAACTGGAACGTCGTGTTCCGGACGGCCTTCTTCGCGTCGACCTGCGCCCGGACGGCGGTGAGCCCGTCAAGCTGGCTGAGCGCGGCGCGCACCGCCGCCACACCCTCGCCGTCACCGGTGGCCAGCCCGGCCACCATGTCGCGTTGCGCGTCGACTCGCCGGCGCTCGGGGTCGATATCCTTCCGGAAGCCGACGTCGCCGCCCAGCAGGCCGCTGGTCAGACCGCGTTCCTGCTGCAATTCTCCGGCCAGGCCCTGCAACTGGAGTTCCAGCGCCACCGATCCGGTGGTCGCGGTCGCCGTGCGGTAGTCCGACACGTTTCCGGCAACCACGACGCCGAGCAACACCAACACCGCGACCATCGGCAGCGCGAGGATGCGGGCCAGCCGGCCACGAATGGTCCGCGCACGTGGCGGGCGGGCTTTCCGCCGATCCGGCGGGGTGCCCGCGGGGCCGGAGCGCGGGGGATCCACCCCGTGTCGAGTGCTGACCTCATCGGTTGATGACTGCCGATGTCTGACCATGGCTGCTGCCAGCACCTCCCACCAGCTTGTCCGGCGGCCCGGATGAGCTGGGGCCCGGACAAGTATTGGCGATCACGTTGCAATGGGCTTCAGACGGCGTTACGAAAAACGGCGTTACGAGATGACTCGGCGTTACGAGTTGGAACGGCGTTTCCGGCGTACCCGCACGCGCCCGGCCCGGGACACGCGACGGCTGATCGTACGGCGAAGGAAGCACCCGCCGAAGAGGGCCTTCCGGATAGTCTCACCAGCCGTATGGTCAGGGCTTCGTGGATCGTACGTGACAGTAGTACCCCACGGGTTCGGCGGGCAACGGCGACGCGCCCAGGATGAGGTCGGCCGACTTCTCCGCCACCATCATGACCGGCGCGTAGATGTTTCCGTTGGTGACGTGGGGAAACACCGACGCGTCGACCACCCGCAGCCCGCGGACCCCGTGCACCGCCAGGGTGGCCGGATCGACCACGGACCGTTCGTCGGTGCCCATCCGCGCCGTGCAGGACGGGTGCAGCGCGGTCTCCGCCTCGCGGGCGACCCAGTCGAGGATCTGCTCGTCCGTCTCCACCGCCGGGCCCGGCGAGAGTTCGCCCGCGTTGAACGGCGCCATCGCCGGCTGGCTCAGGATGTCGCGCGACACCCGGACCGCCTCCACCCACTCGCGCCGGTCCTGGGCCGTGGACAGGTAGTTGAACCGCAGTTCCGGATGCACCCGGACGTCGGCGCTGGTGATTCTCACCGAGCCGCGCGCGTCGGAGGACATCGGGCCGACATGCACCTGGTACCCGTGCCCGCCGGCCGGCGCCGACCCGTCGTAGCGCACCGCGAGCGGCAGGAAGTGGAACATCAGGTTGGGGTAGTCGACGTCCTCGTTGGACCGCACGAAGCCACCGGCCTCGAAGTGGTTCGTGGCGCCCGGACCGCTGCGCCCGAACAGCCACCGGGCGCCCACCTCGGGCCAGCGCCACCGGCGCAGGTACGGCTGCATCGACACCGGCTGCCGGGCCGCGTGCTGGATGTAGACCTCCAGGTGATCCTGCAGATTCTCGCCGACCCCGGGCAGTTGGTGCACCGGCTCGATACCCAGTCCGCGCAGGTGGTTCGCGTCCCCGATGCCGGAGCACTGCAGCAGTTGCGGTGAGTTGACGGCACCGCCGCACAGCAGCACCTCGCCCGCCTCGACCTCGCGCCGCGAACCGCCCCGCGTGTACTCGACGCCGACCGCCCGGTTGCCCTGCCACCGGACCCGGGTGACCAGCGCCCGGGTCAGCACCGTGAGGTTGGGCCGGTTCATCACCGGGTGCAGGTAGGCCCGGGCCGCGGACAGCCGGCGGCCCCGGTGGATGTTGCGGTCGAAGGCCGCGAACCCCTCCTGCCGGTACCCGTTGACGTCGTCGGTCAACGGATAGCCCGCCTGCCGTACCGCGTCGAAGAACGCGCCGAACAGCGGACCCGTCGCCGGCCCCCGCTCCAGCACCAGCGGCCCGGCGTGCCCACGGAACGGATCGTCCGGCGTCGCCGCCAGGCAGTTCTCCATCCGCTTGAAGTACGGCAGGCAGTGCGCGTAGTCCCAGGACTCCATTCCCGGGCCGGCGGCCCAGCGCTGGTAGTCCATCGGGTTGCCGCGCTGGAAGATCATGCCGTTGATGCTGCTCGATCCGCCCAGCACCTTGCCCCGGGCGTGGTACACGCGCCGGTCGTTCAGGTGCGGCTCCGGCTGGGACGAGTAGCGCCAGTCGTAGAAGCGGTTGCCGATCGGAAAGGTGAGCGCCGCCGGCATGTGGATGAACACATCCCACGGGCGGTCCGGCCGGCCGGCCTCCAGCACGAGTACCCGGATGTTTTCATCGGCCGACAGCCGGTTGGTCAGGACGCTGCCCGCTGACCCACCACCGACGATCACGAAGTCATAGCGCACGAGAGGCCCTTCCCATGGTCGTCGCCGCCAGCGCATATAGTTTCGTCATGAGCAACACGCGACCGGCCGGTCGCGCACGTTCCGTCCCCAAGCCGGCTGACAGAAAGCCGGCCGACCAGTCGACGGAAGGCCCTGCCGAGCCGGTTGCGGAGTCCATCCCGGCACCAGAGTCCGTCCCGGCACGACGGTCCACCCCGGCGCCAAAGGCCGTCCCGGCGCCACGGTCCACACCGCGACCCACGGCCGCGCGATCCACCGCACTGCGATCCACCGCACCGCGATCCACCACAGCGCCACCCGCCGAGGCGCCACCCGCCGAGGCGCGCGCCGAGGCCGGCGGCGGGGGCGGAGTGCAGTCGGTCGACCGCGCCATCAGCGTGCTGGAGATTCTGGCGCGGCGCGGCGAGGCCCGGGTGACCGAGGTGGCCGCGGAGATTTCGGTGCACAAGTCGACCGCGTTCCGCCTGCTCGGGGCGCTGGAGGATCGCGGCCTGGTGGAGCAGGATTCCGACCGCGGCAAGTACCGGCTCGGTTTCGGCATCGTCCGGTTGGCCGGCGCGGTCGCCGCGCGGATGGACCTGACCCGCGAGGCCCGGTCGGTCTGCGAGCGGCTCGCCCGGGACAGCGGCGAGACCGTGAACGTCGCCGTCGCACAGTCGCACTACGCGGTCAACGTCGACCAGGTGCCCGGCGCGTTCGCGATCGCCGCGCAGAACTGGGTCGGCCGACTCACCCCGATGCACGCGACGTCCAGCGGGAAGATCCTGCTCGCGCACCTGGACGCCGCCCGGCGCGCCGAACTGCTCGACGCGGCCGGGTTGGAGCGGTTCACCCGGCTCACCGTCACCGGCGTCGCCAAGCTGGAGAAGCAACTCGCCGCCGCGTGCGAGCGCGGATACGCGACCACCATCGAGGAGTACGAGCAGGGACTCAACGCGATCGCGGCGCCGGTCCGGTCCCACCGCGGCGACGTGGTGGCGGCGGTGAGCGTGTCCGGACCGGCGTACCGGTTCACCCCGGCCCGCATGGAGCGGTTCGCGCCGACCCTGGTCGACGGGGCCCGGGAGATCAGCCATCGACTGGGGTATCTCGGCTGACGCTCGCGCTTCCCCACGCTGCCACGTCCGGCCGCGCCTCACCCGGCCCTGCCTCCCCCAACGTTGCCTCGCCCAGCCTGGCGCGGACCCAGTCGTGGAAGCCACCGATGTGGTGCTCGCTCGGGACCAACACGCCACCGCGCGCATACACCCGCGAGGACATCGCCGGCTGGCACCGCTCGCAGGCGTCGAAGTCCTGCCGGTTGACCCGGTGGAACAGTTCGACCGAGCGGTCGATGTCCCGGCCGGACGCGACCACCTCCGGCAGGTACAGCCAGTCGCACTCGACGATGGTGCGGTCCGGCGCCAGCGGGAACATCCGGTGCAGGATAACGTGATCGGGCACCAGGTTGATGAACACCTGCGGCTTGATGGTGATGGCGAAGTAGCGCCGGTCCTGCTCGGGCAGCAGAGTCGGGATCCGGTCCAGCCCCGCCGACCCGTCCACGGTGAAGCCCTCGATCTCCTCGCCGAACTCGGCGCCGTGACCCACGTAGTACTGTGCGGCGTACCCGGCGGCGAACTCGGGGAGCACCTCCACCAGTTCCGGGTGGATCGTCGCGCAGTGGTAGCACTCCATGAAGTTCTCGACGATGAGCTTCCAGTTCGCCGCCACGTCGTACCGGATGCGCCGGCCCAACTCCAGGTCGGCCACGCCGTACCGGTCGATCGCGGCGGCGTCACCGAGCCGGGTGACCACCTCGCCGAGTACGTCGGCGGTGAACGAGGGCGGATCGTCGGCCAGGCAGACCCACACGTACCCGAGCCATTCGCGCACGTGGACGCTCACCAACCCGTACTCGCCCCGGTCGACGTCCGGCATCTTCGTGAGATTGGGCGCGGCGATCAGGCGGCCGTCCAGATCGTAGGTCCAGGCGTGGTACGCGCACCGGAAAGCGCGGCCGACCGTACCCGACTCCTGCGTGCACAGCCGCGCGCCCCGGTGCCGGCACACGTTGAAGAACGCCCGGACGGCGCCGTCCCGGCCCCGGCCGATGAGCACACTCTCCCGACCCACCTGAGCCGTCCGGAACGAGCCGGGCTCCGGCAGGTCGCCGGCGCGGGTCACGCAGAACCACATCGACTCGAAGATGAGCCGCTGCTCGCGCGCGAACACCGCCGGATCCACGTACCACTCCCCCGGCAGGGTGGCGACGAGGCTGGCCGGCAGGCCACCGGTCGTCGATGCCAACGCGTCTGTCGTCATCACACACTCCTGACTGCCGGCGATGGTGACGAAGTTCCGCTCTCCAGTTGCCGGCGCCAGCGCGCGAACGGGCCGACCCGGTCCACGCCGAGCACCGCGACCGGCCGGCCGTCCCGCCGGTACACCGCGAGAAACCGGTGCTGCGCAAGGGATCCATCCTCGACGCTGACGTCCTCGCCGCCGTCGAGGTGGCCGGCGAACTGGATACGCAGCCCGTACTGGTCGGACCAGAAATACGGCAGCCGGGGCGGGGGCGGCGCGGCGGCCGGCCCGGACAGCAGGGTGCGCGCCGCGATCCCGGGCCGCTGCGCGGCCGCCGTCCAGTGCTCCACGCGGACCGGCCGACCCAGCCGCGGCTCGTACCACGCCGCGCAGTCGCCGACCGCGACCACACCGGGGATGCCGGTACCGCCGTCGGCCCCGCAGCGCACGCCGTCGCACCCGATGCCGCTCCCGAGCGGCACACCCGACCCGGCGAGCCAGTCGACCCGGGGCCGGGCGCCCACTCCGACCACCACGAGATCGGCCGGCAGGTGGGTACCGTCGGCCAGCCGTACCCCGGTGACCCGCCCGGTACCGGTCAGCCCCCGTACGCCACGCCCGCAGATCAGCCGTACCCCGTGCTCCTCGTGCAGCGCCGCGACCTCCGCACCCATGGCCACGCCCAGTGGCCCGGCCAGCGGCGTCGCCATCGCCTCCACCACGGTCACCCGCAGCCCCAGCGCACGGGCGGTCGCCGCGACCTCCGCGCCGATGAAGCCCGCGCCGACCACGACCAACCGTGCGTCGCCGACCAGTTCGGCGCGCAGTGCCCGGGCATCGTCGAGGGTCCGCAACGTGTGTACGCCGCCCAGCGGCACGCCGCCAGCGGTCGGCGCCGTCATGCCGGGCAGTGTGCGCGCGGACGCTCCGGTCGCGATGACCACGCCATCGGCCCGCACCGACCGGCCGCCGTCCAGCAGCACCGCGCGTGCCCGCCGGTCCAGTCCGCTCGCGCGGCTGCCGAGCAGCCAGCGGACGTCCAGGTCCTCTCCCGGCCGTTCCAGCGCCAACTCCGCCTCATCGCAGGTGCCGGCGAGAAACTCCTTCGACAGCGGCGGCCGGTCATAGGGCCGGTGGATCTCCTCGCCGACGACGGTGAGCCGCCCCGCAAAGCCTTCGGCGCGCAGCGCTCGGGCGGCGGCCAGCCCGGCCAGGCCGGCGCCGACCACCACCACGTCACGCAGTTCACCGCTCAACGCTCACCCCGCCGGCTCGACGAAGACCGTGCCGTCGGCCACGACGACCCGGTGCGTGCGCACCGGCCGCTTCGCCGGTGGCGCGTCGACCTCACCGGTGCGCAGGTCGAATCGCGAGCTGTGCAGCGGGCACTCGACCTCACACCCGTCGAGCCAGCCGTCGGACAGTGACGCGTCCTGATGCGTGCACGTATCGTCTATCGCGAATATGTCGCCGCTCTCCGTGCGGAACAGGGCGATCGGGTTCTCACCGTCGAGCCGGAACGACGCTCCCGGCGGCAGAGCTTCGAGCGGACAGGCAGCGATCACGCGAACCTCGTTGCGGGATGTAGAACAAGTAGCGCGTTACGCAACAGAATCGGGGTCGACGGCCGCCGATGTCAACCCCCTACCGGCTCAGCCCCCGACACGTCCGCGCCGTTGCCGCACCCGCCGTCCGGCCGGTTCGTCGCGCTGCGCCAGGAGCCGGGCCGCCACCGGCAGCAGCCGGTCCACGGTCGGTGGCTCGACCGCCAGCAGCGCCTCGATGAGCAGCCCGTCGAACGCGGCGACCAGCACGCGGGCGGACAGGTTGTCGGCCATGTGCGGGCGCACGACGTCGACCAGCAACTCGACCCACCCTTCGGCGAGCGGCAGCAGCGCCGGGCGGCGCATCGCCGCCATGCAGAGTTCGTACTCGGCGATCGTCGCGCGTCGCTCCGGGCCCGCCAGGCGGGCGACCAGTTCGCAGAGCGCGACCGCCATGTCCCCACCCGGCACGAGCGCGCCGGCCCAGGCCCGGATCGTGGTGGCGGAGCGCTGCGCGGCCTCGGTCAGCGCGGCGACCAGCAGGTCGTCCAGCGTGGCGAAGTAGTAGGTGGTCGCGGCCAGCGGCACGCCCGCGGCGGTCGCCACGGCCCGATGCCGGACGGCGGCCACCCCGCCGGTCTCGATCAGCCGCAGCGTCGCCTCGACGATCTGCCCGCGACGCGCGGCGCCCCGGGCCCGCCGGCCGTCGACGGCCGGAGGCGGTTCCCCACCGGCCGGCCCGTCGCCACCCGGCCCGGAGCCGCCCGCACGAGCGCCGTCCGAACCGGTGCCGCCCGACCCGGCCCAGCCCGAACGAGCGCCGCCGTTCGGAGCAGCCTCGGCGGCGGTCGAGTCCGCGCCGGCTGTGGAGTCCGCGCCGAACGCCGGACCCGTGGTGGTCATGAAGGCTGGTGCCCGCCGCCGAGGTTGAGCGCGATGACGCCGGCGATGACCAGCGCGATACCGCCGATCTTCAGCCAGCTCACCGGCTCGTGGAACAACGCCAGGCCGATCGCCGCCACGGCCGCCGTACCCGCCCCGGACCAGATCGCGTAGACCAGGCTCACCGGCAGGGTCTTGAGCACCTGACCGAGCAGGATGAACGACAGAACGTAGCCGACCACGACGCCCGCCGAGGGCCATAAACGGGTGAACCCGTTGGCTACTTTCAGTAATGTCGTTGCGCCGATCTCGGTGCCGATAGCGAACGTGAGCAGCAGGTATGGCAATGCGATTCCTCAGTTCCGGGGGGCCGTCTCGGCAAAGAGTACTCCCGGATGTGGTACGGACGTCCCGAAAGTTCGAGATCGAGAAACACGTACGGTGAGCTACACCGTGCGTTCACCGCGCGGGCATGGACCGTCTGCATTGGGCCGGGCATGATGTGCAGCGACGGCGCTTCACCATGCGCTTATGTGTCGCGTGATACGCAACGCGCGGGGCATTCGATCAAGGAATCGTTCACGAATCGTCAACGGAATCGTTTCAAGGAGGATCCGGTGCGAACCTGGATTGCCCGTGGATCCGTGCTCGTCACGGTAGCCGGGCTGGCCCTGGCCGTCGCGGCCTGCGCGCCGCCCACGAAGAGCAGCGACAGCGGCGGCTCGTCCGGCGCGGCGAGCGCGACCAGCGCCGCCGACCTGGGCGGTATGGACAAGTTGGTCGCCGCGGCCAAGAAGGAGGGACAGCTCAACGTCATCGCGCTGCCCCCGGACTGGGCCAACTACGGAAACATCATCAAGGCCTTCACGACCAAGTACGGCATCAAGGTGAACTCGGCCCAGCCGGACGCCGCGAGCCAGGACGAAATCAACGCGGCGAACCAGCTCAAGGGCCAGGGCGGCGTACCGGACGTGTTCGACCTCGGCTCCGCGGTCGCGCTCAAGAACACCGCCATGTTCGCGCCGTACAAGGTGTCGACGTGGAGCGATGTTCCGGACGCGCTCAAGGACGCCAACGGCGACTGGGTCAACGACTACGGCGGCTACATGTCGATCGGGTACGACTCCTCCAAGGTGCCGGCACCGACGAAGGTCACCGATCTGCTCGGCGCGGCGTACAAGGGCAAGGTGGCGCTCAACGGCGACCCGACCCAGGCCGGCTCGGCGTTCAGCGGCGTGGTCATGGCGGCGCTGGGCAACGGCGGCTCGGCCGACGACATCTCCAAGGGCGTGAGCTTCTTCGGCCAGTTGAAGAAGTCGGGCAACTTCCTGCCGGTGGACCCGACCCCGGCCACCATCGAGTCCGGCCAGACCCCGGTCGTCATCGACTGGGACTACCTCAACGTGGCCCAGACCAAGACCCTCCAGGGCAAAATCAACTGGAAAGTCGTGGTACCGCAGAACGCCGTAGTCGGGTCGTACTACGTCCAGGCCATCAACAAGGGCGCGGCGCACCCGGCCGCGGCCCGGCTGTGGGAGGAGTTCCTCTACAGCGACCAGGGCCAGAACCTGTGGTTGCAGGGCGGTGCCCGGCCCGTGCGTGAGGACGCCATGCAGAAGGCCGGCACGATCGACCAGAGCGCCTTCACCGCGCTGCCCCCGGTCACCGGCACCCCGGTGTTCCTGACCCAGGACCAGACCCAGACGGCCACGACGTACCTGACGGCCAACTGGGCCAAGGCAGTGAGCTGACGCGACGATGACCACGGTTGCCCATCAGAGCGATGCGGCACCGGTCGACCAGCACCGTGACCCGGCGCCAGCCTCCGCCAAGTGGCGGGCCGGCTGGCGCCGGGGGCGGCAGCTCACCGGCGTCGTACCGTTCTTCGCGTTCATTGTGGTGTTCCTGGTCATCCCCACACTGGTGGTGGCGGTCGGCGCGTTTGCCGGCAGTGACGGGCGGCCGACCCTGGACAACCTGTCGGCACTGGGCGACGGGTACATCGTCGACGCATTCGTACGCAGCATCGTGCTGTCCGCGCTGACCGCCGTGATCGGCGCGATCCTGGGCACGCTGCTGGCCTACGCGCTGGTGACCGCGAAGCCGGACGGCATCCTGCGCCGCCTGGTCACCTCGGCCTGCGGCGTGCTGGCCCAGTTCGGCGGTGTCATGCTGGCGTTCGCGTTCATCGCGACGATCGGCCTCTCCGGTTTCGTCACGCTGTTCCTGCAGAACGACCTCGGCGTGAACCTCTACTCCGGCGGGGTGTGGCTGTTCGACCTGCCGGGTCTCGTGCTCGTGTACACGTACTTCCAGATCCCGTTGATGGTCATCGTGTTCCTGCCCGCACTGGACGGTATCCGTCCACAGTGGAGGGAAGCGACGTCGAGCCTCGGCGGGTCGACGTGGCAGTACTGGCGGCGGGTCGCCATGCCGCTGCTCGCCCCGGCGTTCCTCGGCTCGACGCTGCTGCTGTTCGCGAACGCGTTCTCCGCGTACGCCACGGCCGCCGCACTGGTCAGCCAGGGCAGCCCGATCGTGCCGTTGCAGATCCGCAGCGCACTGACCAGTGAGGTCGTCCTCGGCCACCAGAACCTCGGCAAGGCGATGGCACTGGGCATGGTCGTGGTGGTCGCCATCGTCATGTGGTTGTACGCCTATCTCCAGAAGAGGACATCGCGATGGCTGGGGTGACCGCGCGCCGGGCGCGACGGCAGCGGACGTTCCGCTGGATCGTCGTCATCGTGCTGGGAGTGTTCTTCCTGGTGCCGTTGTTCGCGATGCTCATGTTCACCATCCGCGAGCCCGACGGCCACTACACCTTCGAGACGTGGCGGCAGTTCTTCGACTGGCCACAGCTCGCCTCGACCTACCCCGACCTGTGGACCGGCATGCGGTCCTCGGGCGAACTGGTCGTGCTCACCGTGGCGCTGATGCTGGTGCTGCTGGTGCCGACCGTGGTCTGGGTGCGGCTGCGGCTGCCCTGGCTGCGCCGGATCGTCGAGTTCATCTGCCTGCTGCCGCTGACCATCCCGGCGATCGTGCTGGTCGTCGGCCTCGCCCCGGTCTACGCCTGGGTGACCTACTTCCTGGGCGGATCGCCCATGACGCTGACCTTCGCCTACACCGTTCTGGTGCTGCCCTACGCGTACCGGGCCATCGACGCCGGGCTGTCCGGCATCGACGTGAAGACCCTGTCCGAGGCGGCGCGCAGCCTCGGCTCCAGCTGGGGCACGGTGATGTGGCGGGTGGTGCTGCCGAACATCCGCTCGGCGGTGCTGTCCGCGTCGTTCCTCACCGTGGCGCTGGTACTGGGTGAGTTCACCATCGCCTCGCTGCTCAACCGCACCAACCTCCAGGTCGCCGTGGAACTGCTCGGCAAGAGCAGCGCGACCATGTCGGTCGCGGTGTCGCTGGCCGCCCTGGTACTCGCGTTCATCCTGCTCTTCGCGCTCTCGTTCGCCGGCCGGCGGCGGGGGCACAACCGACGACCCATTCGGGAGACCTCGTGAGTACCTCGACCACCGCGACCGGCTCGACCGGCTCCACCAACAGCGTCGCGGTGCACCTCAACGGATTGCGCCGCAGGTTCGGCGGGGTCCAGGCACTGGACAACCTCGACCTCGAAATGGCACCGGGTGAGCTGATCGCATTGCTCGGCCCGTCCGGCTGCGGCAAGACCACCGCCCTGCGGGTGCTCGCCGGACTGGAGGACTCCGACACCGGCCGGGTACTGGTCGGTGGCAAGGACATCACCGACGTTCCGGCCAACCGCCGGGACATGGGCATGGTGTTCCAGGCGTACAGCCTCTTTCCGCACCTGACCGCGTTGCAGAACGTCGAGTTCGGGCTGGCGCTGCGGCGGGTACGGCCGGCGCAGCGGCGCGAGCGGGCCGGCGCGATGCTCGACCTGGTCGGCATCGGGACGCACGCCGAGCGGTACCCGCACCAGCTCTCCGGCGGTCAGCAGCAACGGGTCGCGCTGGCCCGGGCGCTGGCCATCCAGCCACAGGTACTGCTGCTCGACGAGCCCCTGTCCGCGCTGGACGCGAAGGTACGGGTCCAGCTGCGCGACGAGATCCGCCGCATCCAGCTGGAGGTCGGCACCACCACCCTGTTCGTCACGCACGACCAGGAGGAGGCGCTGGCCGTGGCCGACCGGGTCGGCGTGATGCGCGCCGGGCGGCTGGAGCAGTTGGGGCCGCCCGAGGAGGTCTACCAGCGACCGTCGACGGCGTTCGTGGCGGACTTCGTCGGCCTGTCCAACCGGCTGCCCGGGACGGTCTCCGGCGACCGGGTCGAGGTGCTCGGCGCCGCGCTGCCGCTGGTCGACGGCGCGGCGAACAGCTCGGGTTCGGTCACCGCACTGGTCCGGCCGGAGTCGGTCGACCTCGCCGTCGACCAGGACGGTCCGGGCCGGGTGCTCGCGGCCAGCTTCCTCGGCCCGACCAGCCGGGTGACCGTCGCCATGCCGGGCGACACCCTGGTCGTCGCCCAGGTCGCCAGTGCCCTGCTGCCGGAGTTGGCACCCGGCACGGCGGTGCGGGTGGAGCTCCGGCCGGTACCGGTCGTGGTCGAGGCCGGGCGGTCCGAGGCACAGCGGGCGGCCTGAGCCCGGCGGGCTCGGCCGGGTCGACCCGGTCGAGCCCGTTTCGGCACGCCGTGCCCGGCCCGGCCCGGCTCCCCGGCTCCCCGGAGACACCGGAGACACCGGAGACACCGGACCGCCCGGCTCAGCCGAGGTGGTCGAGCAGCTTGTCCGGGCGGATCGGCAGGTCCCGCACGCGTACGCCGGTCGCGTGGTACACCGCGTTGGCGACGGCGGCCGCCGCGCCGACGATGCCGATCTCGCCAAGGCCCTTGGCGGCCATGGGGTTGAGGTGGTTGTCATGCTCCTCGACGGCGTACGCCTCGATGTCGCGCACGTCCGCGCACGCCGCGATGTGGTACGTGGCGAAGTCCCGGTTGACGTACGCGCCGTACCGCGGGTCGAGCATCCCCTCCTCCAGCAGCGCCATGGACAGGCCCATGGTCATCGCGCCGATCAGCTGGGAACGCGCCGTACGCGGGTTCATGATCCGGCCCACCGCGAACACCCCGAGCATCCGGTCGACCCGCACCTCGCCGGTGTCCATGTCCACCCGTACCTGGCAGAACTGCGCACCGAACGAGTACCGGGCGTACGGTTGCTGCGCCTTGACGTCGGCGGCGGTGTCGACCCGCACCTCGATCCCGGTCGCCGGCACAGTTCCGCCATGGTCCCGCCGGATCTGGTCGCACAGTTCGCGGCACGCCTTCGTGACCGCCCAGCCCCAGGACGCGGTGCCCAGCGAGCCACCCGCACCCATGGCCGGCCCGATCGAGCTGTCCCCGATGCTGATGCGCACCCGCTCCGGGTCCACACCCAACTCCTGCACGGCGATCTGCCAGAGCACCGTGCGCGCACCGGTGCCGAGGTCGACCGCGTTGATCAGCACGTGGAAGTAGCCGTCCGGGTGTGCCCGGGCGATGGCCGTGCTCGGTTGCACCCGTGCCGGCAGGCTGGAGGCCGCCACCCCGCTGCCGATCAGCCAGTCGCCGTCGCGGCACGCGCGCGGTCTCGGATCCCGCCCCGCCCAGCCGAACCGGCGCGCACCCTCCCGCAGGCAGGCCACCAGGTTGCGACTGCTGTACGGGAGCCCCTCCTCCGGCTCCAGTTCCGCGTCGTTGTGGATGCGCAACTCCACCGGATCCCAGCCACCGGCCACGGCAAGTTCATCGATCGCCGACTCCAGCGCGAACGAACCCGGAGTCTCGCCGGGTGCCCGCATCCAGGCCGGCGTCGGCACGTCCAGCCGGACCAGCCGGTGCGTGGTGCGCCGGTCCGGGCCGGCATACAGCCATCGGGTGATGACGGCGGTCTGCTCGACGAACTCCATCAGCTCGGAACTCTGGCTGATCGCGTCGTGCCCGATCGCCGTCAGCCGGCCGGCGGGGTCCGCCCCCAGCCGCAGCCGCTGGATCGTCGGTGAGCGGTACCCGACGTTGGCGAACTGGTGCTGGCGGGTCAGCGCCACCTTCACCGGCCGGCCGACGTGCCGGGCAGCCATCGCGGCGAGCACGACGGCCGGACGCGGGTTGCCGCCCTTGACGCCGAAGCCGCCCCCGATGTGCTCGGCCAACACCCGGACCGACTGGGGGTCGATCCCGAACAGGTCGGCGAGGCCCTTCGCGACCACCGTCGGGTACTGGGTCGAGTCGTACACGGTCAGCTCGTCGCCGTCCCACCACGCGACGCTGGCGTGCGGCTCCATCGGGTTGTTGTGTTCGGCCGGAGTGCGGTACATCGCGTCGACGCGCACGGCCGCGGCGGCCAGACCGGCATCGAAGTCGCCCACCGCCGTATCGGTCTGGTAGCCGCCGTTCGTCCGGACCGGCCGGTACAGCCCCGGGTGCCGCTCGCTGAACACCGTGTCGTGCGGCTGCGTGTCGGCCTCGACGACGACCAGGTCCGCGCCGTGCCGGGCCGCCTCCAGGGTGTTGGCCACCACCAGCGCGATGAACTGCCCCCGGTACGCCACGGTCGGCTCCTGCAACAGGTACAGCTCGGCGTTCTCCCGGGAACGCAGCCGGTACGCGTTCGAGTACCACAGCACGTCCACCACGTTGTCGGCCGCCAGCGCCGCGTCCGGGTTCACCAGTGTCAGCCGGCCCTTGGCGAACGGCGCCGCCACCGGCCACGCGTAGACCGCCTCCGGTACCGGGTATTCGAACGCGTACCGCGCCGCGCCGGTCACCTTGTCCCGGCCCTCCAGCCGTACCGGGTCGGCCCCCAC
>DASXOA010000463.1:0-10867 GCA_036494675.1 Rugosimonospora sp.
GGCCCGTCCGGCGGCGATGTCGAATGTGGCAAGCCGTACGGCGGGTCGTGTCGGATGTCGTACGCCGTCCGGCGGGTGACGTCGAACGTGGCGAGCCGTCCGGCGGGCGGGTCACGTCGAATGCGGCACGCCCGTCCGGCATGAAAGGGTGTGCCGGTGGAACCGACCGGCCTCATCGTGGTGGACAAGCCCGGCGGGATGACCTCGCACGATGTGGTCGCCCGGGTACGCCGACTCGCCCGGACCCGGCGCGTCGGGCACGGCGGCACCCTGGACCCCATGGCGACCGGGGTACTCGTGATCGGGGTCGGGCGCGCGACCCGGTTGCTCACCTACGTGATCGGGTCGGACAAGGTGTACCGGGCGACGATCCGGCTCGGGCAGTCGACCGTCACCGACGACGCCGAGGGCGACGTGATCTCGACGGTGCCGGCCGACGACGTACAGGACGAGCGGATCGGTGCCGGCCTGGCCGCACTGACCGGACGGATTTCGCAGGTACCGAGCGCGGTGAGCGCCATCAAGGTGAACGGGCAGCGGTCGTACGCGCGGGTCCGGGCCGGGGAGGACGTGGCGCTGGCGCCCCGGGAGGTCACCGTGGCGCGGTTCGACCTGCTGGCGCAGCGGCGGCTGCCCGGGCTGATCGATCTGGACGTCGAGGTGGCGTGCTCATCGGGTACCTATGTCCGGGCGCTCGCCCGCGATCTCGGCGCCGCGCTCGCCGTCGGCGGGCACCTGACCGCGCTGCGCCGGACGTCGGTGGCCTCGGCGAGCCATGCCGGCGCGGCCGGATTCACTCTCGCCGAGGCGGCCACCCTCGACGAGTTGGCCGAACGGGACGACCCGGTGACCCTGAGCCTGCCGGAGGCGGCGGCACGGTTCTTCCCGCGCCGCGACGCGAACCCGGCCGAAGCCCGCACCCTGGGTCACGGCGGCCCGCTCGATCCGATCGGTCTCGCCGGCCCGTACGCGGTGTTCGCACCCGACGGCGAGGTGCTGGCCATCGTCGCGGAGCGCGACGGCCGGGCACGTCCTGAGGTCGTTCTCGCACCCGCCGGGGCGTAGCGGCACGTAGCATGAGCGGTTGCCCGTGCTCGACGAGGAGATGCCCCACCCACCCCGCGCGCTCGGCGCGTGGGCGCGGTGCGGTGAGGGGATGAGCGGTATGAGCGTGCGCCGTCAGTTCGGGATCGTGGTCGCCGCGTGTACGGTCTTCGCCGTTCCGGTACTCGTCGCGGGCTGTGGCGGCGCACGGGTGGTGGCCGCCACCTGGGCCGCACCGGGGGCGTCCGGCTCCGCGCCGGCCCCTTCCGCGACGGCCTCCGCCGCCGGCACGGGTGCGTCGCGACCGTCGGGTGCGGCCAGTTCGCCGGCCGGGACGGTGTCCGGGCCGCTGTCGCTGGGGCCGGTTACCGGCAAGGTGATCGTCATCGATCCGGGCCACAACGGTGGCAACGTCACGCAGCCGAAGTTGATGGCCAGCCCGGTGCCGATGGGCACCGGTACGAAGGCGTGCGACACCACCGGTACCGAGACGAACGCCGGGTACCAGGAGGCGGCGTTCACCTGGGACGTGTCCGTCCGGCTGGCAGCGCTGCTGCGCTCGGCCGGGGCGAAAGTGATCATGACCCGGAACAGCAACACCGGGGTCGGACCGTGCGTCGACAAGCGGGCCGCCATCGGCAACGACAATCACGCGGCGGTCGCCATCTCGATCCACGGCGACGGGGCGCCGGCCAAGGATCACGGCTTCCACGTGCTGGAACCGGCCCGGGTGGGCGCGCCGTCCAACGCGATCATTTCGCAGTCGCACCAACTGGCGCTGAAGATCCGGGACAACTACCGGGCCCGTACCGGCATCCCGCCGGCGAACTACATCGGTACCGACGGCATCGACACCCGCGCCGACATGGGTGGCCTGAACCTGTCGGTGGTGCCGAAGGTGCTCGTGGAGTGCGGCAACATGCGCAACGCCGGTGACGCCGCGATGATGACCAGCCCGACCTACCGCGAGCGGATGGCCGAGGGTTTCGCCGCCGGCCTGGCGGCCTACCTGGCCGCGGCCTGACCCGTCCCGCGCCGGACCGGGTCGTGTCGGGCCGGGACTCGCCGGGGCGGGACGCGGCTTACCCGTAGCCGGTCCTGCCCGCCGGGGCCGGCCGGATACTCTTGCGGCGTGCAGCGTTGGCGGGGGTTCGAGGCGGCGCCCGGCGGGTGGGGCCGCTCGGTGGTGACGATCGGCGTCTTCGACGGCGTTCACCGCGGGCACCAGGAGATCATCGGTTACGCGGTCAAGCGAGCCCGTGATCTGGACATGCAGTCCGTGGTGGTGACCTTCGACCCGCACCCGGCCGAGGTCGTGCGCCCCGGTTCGCACCCGGCCGTACTGACCCCGGCGAGACGCAAGGCCGAACTGATCGAGGCGCTCGGGGTCGACGTGCTGTGTGTGATCCCGTTCACCCCCGACTTCTCCCGCCGCTCCGCCGAGGAGTTCGTGCACGACGTGCTGGTCGAGCACCTGCACGCCGCGCTCGTGGTGGTCGGGGAGAACTTCCGCTTCGGCCACCGGGCCGCCGGCGACGTCGAGCAGTTGCGCAAGCTGGGCCGCAGCTTCGGGTACTCGGTCGAGGACGCGCCGCTCGTCGCGTCGGACGGGCTGGTCTTCTCCTCGACCTACATCCGGGCCTGCGTCGACGCCGGCGATGTGCGGGCGGCCGCCGCCGCGCTGGGCCGGCCGCACCGGATCGAGGGATTCGTGGTGCGCGGCGACCAGCGGGGCCGCGAGATCGGATTCCCGACCGCCAACCTGCTGTGCCCGAGCCGCACCGCGATCCCGGCCGACGGCGTGTACGCGGCGTGGCTGGTGCGGCGGGACGAGCGGTACAAGGCGGCCGTGTCGATCGGTACCAACCCGACCTTCTCCGGGCGGGAGCGCCGGGTCGAGGCGTACGCGCTGGATTTCGAGGGCGACCTGTACGGCGAGCGCCTGGCCCTGGACTTCGTCGCCCACCTGCGGGAGATGCGCACGTACGACAGCCTTCCCCCGTTGGTCGCGCAGATCGAACAGGACGTAGCGGACGCGAGGGCGCTCCTGTCCTGATCTCCGGACCGCCGACTTGCCGGCCACCTGCTGGGCTGCCCGGAGACGTCCTGGTAATGTTGACCGGACGTCGGATTACCGGCGTGGCTTCGCGTGCCTGCTCGACGCCGCGGGTGCGAAGCCGATAGTCACCCATCGATAGGGAGATCATGGCGCTCGCCGCTGAACTCAAGACAAAGATCATGCAGGACTACGCGACCTCCGAGGGCGACACCGGTTCGCCGGAGGTGCAGGTCGCGGTGCTGAGCAGGCGGATCTCCGACCTGACCGAGCACCTGCGGACGCACAAGCACGACCACCACAGCCGTCGTGGCCTGCTGCTGCTGGTCGGTCGCCGTCGCCGGCTGCTGAACTACCTGCAGAAGACCGACATCCAGCGCTACCGTTCGCTCATCGAGCGACTCGGCCTGCGCCGATAGACCTCTCGGGGGGAGCGACCGTGGGTTGCTTCCCCCGAACAATTTCCATCTAGGGCATCGACCTCGACGATCGGGAGCCAGGTCGGCGCGACGCCGCAAGGTGCGGTCGGCCGCCAAGTGCACCGGTCCTCGGTAGTGGTCCTCGGGACAACAGGGTCCCGTGGGCTTCGATCGAAGACCGGCCGCCTGGACGCTCCCCGAGGTCGTACCCACGACCGAAGGAGCACATCGTACACATGTCCGAGCAAGACACTCTAGGCACTGAACACAGCAGGGCCGTCATCGACAACGGGTCGTTCGGGACCCGCGAGGTGGTCTTCTCCACCGGCCGGCTGGCCCGCCAGGCCGCCGGCTCCGTGATCGCGCAACTCGGCGACACCGTCGTGCTCTCCACGACCACGGCCGGCAAGACCCCCAAGGAGCAGTTCGACTTCTTCCCGCTGACCGTCGACGTCGAGGAGCGGATGTACGCCGCGGGCCGGATCCCCGGCTCGTTCTTCCGCCGCGAGGGCCGCCCCACCGAGGACGCGATCCTCACCTGCCGGCTCATTGACCGGCCGCTGCGGCCCAGCTTCGTCAAGGGCCTGCGCAACGAGGTACAGGTCGTCGAGACCGTCCTGGCGCTGGACCCGAGGCACCCGTACGACGTCGTGGCGATCAACGCCGCGTCGATGTCCACCAAGCTCTCCGGCCTGCCGTTCTCCGGCCCGGTCGGGGCGACCCGGGTGGCCCACATCGACGGGGTCTGGGTGTCCTTCCCGACCCACGAGGAGTTGGAGCGGGCCACCTTCGACATGGTGGTGGCCGGCCGGGTGCTGCCCGACGGCGAGGTCGCGATCATGATGGTCGAGGCCGAGGCGACCGAACACGCGGTGGCCCTGGTCGCCGGTGGCGCCACCGCCCCGACCGAGGAGGTCGTGGCCAGTGGCCTGGAGGCCGCCAAGCCGACGATCCGGGAGCTGTGCCGGGCCCAGGACGAACTGGCCTTGGTGGCGGCCAAGCCGACCGCCGAGTTCCCGGTGTTCCTGGACTACCAGGACGACGTGCTGACTGCCGTGCAGCAGGCCGTCGGTGACCAGGTCGCCGAGGCGCTGCGCATCGCCGGCAAGGCGGAGCGCGAGGAGTCGCTGGACCGGATCAAGGAGGCGGCGCACGAGCGGCTCGACGGCCAGTTCGAGGGCCGCGAGAGGGAGATCAGTGCCGCCTTCCGGTCGGTGACCAAGAAGGAGGTGCGCTCCCGGGTCCTGCGCGACCAGATCCGCATCGACGGGCGGGGGCTGCGCGACATCCGGCCGCTGACCGCCGAGGTGGAGGTGCTTCCCCGGGTACACGGGTCGGCGCTGTTCGAGCGCGGTGAGACCCAGATCCTCGGCGTCACCACGCTGAACATGCTGCGCCTGGAGCAGTCGCTGGACACCCTGTCGCCGCAGAAGACCAAGCGCTACATGCACAACTACAACTTCCCGCCGTACTCGACCGGTGAGACCGGCCGGGTGGGTGCGCCGAAGCGCCGGGAGATCGGGCACGGCGCGCTGGCCGAGCGGGCCCTGATCCCGGTGCTGCCGTCGCGGGAGGAGTTCCCGTACGCGATCCGGCAGGTGTCCGAGGCCCTGGGTTCGAACGGTTCGACCTCGATGGGTTCGGTGTGCGCGAGCACGATGTCGCTGCTGTCCGCTGGCGTGCCGCTCAAGGCGCCGGTGGCCGGCATCGCGATGGGTCTGATCTCCGATGAGGTCGACGGCAAGACCGCGTACGTGACGCTGACCGACATCCTCGGTGCCGAGGACGCGTACGGCGACATGGACTTCAAGGTCGCCGGTACCAGCGAGTTCGTCACCGCCCTGCAGTTGGACACCAAGCTCGACGGCATCCCGTCCGACGTGCTCGCCGGTGCCCTGCAGCAGGCGCACGACGCCAGGCACACGATCCTCGGCGTGATGGCCGACGCGATCACGTCGCCGGCCGGCATGTCCCAGTACGCGCCGCGGGTCACCACGATCAAGATCCCGGTCGACAAGATCGGTGCGGTGATCGGCCCGAAGGGGCAGATGATCAACGCGATCCAGGACGAGACCGGGGCCGACATCACCATCGAGGACGACGGCACGATCTACGTCGGAGCCACGGACGGCCCGTCGGCCGACGCGGCGGTGGAGCGGATCAACGCGATCGCCAACCCGACCCTGCCGAAGATCGGCGACAAGTTCCTCGGCACCGTGGTGAAGACCGCCGCGTTCGGCGCCTTCATCTCGCTCCTGCCGGGCCGCGACGGCCTGCTGCACATCTCCAAGGTGGGCAACGGCAAGCGGATCGACCGGGTCGAGGACTTCCTCAACGTCGGCGACAAGGTCGAGGTGCAGATCGCCGACATCGACCAGCGCGGCAAGATCTACCTGGACAAGGTGCGCCCGGAGGGCGAGGAGGCACCGCCGGCCGAGGCCGGTGGCGACCGCCCCGCGGGCCGCGACCGGGGCGACCGCGGTCCGCGCGACCGCGGCTCGGACCGGGGTGACCGGGACCGTGGACCGGGCCGGGGCATCGACCGCGGTCCGGCCGCCGAGCACGGTCCGGCGGACCGTCCGGAAGGTGAGGAGCCGGGCGGCGACGACACCGGCGAGGCTGGCGGGGACGATGAGGCCCGCCGTCGCCGCCGGCGCCAGCGCTGACCGCGAACGTGCCGCATCGCGACGCGCCGGCCGGGCCGGCGCGGTCCGGTAAGGCCGTCACCACGACGCTCGACGCGGATCCGTTGGGCGGCACGGTACGACGTACCGTGCTGCCCAACGGGCTGCGCGTGCTCACCGAGGCGATTCCGGCGATGCGCAGCGTGTCGTTCGGCATCTGGGTGGCGGTCGGTTCACGGGACGAGGCGCCGGGGCTCTCCGGCGTCTCGCACTTCCTGGAGCACCTGCTGTTCAAGGGCACCGGGAAGCGCAGCGCGCTGGACATCGCGGCGCAGATCGAGGCGGTCGGCGGGGAGACCAACGCCTTCACCACGAAGGAGTACACGTGCTACTACGCGCGGGTACTCGACGCGGATCTGCCCCTGGCCGTCGACGTGATGGGTGACCTGGTCGCGTCGTCGGTGCTGGCCGAACCGGACGTGGAGACCGAGCGTGGCGTGATCCTTGAGGAGATCGCCATGCACGACGACGAACCCGACGACGAGGTGCACGATCTGCTCACGTCGGCGATCTACGGCCAGCATCCGCTGGGTCGGCTGATCTCCGGTACCGCCGAGACGGTCAGCGCGATGACCCGGCGGCAGATCCAGAGCTTCTACCGCCGCCGGTACGTTCCCGCGAACATGGTCGTGGCCGCCGCCGGCAACCTCGACCATGCCGCCGTCGTGAAGATGGTGCGCAACACCCTGCTCGGTGCCGGCGACGCCGCCGAGCCGGTGCCGCCCCGTTCCGCGGGCAGGCTGGTGCCGGCCAAGCCGGCGACGGTCGCCGTACGGGACAAGGAGACCGAACAGGCCCACCTGGTCCTCGGGTGCCCGGCCATCGCCCGTACCGATGAGCGGCGCTTCGCGCTCGGCGTACTCAACAACGTGCTCGGCGGCGGGATGTCCAGCCGGCTGTTCCAGGAGATCAGGGAGAAGCGTGGCCTGGCGTACTCGGTGTACTCGTACACCTCGCAGTACGCCGACGCCGGGATCTTCGCGGTCTACGCGGGCTGCGCTCCCGGCAAGGTGGACGAGGTGCTCGCACTGACCCGGGCGGAGCTTGCCAGGGTTGCCTCCGACGGGCTCGGCGACAACGAGGTCGCCCGCGGCCGGGGCATGGTCAAGGGCTCGCTCGTCCTCGGCCTGGAAGACACCGGGTCCCGGATGAGCCGGCTCGGCAAGGGCGAACTGCTCTACCCCGAACTGCTGTCCGTCGACGACCTGCTGGCCCGGGTCGACGCGGTGACCAGCGAGCAGGTCCGGGAGATCGCGGCGGAGGTGCTCACCCGGCCGATGTCGCTGGCGGTGGTCGGTCCGTTCGCGGGGGACCACTTCACGATCTGAGCCGCCAGTCTGAATCTGAGCCGCCAGTCTGACCATCGCCGGCGACGTCAGCGCCGGCGCACCAGCAGGGTGACCAGCCCCTGGTCCCGGGCCCAGCTCGCGGCGACCGTGTACCGGTCCCGCAGCGCGACCATCTTCGGGGTCCCTTTGTCCAGTGGGTGGCCCGGGTGCAGCGGGGTGACCAGCCAGATCCGCCCGGTGGTGCCCAGGCAGGCGGTGACGTCCGCGCACTCCCGCGCGTCGAGTGAGCGCAGGCGACCGGCGTCGCCGGTCAGCAGCAGGTCGCGCGGCGCGGTGGCCGGGAGCGTCCCGGCGTGCCGGCTCAGGTAGTGCTCGACGGTCGGTCGCAGCGACCACGCGAAGTCGCCGAAGACCAGCCCGTCGCCGGGTACCGCCCGGGCCTCGATCACATCCGCCAGCCCCCGGGAGTCCGGCGAGGCGTGCGACTGGCGCGTCACGATCTGCGCCGGCAGTGCCTCGAAGGCGATCAGGGCCAGCACCACGGTCGCGCGGAGAGCCACCGGGGGCCGGGCCGGTGCGGTGACGGTGGCGGCGGCCAGGATGGCCAGCGACCCGAGCGCGAAGGTGCCGTACCGCGGCACCCAGACCGGTACGGCGAGCGACGCGAGCAGCATGAGCCCGACCGGTACCACGGCCAGGGCGGCCAGCTCCGCGGCGGTACGGCGGCGGAGCACCACGGTCGCCACCAGCGCCAGGCCGCCGAGCAGGAAGGCCACCTGGGGGCTGAGGATGACCCGCTCCGGTACGGCCGCCACGTCGCGCCACGTCGGCGGGGTCACCCAGGCGAGCTGGATCTGCTGCTGCCGGCTGCCGAGCACGACCAGGGGCCCGAGCACGACGACCGTCGCCGCGCAGGCGGGCAGCATCCGCAGCAGTGCCCGGTCCCGCCGCTCGTACCAGCGGATGGCCACGATGATCAGGTGCGCGGCGAGCACGGTGGCCGCGAGGATGTGCACCACGCCGGTGAGGAGCAGGCACCCCGCGTACCCCCACCAGCGGCCCCGGGACGGGCGGTCCACGGCGCGGTACAGCTGGAGCGTGCTCAGCGTGGCCGCCGCGAACGCCAGGGCGTACGGCCTGGCCTGCGCGCTGTAGTAGGACAGCGCCGGGATCGTGACGCAGATCAGCCCCGCGACCAGCCCCGCGGCCGGACCGACCAGGCGGCGGCCCAGCTCCCCGACCAGGCCGACGCCGAGCGCCATGGCGATCAGCGACGGGGCACGCAGGGCCAGGTCGGAGGAGCCGAAGACCCGGGTCCAGAAGTGGATGAACAGGTAGTACGGGGTGATCACGGCGTCCACGTGGCCGGCCAGCCCGAGGATCTGCCCCACCGGGCGGCCGGCCGCGGAGATCGTGGCGCCCTCGTCCCAGTCCATCGACACCGCGGTGATCCGGTACGAGCCGACCGCCAGCATCGCCACCGAGCCGGCGACGAACGGCAGCCAGGCCGGTATGGCCGCTCGGGGTGGCGCCGACGACTTCTCGGGCTCATCCGCCGGCGGTCCGGGCGGGCTCTCCTCGATCGTCCTGCTAGTCGACACAGAGTTACATTTTAACGGCAATCAGTGACTCTGTGTGTCCAAACGCGGAGGATGGACGGTCACCTGCGGCGCGGGCACGGCAAGGCGCGGGAGGAACAGCGCGAGGCACGCGGCCGCCACGGTCAGCAGCGCCTCGACCCCGCTCGTCACCGCCTCCGAGTGGCCCGAGGGCGAGGTGGTCACCTGGGTCAGGTACAGGGTGCCGAACGTCGCCACACCGACGACGTTCCCCAACTGGGTCACCGTGGTCAGCAGTCCACTCGCGTCCGCCGCGTCGGCCGGCGACACGTGGCTGAGCGCCACCGTCAGCAGGGGCGAGAACGCCGACCCGAAGCCCAGCCCGAAGATCACCTGGGAGACGTAGAACAGCGCGCCGGGCGCGTTGCCGCCCCGCACGGACAGCAGCAGCAGGACCAGGCTGACCGTGCCGACGAACAGCCCGGCCGGGACCATCCGCCGGTACAGGTGGGCCGGCGCCCGGCGCCAGTTGAGGCTCGCGATGGCGAAGAAGACGGCGCCGGGTACGAAGGTCAGTCCGGCACGCAGCGGGCTGAAGCCCAGCCCGGACTGCAGGTGCAGGGCCAGGGTGAACAGGAAGCCGCCGTACGAGGCCATCAGCGCGAAGATCGTCACCATCGCGACCACCATGCCGGGGGAGCGCATCACCCGGGCCGGGATCAGCGGGGAACTGGCCCGCCGCTCGACGGCCACGAACACGGCCAGCAGCACCACGGCACCGGCCATGCACAGCCAGCCCCACAGCGGCCACCCCTCCTCGTGACCGAACACCAGCGGTACCACGAAACCGAGCACCGCCAGCGACAGGACGACGAGGCCCGGCAGGTCCAGGCCCCGGCCCGGCTCGCCCCGGTCGACGGGCAGGGCCCGCGACCCGGCGATCAGCAGCACCACACCGATCGGCACGTTGATCAGGAAGACCGGGCGCCACCCGGTGCCCCAGAGGTCTGCGCTGACCAGGACGCCGCCGACCACCTGGCCGGCGATCGCACCGGCGGCGATCACCGCGGCGTACATGCTCAGCGCCCGCAACCGCTCGCGCCCGCTGAACTGGCGCTGGATCAGGCTGAACACCTGCGGGATCATGAGCGCCGCGCCGGTGCCCTGGATTAGCCGGAAGGCGATCAGCATTCCGGACGAGGCGGACAGCCCGCAGGCCAGCGAGGCGACCGTGAACAGCGCGAGCCCGCCGAGGAAGAGCCGCCGGTGGCCCAGCCGGTCGCCGAGCCGGGCACCGGTGATCAGGAGCATGGCGTACGCGATGGTGTAGCCCGTAATGATCATCTGCAGCCCGCCGCCGCTGGCGTGCAGGTCGCGCCGGATGGTCGGAGCAGCGACGTTGGTCACCTGTACGTCCAGGATGGCCATGAACTGGCCGACCAGCAGGATCGTTAGCAGTATGCCTGAGCGGTTCCCGGGTGCCGCCCCGGCGGACTGCCGGCGCGTGGACGCCGGGGCAGGTGATGTCACGGTCGTTTGTTCCATGACGTTAAGAGTCCACAGATTCCGGAAATCATGGGAGTGCCCCGTGATCCTGGTACCAGCGGCACCCGGCAACTGGTAACGCAGGTGTGGATTATGGAGGGTTGACATCCTCCACCGCCCTGACTAAAGGGCGGGGATTCCCTTGGTTGCCCTCGGGTTTTCCTGCTTCACCGACGACCGCCCCGTGCGGGAGGACTCCCGTTGAGGTCTTACACCGTCTCCACAGGCTGTCACCGCCAGCCCGGCGGCCACAATGTTGCGCGCCGCGTTG
>DASXOA010000464.1:0-6654 GCA_036494675.1 Rugosimonospora sp.
ACTACGACGGCGACGGCCGGGCCGAGGTCGCGATGAAGACCTCGGACGGCACCGTGGACGGCACCGGAAAGGTCATCGGCAGCGCCAGCGCCGACTACCGCAACTCCTCGGGGTACATCCTGACCGGCCCGGAGTACCTGACGATGTTCAACGGGCTCACCGGCGCCGCGATGTCCACAGTGAACTATGACCCTCCACGGGGGACGGTCTCGTCCTGGGGTGACTCGTACGGCAACCGGGTCGACCGGTTCCTGGCCGGCACCGCGTACCTGGACGGCACCCGGCCGTCGCTGATCGAGTCGCGCGGCTACTACACCCGTACTGTCATCGCCGCCTGGGACTTTCGCAACGGTCAGCTTACCGAACGCTGGAAGTTCGACTCGAACAACTCCGGCAGCCAGTACACGGATCAGGGCGACCACCAACTGTCCATCGCGGACGTCGACGGGGACGGCAAGGACGAAATCGTCTTCGGTGCCATGGCCATCAACGACAACGGCGCTCCACTGTGGAACACCGGACTCGGCCACGGCGACGCCGAGGACGTCGGCGACCTGGACCCCGGCCGGGCCGGCCTGGAGGTCTACAAGGTGGACGAGAACACCGGATCGCCGGCCGGCTGGATGGCCGACGCGAGAACCGGCGCCATCATCTGGCAGTACCCCAGTTGCGGCTGTGACAACGGCCGGGGCCGCTCCGACGACATCTACGCCGGCAGCCCCGGTGCCGAGTCGTGGAGCGCGGCCACCACGGGCATCTACAACACCCACGGACAGCAGATCAGCTCCACCACCCCGTCGTCGGACAACTTCACGGTCTGGTGGGACGGCGACCCGGTCCGGGAACTGCTCGACAGCACGCACGTCGACAAGTACGGCACCGGCGGCAACACCCGGCTGCTGACCGCCAGCGGGGTGCACTCGAACAACAGCACCAAGTCCACGCCCAGCCTGTCCGGCGACCTGTTCGGCGACTGGCGCGAGGAGGTCGTGCTGCCGACCACCGACGACCGCGCACTGCGCATCTACGCCACGACGTACAGCACCGACCGGCGCATCGTCACGCTGATGCACAACCCGCAGTACCGGGTCGCGGTCGCCTGGCAGAACACCGCCTACAACCAGCCGCCGCACCCGAGCTTCTTCATCGGCGATGGCATGGCCACCCCGCCGTGGCCGAACATCTACACACCCTGACCGATCCCCGCCGGGTCGGCCGGGAAACCGGCCGGCCCGCTCAACCGGACGCCTCCTCGTCGGTGACCGGTTCGAGAAGCTCGACCATCGCCGGCTGCTCGAAGTGCCGAGCCCAGCCCAGCGGCGTCGACGCGAAGCGGGCGTCGGAGACGTTCGGATCGGCGCCGAGCGCCAGCAGCGACCGGGCCAGTTCCAGGTCGCCCGAGGCGGCGGCGTGGTGCAGGCCGGTCTCCCACGGCGTCTCGCCCGGCGTGTCGGCCCGGCCGAGCGCGTTGACGTCGAAGCCCAACTCGGCGAGCAGCCGGACGGCCTCCCGTCGACCGTTGGCCGCCGCCCACACGATCAGGCCCGGACGCCGCCGCCGGGCCCGCTCCGCCACGTCCGGATGCACGGTGACCAGTGCGCTGATCGCGTCCCGGTCCGCGGTCATCGCGGCGCCGATGAAATCGTCGACCGGATCCGGGGCGGGTGCCGGGGAGCCGTGCGCGACCAGGAAGTCGACGATGTCCCGGTTCGCGCTCAACCGGGCGCGCTCGGTCGGGGTACGCCCGTCGTGCAACGGCGTGGCCAGGTCGACGCCGTGCCGGACCAGCAGCCGTACCCGGTCCAGGAAGTGGTGGTCGATGGCCCAGGCAAGCTGGCCGCGCACCATGCCGGCCGGTGAGTCCAGCGCCTCGCCGAGCCGCCGCTTCCAGACCCCGCCGTCGCCGGTACCGAGCCCGAACTCGAACAGCAGCCGCAGGTGGTCGTCGTCGGGCCGGAACATGCGGTTGTAGAGCGCCTGGCCGTCGTTGGGGTTCGCGCCCGCCTCGAGGAGCAGCCGCGCCAGCGGCAGGCTGTGCGGGTGGCGGGGCTGGCGCCCGGGCCCCTGCTCCCCCTCGCCGAAGGCGCCGGTCAGCAGCGTGAACGGGGTGGGCAGCCCGTTCCACAGGTACCCCTCGTCCGGGTCCGCCCCGTCGCGCAGCAGCAGCCGTGCGGTGTCCAGCACGTCATGCAGCGGTACGGCCGGATCGAGCCGGGAGTACGCCAGGTAGAACAGCGGCCGCCACCGGTACGGGCCGCCACGGTGGCGCGCCGCCGCCGGGTCGGTGGCCAGCCGGCGCCGTACCGCGTCGGCGTCCACCGCGGCCGCCGCCGCCCAGATGCTGTCCCGGGTCAGCGTCGGTTGCTCGGCAAGCAGCTCGCGGGCCCGCCGCCAGCGCGCCGGGCCGTCGTCCGCGTAGGTGAGGCAGGCCAGCCGGCAGAAGTCGTCGGCGACGCTCCCGCCCTCGCCGGCGGGCGGCTCCCCCGCGTCCCACCGGTGCTCCGCGACGACCTCCAGGTGGCGCCGCAGCCGCGGCCAACTGGAGAAGCCACACTCGCGGGCCACGACCAGTTGGGCGCCGTGCAACGCGAACGTCACGGGGTCACCGGGGACGTCGACGCGCTGGCCGGCCGCCCGGCGCAGGGCCTCGGGCTCCCCCTTGCGTACGGCGCGCTGAAGGGCCCGGGCCTGCTTGCGCAGGTACTCGAGGCTGGGGTTGTCGGGAAGTGACACGGCCGGCATCGCGGCCTCCTCTCGTCTGCCTGGTGTCCGCGTTGTCAGGCCGAAAGGAGAGCAGGGCCGGGCCGATCCGTGCGAGCGGGTGGGCTGTGCCCTTTCCGCGGACCGGAGGCGTCCCGTACGCCGAGCCCGACGATAACCCCGGCCCGGCGCCGCGCGCCAGAGCCTGGCCCGGTGGTGGGCGCTGCCGCGAGATCGCGCATGCGCATCCCTCTTGATCAACGAATTCGGCCGAGCCGAGTGTAGGGGGCAGTGTCGGGGGTAGTCCGGGTCGCGACGTTCTGTCCAACTCTGAAGGAACTGTGGTGGCCGTGTTCGATGGGTTTGAGGAATTCGACATTGAGACGTCTGGTGCCAGGATCCACGGCCGGCGGGGCGGCAGCGGGCCGCCGGTGCTGCTCCTGCATGGCATTCCGGAGACGCATCTCTGCTGGCACCGGGTGGCGCCCAAGCTCGCCGAGCATTACACGGTGGTCGCCACCGATCTACGGGGCTACGGCGACAGCGGCAAGCCGCCCAGCACCGCCAACCACGAGCCGTACAGCATGCGTGCGATCAGCCGCGACCAGATCGACGTCATGCAGAGCCTGGGTTTCGACACGTTCAGGGTCGTCGGCCACGACCGTGGGGCGCGCTGCGCCTACCGGCTCGCCCTGGACGAGCCCGACATGGTCACCCGGCTCGCCGTCATGGACGTGGTGCCCGTCGGCAGCGCTTACGACCGAGCCGACAAGAAGTTCAGCGTCGCCACCTGGGTGTGGTCCTTCCTGGCCGCGCCGGAACCGGTACCCGAACAGCTCATCGGCGCGGCTCCGGCGACCATGGTCGACTTCATGCTCGACAGCTGGCCGGTCGTCAAGGACGCTTTCCCAGCTGAAGTGCGTGCCGAGTACATCAAGAAGTTCGGCGATCCCGATACGGCGCACGCGATCTGCGAGGAATACCGTGCATCTGCGACGCTGGACTACGAGTACGACGAGCGGGACCACGGCAACCGGAAGATCACCTGCCCGGTGCTGTTCCTCTGGGGCCAGCGGGGTTCGGTCGCGCCACTCTACGAGGATCCGGTCGCGATCTGGCGCGAGTGGGCGGACGACGTCCGCGGCGAGTCCATACCGGTCGGGCACTTCATTCCCGAGGAAGCCCCCGAGGAGACCACCCGCCAGCTACTGGACTTCTTGGCGTAGCACGTGCCGACGCCGGCCGGCTGCCCTTCCTCACTGGCCCGTCGACCCGTCGGGGTACTGGAAGACCTCGTCGAGGGGTACGCCGAAGACCTGGGCGATCTGGAAGGCGACCTCCAGGGACGGCGAGTAGCGCCCCTGTTCGATGGCGATGACGGTCTGCCGGGTCACGCCGATGTGCTCGGCCAGTTGGGCCTGGGTCATCTCGTCGTGGCCGAAACGCAGCACGCGGATCCGGTTGGTGATCCTGGTGGGTTTGCTCGGCGCCACCGTCACAGCCCCCGGTGGTAGGCGACGAGCCGGACGACCGAGCCGACCACGGCCCACAGTACGAACCCGAGCCAGATGACGTTGGCGATCCAGAAGTAGTCCCAGTGAGCGTCCGCCCCGATGATCCCGCCGATCGCGCCGCCGACGACGCACCAGCGGCTGGCGTGCTCACCGAAGCGGGCGATGTCCCGGTCCCGCACGTCGGCTTTGCTGCTGTCGCTGGGCCTGGCCACCTCCAGGGCACTGCGGACCAGCATCGCGATGAAGAGCGACGCCACGGTCGTCACCACCAGCGGCGCGATGTAGGACACGTGCGCGGCCGGTGTGTGCGACAGCCGGGGCACGACGATCGCGAGATAGGCGATATAGGCGCCGGCGAAGGAGAGCAGTTGGGTCCAGACGCCCTTCTCTTCGTACGACATCCCGACCTCCGTGGAGTAAAGAACCTTTGACACCACCGAATGTAAAGCGCACCGGACTCCATGTCAAATGTTCTTGACAGCCACGCGACAACAGAAAGCCGGGGAGTAGCACACCTGTCCGAACGGTGCGCTAGGCTGGCGGCATGACGGCCACCTTCCAAGCCTCGCTGCTGGACCTGGCAGAGGACATCGGGCCGGACGCGCTGGGCGGCACCGTCCAGCGGACCACGCTGTGCCACGGCGCATGGATCGATGTCCGGCCGGGTTGGATGCTCGGCGCCGACGCGCTGTTCGAGGAGCTGCTCACCGGCGTGCCCTGGCGAGCCGAGCGGCGCCAGATGTATGAGCGGATCGTCGACGTCCCCCGGCTGCTCAGCTTCTACGACGAGAACCGCCCGTTGCCGCACCCGGCCCTGGACGCCGCCCGTCGCACGCTCGACGCGCACTACGGCGCCGAGCTCGGCGAGCCGTTCCGCACGGCCGGCCTCTGCCTGTACCGCGACGGTCGCGACAGCGTCGCCTGGCACGGCGACACGATCGGCCGGGGCTCGTTCCAGGACACCATGGTCGCGATCGTCTCGATCGGGGCTCCCCGGTCGCTCCTGCTGCGGCCCCGCTGCGGTGAGGGGCCGACGCTGCGCCACGACCTCGGCCACGGCGACCTGATCGTGATGGGCGGCAGCTGCCAGCGCACGTGGGAACACGCCGTACCGAAGACCGCCCGGCCGGCCGGCGCCAGGATCAGCATCCAGTTCCGGCCGAGCGGGGTGCGCTGAGGCCCGAGCGGCCCTTCGCGTGGGCCCGCGCCGGCAGGGGGCCGAGGCTCAGCCGCCGGTCTTGCTGAAGTGCTGGTAGTCGGGGTTGGATGTAAAGCGCCCGCCCCAGAACCAGCCGGCGGCGGTGAACGCGTTCACCAGGTCGCCGTGCGCGACCGCCATCCCCGGCCGGACGTTGGAGCGGTCGAGGAACGCGCGGCCGGCCGGGGGCATGACATTCTTGCCCAGAACGTACGGGTTCTCCACCGTGTTGACGTCGATGGCCTCCCCGTACGCGTGGACCGACCAGCGCGTCGGGCCGGAGGCGACGACCGGTCGGCAGTTGAAGCCCGACGTGTTGTCCGCCGCCATCGAGTCCGGGTCGCTGCCGCCCCAGGCGTCCTCCGGTTGCATCTGCCGGATCGGGAACTGTTCCCGGTACAGGGTATTGAAGATCTTGGTGACGTCGCTGGTCACGGACGCGTTCACGATCAGCGTGCCGATGTGCGGCCGGCCGTCGAATCCCCAGAAGCTCAGATGCATCAGCCGCAGGTTGGCCGGGCTCACCGGGCAGCCGCTGTGCCAGGTGTGCGGGACGTCGGCCGCGGTCACCGTGGCGATCGTGGCGGTGAACGACGGCGTCGCGCCGGCCGGTGACGAGGGACCGGTCGCGATGGCGGACGAGGTCGGGGTACCGGATATGGCCGGGCTGGCGCCGCTGGCGACGGAGGGCCGCGGAACCGGCGGTCCGGAACTGCCGCCGGAGCACCCGGTCACCGCCACGCTCACCAGCACCAGGAGGCCCGGCAGCACCATGAGGCCCGGCAGCACCAGGCGCGTGCGCCACGCTGCCGGACACCCGCCGGTGGGGCGCCGCCCCACCCGAGCCATCACCCATTCAGGGTAAATCGGGCGGGGCCGGAGGTCGGTGGGAATCCCCCAGCCCCATCGGGTACGGCTCGGGTCGCACCGGTGTCATCCCGCCACTGTCATCCCGCGACCGTCATCCCGCGACCGTCATCCCGCCACCGTCATCCCGCCACCCCGTTGATCGCCATGAACCGTTCGATCATGCCGTTGACCTGGTCGGGCACCTCCAGCTGGTTGAAGTGCCCCGCGCCGACGGTACGGCCGACGGTGGTGGCGGGATGCTCCCGGACTCCGGTCTCGCCCGACCCGGCCGTGATGACCAGCAACGGCACCCCGACCCGGTCGAGCGCCCCCGCCCCGTCGAAGTGCGCGAATCCGTGCAGCAGCGACGAGGCCACCGGCGCCGGCAACGCG
>DASXOA010000465.1:0-1630 GCA_036494675.1 Rugosimonospora sp.
GACGCGAATGCTTGGGTCATCAGGGCGTCGATGAGTCGGTCGTTGTGGACGAACCGGGCGGTAACGGTCTTCTTCTTGCCGGATGCGCGGGTGATCGGGCTGGTGGCGGCGTAGTTCTTGCGGGCCTTGGCCGAGGCGTAGCGGTCGGCCGCGTCGCCGAACTCTGCGAGCACCCGGGCGCCGAGCACGGCGCCGAGTCCGGGCTGAGACACGATGATCTTAGCGTCCGGGTGCTTGCCGAAATGGGCCTCGACCTGCCCTTGCAGGGCCTTGACCTGCTCGTTGAGGGTGGCAAGGACGGCGACCAGCGCCCGCACCGAGACCGCGTAGGCGGCGGTGACCGCGGCGGGCTGGCCGAGGTGCTCGGCGCGCAGCACCGCCTGGATCGCGGCGGCCTTCGTCGGTATGTCACGTCGGCGGGCCCGTTTGAGGGCCGCGCTGATCTGGCTGATGCTCAGCTTCGCGGCGCTGGCCGGGTCCGGGGCCTTCGCGAGCAGTTCCAGGGTGTCGGCGGCGTCAAGATCCTCAAACGCCTCCAGCGCGGCGGGAAAGTACTCCCGCAACGCGTGCCGCAGCCGTTGCCCTGCCCGGGTCCGCTCCCAGATCAGCGTCTTGTGTATGCGAGTGACCACCTTGACCGCCTCGACCTGGGCGCTGTCGCCGGCGACCGGGCGCAGCTGATGCGCGTCGGTGCGCACCATATCGGCGAGCATGTGCGCGTCGGCCGCGTCGCTCTTGGCGCCGGAGACGCCGAGGCGTTCGCGGTAGCGGGCCGCCTGCAACGGGTTGACCGCGAACACCGTGTACCCGGCGGCGATCAACGCCCGCACCCACGGACCCCGGTCGGTCTCGATGCCGATGGTCACCTGCCCGGCGGCGTCTTCAGCACCCTCGCCCAGCCATTCACCGATCATCGCGTGCAGCCGGGCGATGCCCGCGACGCCCTCCGGCAGGCGGGCCTTGGCCACCCTGCGCCCGGCCGCGTCCATCAACTCGACGTCGTGGTGGTCCTCGGCCCAGTCATCTCCTACGAACAGCAACGTGTCTCCCGTCTCCGACACCTAACACGCTCAGTAGCCAGTAGGAGAACCATCAGCGACCTAATGAAGCAGTGCTCAAGCCGCAAGCGGACGGGCACGACATCCCATGAGCGATCAACTCTCCCGACCAACCAGCAGGGGCACGATCTTTCGTCAGGACTCAACGTCCAGGAACACCGAGTGCTCACCTGCCGGCGGCTATCTACCCACCAGGAGTCTGCCGGATGGCATACTCCCAGAACTCATTAGGAACGCCGTGACCGAACCGGCCACCCCCGAACTGGCCGACTCTCCTGCCACACCACCGACCGCGGCTGCGCCCGCGTGGCAGCACGCGCTGGTGCAGCCGCTGGTCACCAGCGATCCGACACCGGAGGATCCGGTACCGCCCGCCACCGTCGAGCCGCCGGGGGGCTCCGGCTACTGGCCAGACCCGAACCGTTATCCGCCGGAGCAGGTCGAGCGGTACCTGTCCGAGGGCCGGCGGCGTCTGTGCCCGACCATGCGCACCTTCAACCTCATCGCGATCGGGCTCGGGCTTGTGCTGCTGACCGTGCTGCTGGTGGCGTACAACTACCACAAAAACGCCG
>DASXOA010000466.1:0-10181 GCA_036494675.1 Rugosimonospora sp.
GTGGCGACACGCCGGACGAGCACGCCTCGACGGACGAGCACGCCACGACGCGGTGGGACGCCCAACGCCTCGACGCCGTCGACGTGCACGCGCTGCCCGGACTGGCGAGCCTGTCGACGCTCGTGCGCAGCGTGCGTACGCCCGACTTCCAGGGCGTCACCTTCCACGAGATCCTGGCCAAGAGCGCACTCAACCATGTGCCGAACGATGCCCGGATGCTGCCCGGCGAGTGGACCATCAACCCGTACCGGGGATGCACCCACGCGTGCCGCTACTGCTTCGCCCGCAACACCCACACCCGGCTCCAGCTCAACATCGCCGAGGACTTCGACCGCGAGATCATCGTGAAGGTCAACATCGTCGACGTGCTCCGCGAGGAACTGGCCAGGAAGAGGAAGCTGCCGCCGCGGGTGGCGTTCGGCACGAACACCGACGTGTACCAGCGCGCCGAGGGCAGGTACACGCTGATGCCCGGCATCATCGACGCGCTGACCGCCGCCCGGGTGCCGTTCTCCATCCTCACCAAGGGCACCCTCATCCGCCGCGACCTCCAGCGCCTCGCCGCGGCAAGCTCGGTGATGACGGTACATCTGGGCCTGTCGATCTCGATCATGGACGAGGCACTCCAGCAGTCCATCGAGCCGGGGACGGCGACGACGGCCGCCCGGCTGGCCACCGTGCGGGCGATCCGTGACGCCGGCATGGAGTGCACGGTGTTCCTCGCGCCGATCCTGCCGATGCTCACCGACCGGGACGAGCAACTCGACGAACTCGTCGCGGCGGTGGCCGCCGCCGGCGCGACGAGCGTGCACTTCACGCCGCTGTACCTCGCGACCGGGGTCAAGGACGTGTTCCTCACCTGGCTGCGCAGCGAGCACCCCGGACTCGTGGACGACTACATCCGGCTGTACTCCACCGGTTCGGAGACACCGTCGCGGTACCGGGAATGGCTCGGTGGCCGGATCCGTTCGCTCTTCGCCAAGCACGGCCTGCCGAATCCGGATGCGTCCACAGAGGACAAGTTCGCACTGAACGGTCGGCGGTACACGGCGGGCGACCCGGCGCAACTAACCCTGTTCTGAGCCGGACCCCTATCGTGATGGGGCCGGCCACGCATCACCCGACAGGTACGAGACAAGGAAGCCCATGACCACGCCAGCACCGAACGATAATGTGGACAGGCTCGAAGTTCACGACGACACCGCGAACCGCTTCTACGAGCTTCGCGTGAACGGGGAACAGGCCGGGCTCCTGGTGTACGAGCCGCAGGGATCGCGCCGCGTCCTCACCCACACCTTCATCCATGAGGCGTTCCGGGGTCGCGGCCTGGTCAACACACTCGTCCAGGACTCCCTGGAGGACATCCGCGCCAAGGGCCTGACCGTCACCAACTTCTGCGGCATCGTGGACCGGTACATCCACCGCCACCCCGAGTACGAGGTGGTCATCGACCCGGCGCACCCCGGAAGCTGGGATCGGCACGCGACCCCGGTGACCGCCGACGACGGGGACCTGGAGTCCATGTAGTCCCGATCGGTGCGGGGTCGTCCCGATCGGTGCGGGGCGCGCCTGCGTACACCTGGGCGGCCCGGCCTCTCGCACGACGCTGGCCGGACGGATGGGCCTGAACCGCAGCACCATCAAGGCGCTGACCGCGGGCGGGTGGGGAATGAAGCGCAGCGGCCGCATGTTGATCACCGTCGACCGACTCTCCTACCCCGGGAAGAAGGCAGGCCCATGACGTCCTCGCCGACCACTATGCGCGCCGTCCGGCTCTCCGCCCCCGGCCCCGTGGACAACCTGCGGCTGACCACGCTCCCGCTCCCGCCCGAGAGGGACGGCTGGGTGCGCATCCGCGTCGAGGCGTTCGGCCTCAACCGTTCGGAGCTGAAGCTTCGGCTGGGTCTGAGCGTGGGCGTCAGCTTTCCCCGGGTGCCGGGTATCGAGGCCGCCGGCACCGTCGACGCGGCCCCGCCCGGCAGCGGGCTGGTTCCCGGACAGAAGGTCGTCGCGATGATGGGGGACATGGGGCGCACCTACGACGGCGGCTATGCGGAGTACACGTCGGTGCCGCTGCCCCAGGTCATCCCCGTTGACACCGACCTGCCCTGGGAGGTGCTGGGGGCCCTGCCGGAGATGGTGCAAACCGCCTACGGCTCGCTCACCATCGGCCTGGACCTGCAGCCCGGTCAGTCCGTGCTGATTCGCGGCGGCACCTCGTCGGTGGGTTTGGCAGCCGCCGCGCTGGCCACCTGGCGCGGCGCCACGGTGCTGTCCACCACCCGGCGGCCCGACCGGCTCGCTCTGCTGAAGGAGCGCGGGGTCGACCACCCGCTGCTCGACACCGGCGACGTCGCGCCCGCCGTGCGCGAGCTGTACCCGGCCGGCGTCGACGCCGCCCTTGATCTCGTCGGCACGCCGACCCTGCCCGACACTCTGCGGGCGGTGCGCGTCCACGGCACGGCCTGCTTCGGCGGCAGCCTCTCCAACCAGTGGACGGTGCGGGACTTCTCCCCGAACGAGTACCTGCCGAGGGGTGTGCGCCTGGCGGGCTACTTCGGCGACGCCGCCGACCTGCCTCGGGAGGCTTTCCAGGAGATCCTCGACGCGGTCGGGACTGGCCAGTTGAGCTTCCCCGTGGACCGCGTCTACGACGGCCTGGAGCAGGTGCCGCAGGCTCACGACGACATGGAGCACGACCGCGCCACCGGCAAGCTCGTCGTCCGCGTCCGGCATTAGGGCCGAGAGCGGCTCGCCACGCTCGTCACCCGCGAGGACGGCCAGTCACCGTAACGGTCGAGCGAAGCCTCGGCGCGAACGGCCAGTCACCGCGACGGTCGCAAATCGTATGAGGCGATGGCGACCGGTCGGGCCGACATCTGTTTCCTGGCCATCGAGCCGGCATGCGAGGCTGAGGTTGCCTTCACCGCACCGTACGTCGTGATCGAGGGTGTGTTCGCCGTACCCAGTGACTCGGAGTTCACCAGCCCCGCCGAGGTCGACCGTCCGGGCGTACGGATCGGCGTGAAGCGCGGGTCCGCCTACGACCTGTTCCTCTCCCGCACCTTCCGGCACGCCGAGATCGTGCGCGGAGAGGAAGGGACCGACGAGTTCCGCGCGCGGGGTCTGGAGGTGGCGGCCGGCATCAGGCAGCCGATGACCGAATTCGTCGCGGCGCACCCCGACGTCCGACTGATCGAGGATCGGTTCATGCAGATCCGGCAGGCGATCGGCACCACCGGGACCCGGCTGCCCGAAACGGTTGCGTTCCTCCGCGACCTCGTCGAGGAGTTGACGGCCAACGGGTTCGTTGCTGAGGCTCTCCGGCGCTCGAACCAGTCCGGCGTCTCCTCCGGATAGCCGCCAACTCGCGCAATCCACCGACCGCGACAGTGGCGGCGCGTGATGATGAAAGGCGATGAGCCAGAGCCGCCGTACGCCCGACCGGCCCACGCACCGCCCGGAGGCGCATCACTATCTGGCCGGCTGCTCGCTGTCCGCCATCGCCGGTGCCGCGCTGGCCGTCCAGTCCCGGATCAACGGTGACTTCGGGCGGCGTGCGCACGACGGTGTGCTCGTCGCCGTGCTCAGCTTCGGTGGCAGCCTGGTGCTGTGCGCGCTGTTCACGGCCCTTCTGGCGGTACGTCGACGGGCCGGCTCTCTCGTGAGGGCCGTACGCGCGAATCGGTTGCCACCCTGGTATTACCTGGGTGGAATCGCCGGCGCGTACACGATCGTCAGCCAGGCCGTCGCGGTGGGCCCGCTCGGCGTCGCCGTGTTCACCGTCGCGGCGGTCGCCGGGCAGTCGGCGTCCAGCCTGCTGGTCGACCGGCTCGGGGTCGGGCCGGCCGGTCACCAACCACTCACCGTGTTCCGGTTGGCCGCGGCCGGACTCGCGATCGTGGCGGTGATCGTGGCCGTCAGCGGCCAGTTCCACAGCCCGCGCTCGATCGGCCTGATCGTCCTGCCCGCCATCACCGGCATCGCCACCCCGTGGCACCAGGCGTTCAACGGCCGGGTACGGGTGGCGACCGGCAGCACGTTGACCGCCACGTCCATCAACTTCCTGGTGGGTACCGTCGTGCTGCTACCCGCGTTCGGCATCGACGTCGCGTTGCGGGGGCTGCCCCACGGGGTACCCTCGCCACTCTGGCCCGCCTATCTGGGCGGCCCGCTCGGCGTGATCTTCATCGGCATCACCGTGACCGTGGTGCGCTACATCGGTGTGTTGCTGCTCGCGCTCTCCACCATCGCCGGGCAACTGGTCATGGCGATCGTCCTGGACGTGATCGCGCCGGAGGCGGGTAACCATCCCGGCCCGAACACGTTCATCGGCACCGCCCTGACCTTCGGCGCCGTCGCGATCGCGGTCGTCCACCACCGGCGTCGAAACCCCTCGCGCTGACGTACCGACGGCGGCCGGCCCTGCCGGGCTCACCGCCCAGCCGGCGGGCGGCCCGACGACGTCTGGATCCAGTCGAGGTTTTCGCTGAGGTCGATGAGCCAGTCCGCGATCTCGACGAGTAGCGGGTCCTCCGGTCGGCCCCCACCCGCCTCGATGATGTCCGCCGCCCGGTCGCCGATCGCCTCGCCGTTCACGGGCGTGGCCACCGGCCGGGAGATGTGGCCGTCCGGCAGTTGCCCGGCGATGTCCAGGTACCCGCTCTTGAGCTGCCGCGCGACGTCCGACAGCGTGGCCGCCGCCTCCGGCCACGAGGCCAGCGATCCCGCCAGGTCGTGGCGCAGAATCAGTTCGGCACCGTGCACGATGTGGTGCCCCGCCACCATGCAGGCGTCCCAGTGCACCTGCGTCATCCGCGCGTCCGGCCGCTCCAGGTAGTACAGGCACAGCGACGCGTCCGCGAGGATGTACTCGTGGCGGGCCGCGTGCAGCGCCTTCGGTTCCTGCTGCGGGTACCGCTCCCGACCCGCCAGCATCGCGACGGTCTCGTCGATGAGTTCGGCGTCGGCTCTCAGGTAACTCCCGATGCGTCTGCGCAGTTCACCGCCGGCCCCCTTGGGCCACATCAGCAGCCCGGCGATCACGCCGACCGCCCCGCCGATGATCACGTCCAGTAGCCGGACCTGGGCCAGTGACCAGTCGGTCGGCGACAGTTGGGCGAACACGAGCGTGATCATGACCGTGAGTGCGGCCTGGCTCCAGAGCAACCCCAGCAACGGCCCCGCGGCGAAGGACAGCAGCGCGGCAACCAGAAACTCGATCGCGTAGGGCACGGTTCCCGGGGCCACAGACAGCAGCAGTCCGGTCACCACGGCACCGATGAGGGTGCCGGTGGCCGCGGAGACGAGGCTGGTCCTCGTGTTGGCGGCAGAGGTCCGCATGACCGTGAGGGTCCCGAGGAGTACCCAGAAGCCATGCGACAGGCTCAACTCCGCGGCGACCAGTCTCGCGGCGGCCAGCGCGACGGCGAGCCGCACCGCCCCCTGGAAGTACACCGACCGCGGCGTCAGGTGCACCCGCAACTGCCGCCAGAACAGCTGGGCGTCGTTGTTCCGCGCGTACCAGAACGCTCCGGTCCCGCCGGGTCGCCGATCGAGCACCGACGGTTGTCCCACCGCGACACCGACCGCGGCGCCGAGAATGTCGACGTGCTCGCTGATGGCCTGCAGGCTCGTCCACAACCGGAGGTAGTCGAAGTCGATCCGCCGTGGCTGCGCGGCGTTGTCCAGGCCGGGCTTCGGCATCCGCGTGTGCAGCCCGTCGCCGGTATCCGCCGGCGGGCCCTCGGTCAGGGCACGGCTGGCACGCCGCATCGCCTCCGCGTCATGCCGCATCGACGTTGCCATGTCATCGTCCCGGCGGTGCTCCAACTCTCGTCGGGCCATGAACCGCCGTACCTGCTCGGCAATCTCCCGAGTCGTCGCCGCGCCGTCGCGCAGCGC
Organism: Rugosimonospora sp.; assembly: GCA_036494675.1. Taxonomy (GTDB): domain Bacteria; phylum Actinomycetota; class Actinomycetes; order Mycobacteriales; family Micromonosporaceae; genus Rugosimonospora. The sequence continues at coordinate 5,905 of DASXOA010000466.1, forward strand.
CCGGTCGCGGCGGCTGGCCGAGACCGGTCGCTGGGTGCGGGGGAAATCGGCCATCCGGATCAACTCGACGGCCTCGGCGGCCCGGTCCCGGCGCCGCCCCAGTTCGCCGTCCCCGCAACGGTGGCCGGCCAGCGCGTCCGCGGACGCCTCCAGCAGCGCGGCGACGGCGTCCACGGCGTCGGCGAGGCGCCGCTGGTACGGCACCGGGGGCGGCCCGGGCCACAGCACCACCTCCGCAACCGCGACGAGCACCACTCCCACCGTGGCCCCGATCAGCCGTACCGGCAACGCATTCCCGTGATGAGGGGGAAAGTTGGCCACGATGTAGAAGAGCTGAAGGCCGCTGGCCAGCCCGACCAGGCGCGGGCCACCGACGCCGACGAAGGCCACCGAGAACCCGACGACGAACGTCGCGGCCACCGCCCACAGGGTTTTCCTGTCCAGTGCCGTCGCCACTGTGATCAGGGCCCAGCTCACGGGAAGCGCCGCGAGCAGGACCCGTGACCGGATCCGTGCCGGGCCGGGCAGTTTGATGAAGAGGCCGGCAGCGACCACCCCGAAGACGACATAGGTCGCGAGGACCGGGTTGGACAGGCCGTACAGGCAGACGTAGTAGGCGGGCAGCGCGACGAGCGTGAGGCGGACGGCCCGCAGCCGGATCCGGCGATCCGGATCCCGGCGGCGCAGCCGGTCCACGAGGCCCGTGCCGATCACGTGTGGCCCCCGATCCACCCGCGGCGGGACATGGAGTGCCGCCGCCTGGCATTGGACGGCGGGGGTTATGTCGCCAATCTAGCCGGGACCGGCCGCCGCGCGCCGGAGGACGCGAGAAGCCACGGTCACCGGAGTCCGGCTCCGGAACCGCCCTGCGTCACAGCCGTCGCCGCAGCCAGCCGACCGCACCGGTGATCAGAAACAGAAGCAACCCGACGAGGAAGAGCGCGAACAGGCCCTTGATTGCCAGCCCGATCACGGCGATGGCCAACCAGATCACCAGAAGCACGATGAGACAGCCGAGCACGCCCCGGCTGTACCCGACGCCGTGGCCGGGAAACGGCTCGGGCCGGCATGATCACCTGATATTGGCCGCGAACCCCGATCGTTCCCGCGTCGAGTCGCCGGGCTCCGCCACCCGGTCGCTGCTCACCATGCGGGTTCATCCCGCGTGAAGGTCAACCCGATCCCGCGCGCAGGGTCGTGGAGAATGGTCATCGCCTCGACGGCGGTCCCGGTGCTGGCCAGCCCCGCACCAACCCGGGTTCCGGAATAGCGAATTGGTGAGGGATCAGAACCATGGCAGACACATCATTCCCCTTGCGGCCGGCGCCGATCCGCGTCCGGGACGAGGTGCTCGAAGACCTCACCGCCCGACTGAAGGCCACCAGGTGGCCGCGGGACACCGGCAACGAGGACGGCTACTACGGCCTGCGGCGGAGCTACCTGCAGGACCTCGTGGAGTACTGGATCGACGGGTACGACTGGCGTGCGGCGGAGAAGGCCATCAACGCGTACCAGCACTACCAGGTCGACGTCGGCGGCGTACCCGTGCACTTCATGCGCAAACCCGGCGTCGGCCCCGACCCCACGCCGCTGATCCTGTCCCACGGCTGGCCGTGGACGTTCTGGCACTGGTCCAGGGTCATCGACCCGCTGGCCGACCCCGGCGCGTTCGGCGCCGATCCCGCCGAGGCGTTCGACGTCATCGTGCCGTCCCTGCCCGGCTTCGGATTCTCCACTCCGCTGACCAACCATCCCGACATGAACTTCTGGAAAATCGCCGACGTCTGGCACGAACTCATGACCGGTGTGCTCGGCCACCGGAGGTACGCGGCGGCCGGATGCGACGTCGGCGCACTCGTCACCGGGCAACTCGGCCACAAGTACGCCGACTCGCTCCACGCCATCCACATCGGCTCCGCGCAGAAGCTCACCATGTTCAACGGCGACCGCGCCTGGGACCTCTCCGGCGGCCGTCCGCTCCCCGACCAGCTCCCACCCGACATCCACGAGCGGATCGTGGCTCTGGAGAAGCGGTTCGCCGTTCACCTCGCCGCGCACGTACTCGACCCCGCCACGCTCGGCTTCGGCCTCACCGACTCACCCGTCGGCATGCTCGCCTGGATACTGAAGCGCTGGGCCAGTTGGTCGGACAGCCATGGTGACATCGAGAGCGTCTTCACCAGAGACGAGTTGCTCACCCACGCCACCATCTACTGGGCCGGAGACGCGATCGGCAGCTCGATCCGCACGTACGCGAACAACAACCGCTACCCCTGGCAGCCGTCACACGACCGTTGGCCGGTCATCGAGGCACCGACGGGCATCACCTTCGTCGGCTACGAGAACCCGCCCGGCGTCACCACCAACGAGCAACGCGTACAACACTTCCTCACCAGCGACCGTGCCCCCTGGTACAACCATGTCAACGTCACCGCCCACGACCACGGCGGCCACTTCATCCCCTGGGAAGTGCCCGACGAGTGGGTCGACGATCTGCGCCGGACCTTCCGCGGACGCCGGTAGCCCGCGCACCCGACCGGTACGGGATCATGGTCGGGGTTTGACGCGGGAAGGCAGCGCAGGCAAGGGAGAGCACAGGTGTCCAGGATCCACCCCTCGTCGCCGGTCGAGGTTTCGATGGTTCCCGCGATCGGCGCCGCGGACGTTGGGCTCGTGGCCGAGATCACCGACCTGGTGAACCGCGTGTACGCCGGGGCCGAGGAGGGACTGTGGCTCGACGGAGCCAGCCGAACCACCGAGCGTGAGATCGCGGCCCTGATCCGTGGCGAACAGGTTGCCGCGGCCCGGTGCGACGGGCGGCTCGCGGGTATTGTGCGCGTCCGGCGGCTCGACGGCGACGAGGGCGAATTCGGCATGCTGGTCGCCGCCCCGGAGCAGCGTGGCGTCGGCATCGGCCGGGAACTGGTGGGTTTCGCCGAACGCTGGGCCCGGGAGCGCGGACTTGCCCGCATGCAACTCGAGCTTCTCGTCCCGCAGACCTGGTCCCACCCGGTGAAGGAGTTCCTGAGGGACTGGTACACCCGCATCGGGTACCGGGTCGTGCGCACCGGCAACTTCGACGAGGACTACCCGGCGCTGGCGGCCCAGTTGGCCACGCCGTGCGATTTCGTCATCTTCCACAAGGACCTCACCGGCGTTGCGGCCGGAGGTCCCCCGCGGCATGGGAATGCCCCGCGGAGCATCGGTGGCGATGTTCCGCGGGGCACGTCGGTACCGGCTTGACGGTCTTGCGCGGCGCGGCCCGGGACGGTCCTCCGACCTGTCCTCACCGGCCGCTGCCGGACGGCGTCAGCCCTGGCGGCCGTGCCAGCGCGGGTTGGCGCGGTTGACGACGACGACCCGGCCCCGGCGACGGACCACCACGGAACCCGGCTTGCGCTTCAGTGACCGAAGCGAGCTGCGAACCTTCATGATCTTCCCTCCAACGTTCTGCGTACGGCCTCACGACCGCTACGGCGACATAACGCCAAGCCACCGGCCCAGATTCCCGGTGCCTGACCGGCCGGATCCGTCCCGCGCGGCCCCCACCCCGGTTGGCGGAACACCCCTACTGGAGATAGAGATTCTGGCCCCGGAGCGCGACCGTCCTCGCCGGGAGCGGCTCGGTGGCAGGCCCGTTCTTGACCGAACCGTCGCTGGCGGAGAACAGGCTGCCGTGGCACGCACACACGATGACGCCGTCGTTGACGGCGGAGACGACGCATCCGCTGTGCGTGCAGATGGCGCTGAATGCCTTGAACTCTCCGGCAATCGGTTGAGTGACGACAACCCGTTGCTTGTCGAAGATCTTCCCGCCCCCAACGGGGATCTCGCCCGCGCCGGCCAGTTCCTCCCCCACCGCGGCCAGACTCGAAGCGCCAGCGGCTGCCGGACTCGATGCGCCAGCGGCTGCCGAACTCGATGCGCCGGCCGTCGACGGAGGAGCGCTGCCGCTCACCGGTACGCCGGAAGAGTCTCCGCTCTTGGACGCGTCGGCGGAGCAGCCCATGAGTACGGCGGCAACGCTGGCCATCCCGGCTCCGGCCAGAACCGCTCGACGCCGTGGGATCCCGGAACGTTCTTGTTCATCGCTCATCTGACTGCTCCCGGTCTCGAGTCTGACTGCTCCCGGTATCGAGTCGATCGCGCCGAACCCGCCGCGAACGGCACACGGCTCGATGGGTACCGGCCCTGCCGACCGATGGTTACCGGGTCGCGTCACGTGGCCGTCAAGGAGCGCCAACGTCCCGTTGACAGATTCCCAACCACCGATCCCA
>DASXOA010000467.1:0-5628 GCA_036494675.1 Rugosimonospora sp.
CTTGGCCTCGCCGCGCGACGCCGACCACACCTGGCTGTTCTTCATGTACCCGTTCACCCTGCTCGCGTGTGTGGGCATCGGCGTGGGGTACCGGCGGCTGTCGCACGCGACGCTCGCCGTGTCCGCGCTGGCCGGCGGCTACCTGGTGACCGACGTCGGCCTGCACGGCCAGCCGTGGTGGAACGACGTGCCGAACGTCGTCAGCTACTACGCCAACACCGTCGTCGTCTGGATCATCGCCGGCCAGTTGCGCCGTTCCGGGGATGCCGCCGATGCCAGCGAGGCGGCCGCGCTGTCCCGGGCCGCGGAGCTTGCCACCGCCCGCGAGTCGGCCCGGTACGAGCGGATGCTGCACGACCGCGTGCTCCAGACCATGGAGATGCTGGGCAAGAGCGAATGGATCGCCGATCCCGACATCCGTGGGTACGTGCGCAGCGAGGCGGCGTGGTTGCGCGGTCTGGTCGCGGGGGCGGCCGACGAGGGGTCGCCCGACCTGTCCACCGCCCTGCAGGGTGTCGTGCGGGAGCAGGCGTTGCGCGGCCTCCAGGTGGAGGTCAACGGATCGGGCCTGCGCCGTGCCGGCGCGGCCGGCCGAATCCCGCACGACGTGGTGGTCGCGGTCAGCGGCGCCGTCCGGGAGGCGGTGACCAACGTGGGCAAGCACGCCGGTGTGGACACCGCTGTCGTGCGGGCGGCACTGGACCACGCCGGTACGCTGCTGACGGTCAGCGTCGTCGACCAGGGGCGCGGATTCGACCCGGTGGCGGTCGCGCGTTGTCCGGGTACCGGGTTGGCCAGGTCGGTGCGCGAGCGGGTGGCGCAGGTGGGCGGCACGGTGCGGATAGACAGCTCGCCCGGATCCGGTACGGCCATCGAACTACGCGTGCCGCTGCCGGCACGACGGCACTCAGGTCGTGCCGACACGCGAGGGTAGTGCGACGAGAGGCCTTCTTCGACAGGTCGGGTAAACGACCGACAGGCTCCGTGGGATCAATGCGTGACTACCCATCAATTCCATGCTCTTCGATACTTGGTCGCGCCACCGGTAAGCCGGGTCACCAAACTTCGAGGAGGTCGGCATGCCTGTCGATGGGTCATCGAGACTTCACGGTCAGCGGAGACGTAGCAGGGTCATCGCGATCCTGCTGCTGATGCTCGTCGCGGCGACCGGCGGACTGCTGTCCGCGTCCCCCGCACACGCCACCACGACCGTGAACGACTACCCGTACGCCAGCTCCGGGGTCGACCAGGTCGACCGCTGGAACTTCTACACCCGCGAGTGCACCTCGTTCGTGGCCTGGCGCATCAACAACGATGCTCACGTCGCATTCACCAACCAGTACGGCGGTGTCACCTGGGGCAACGCCGGCAACTGGGCGAACGCGGCCCGGCAGGTCGGCGTGCCGGTTGACTCCACGCCCGTCGTCGGGTCCGTCGCGGTCTTCCCGGGCAATGTGGACGGTGCCGGTCAGTTGGGTCATGTCGCCTGGGTCACGGGCGTCGGCAACGGCACCATAACGGTGGAGGACTACAACTACGCCGATTCCTACAACGGGAACACCTACTACAACTACGGGCAGCACAGTGTCGCGACCGCCGGACTGAGCTTTATCCACTTCGGCACGATCGGCAAACAGGGCGGCGCCGAGACATGGGTGAACCCGCACACCGGAAAGTACCTGGACCTCGACCACTCGAATCCGGCCGATGGCACGAAGATCGATATCTTCACCGGCAACGGCACCAACGCGCAGTACTGGATCCGGTCCAGCTGGCCCGGCGGGTACTTCAAGATTTCCAGTAGGGCCACCGGCAAGTGCGTGGACATCGCCGGACCGAGCAAGGACGCCGGGGCCGCGGTGCACTCGTGGAGCTGTTACGCCACCGACAGTCAGCTCTGGTCGTGGGTCGCCAAGGGCACCACCTACGACGGCTGGCCGGTCTACCAGATCCGCAACAAGTTCAGCGGCAGGTGCCTGGCCATCGCCGGCTCCGGCACCTCCGACGGCACGGGGTTGCAGCAGCAGACCTGCACCAGCGACTGGACTCAGGAGTGGTTCTGATGATGCGCCGTCTTCATGGGCCAGCTGCGCGTGCGAGAACCGCGCGGAGCGTACGGCTGGTCACCGCAGGCGTGGCCGCGCTCGCCACGGCGGTGATGGCCGCCGTCCTCACCGCGGCCGGACCGGCCCATGCCGCCACCAATCCGGCCGGGCTGGACGTGTCCGCGGGCCAGGGCGCGGTGAACTGGGCCGGCGTCAAGACGGCCGGCGGCTCATTCGCGTACGTCAAGGCGACCGAGGGCGCGGGCTACCTCAACCCGGAGTTCGCCCAGCAGTACAACGGCTCGTACGGCGCCGGACTGATCCGGGGCGCGTACCACTTCGCGTTGCCGGACCGCACCGACGGCGCCACCCAGGCCGACTACTTCATCGCCAACGGTGGCGGCTGGTCGGCCGACGGCAAGACACTGCCCGGCGCGCTCGACATCGAGTACAACCCCTACAAGATCGATCCCAGCGACCCCCGCGCCACGTGTTACGACCTGTCCAACGCGGCGATGGTCTCGTGGCTGCACGCGTTCCTGGACCGGTACAAGCAGCGCACCGGTCGCGACGCGGTCATCTACACCACCACCGACTGGTGGACCACCTGCACCGGCAACAGCCCACAGTTTGCCGCCAACCCACTGTGGCTCGCCCACTTCGCCTCGGCGCCGGGGGCCTTGCCGGCGAGTTGGTCCAGCTACACGATCTGGCAGCACGCCACCAGCGGCACGCTCCCCGGCGACCAGGACGTGTTCAACGGTACCGCCGCACAACTCGCCTCGTTCGCGAAGACCAGTACGGGGACGACGAACCTCGCGCCGACCGTGACCGTTCTCGCCTCCAACACGACTGCGTGCCAGGGCACGCAGCAGTACTACACCGGTACCGACGGCGCCGGGGTACCCATCGACTGGACGTACGCCAACGGCGCGAACGCCTGCGTCAAGGTCGGGTACGCGCCGCACGCGACGAGCGCCACGTGTTCATTCTCGTTCTACGTCCCGGCCGGTGACGCGACCGCCCAGATCACCTTCGGGTACTGGACGACCGATGGCGTGAAGCACTACGCCGGGCTCAATGAGAACCCGGTGGTCGGTTGGCAGCAGGTCTTCTCGGCGGCCAACGTCAACCGGATCGAATTCCAGGACAACGACGGCCAGGCGTACCCGCTCCAGATCGGATGGGGCTCGGCGGCCGCGTACGGCATGCGGCAGACCTGCTGACGCCGCGGTCACCGACCACGGTTCCACCATCACGACGAAAGGGATCGTCGAATGCCTCTCATCAGAGTCCCGCGGATCCTCGCCCGGCACAGGATGGCGTCGCTCGTCCTCGCCGTCGCGGCGGGCGTCGCCCTCATCGCCAGTCCCGCGGCCGCCGCGACGGCTGATGTCGCGACGACCGGTGTCGCGACGGCCGGTGTCGCGACGCCGGTCCGGGTCGCCATCCAGTGGCACCAGGTCGCCGCGCCCGTACCCCGCCCGGCCGCGGTCACCCCGATGGCCAGTTGCTCGAGATACGGCTGTGACAACAAGGATCCGAACACGAGCGGCTGCGCGGACGGGTCGCAGTACACGGTGGTGGCCGGCAACGTGGTGCTCAACGGCGTCACCTTCGCCACCATCAACCTGCGCTACTCGCCGACTTGCGGCACGAACTGGGCGCAGATCAGCAACAACCGCACGGGCGACTACGCCGTCCTCCGGGTATGCCGCGACGAGGGCGACCTGCACTGTTCCGACTCGTACGCGAGCAGCGGCGTGAGCGCCTGGTCCAACCAGATGTACGCGTACAACATCACCGCTACCGCGTACGCCACCCTCTACCTCGACGGGGGCCAGGCACTCGGGTGGGCGACGGCCTGACCCGGGAACGTTCCGACGAAAGGAGTTCGACGTGTTCCTCACGCTCGCCAAGAGAGTGGCCGTGCCGCTGTTCGTGGCCGTGGCGCTGATCGCCGGCCTGGGGGCGGTACCGGCGAGTGCCGGGCTGCCGACGGCAAGCTCGCACGGCGCCTGCTCACCGGGAGCGTACGGCACCCTGCCGTGGTGCCTGGGCGCACCGGACCGGCAGACGGTGTCCACATTGGCATCCGGCACCGCCAATTGCGGTGGCACCAACCAGTTCTACAGCACGACCGACGCCAACGGCGTGAAGATCCAGTGGACGTACTCCAACGGCTCGCACGCCTGCATGAAGGTCCACTACAAGGGCCTCAATGACGGCAGGAGCTGCGAGTACTGGTTCTACGTGCCCAACGGGTACGCCACCGGGACCATCATCTTCGGGTGGTGGGACTGGTACGGCGTCAAGCACTACGCCAGCATCTACGAGGGTAACAAGCAGGGTTGGCAGTTCGCCTTCCGCGCGACCAACCTGCAGTACATCGAGTTCCAGGACAACAACGGCGAGTCCGGGACCCAGATCGGCTGGGCCAACCAGCAGAACTACGGCTTCTGGGTGGACAACTGCCAGAACGCCTGACCGGACGGTAGGCGCACCGGGTCACCTGGCGACACAGGTGGCCCGGTGCGGCCGCAGGCCCCGGCACTGTGGGGATTGCGGTCCCGGCACTCAGCCCGGGTGGGCGAGACTGCCGGCGGTTCGGTCGAGACGGGCACCCAGCCACCGCAACTGCCGGCGCACGTGCAGAGCCTCCCCGCCCTCGTGCTGGTTGAACGGGTAGAGGTGCATCGTTCGATCGGGCGGCGCCGAGGGGCCATGGGCGGCGCCGTACTGGTTGTAGGCGGCGTACGCGGTGCTCGGCGGGCAGACGGTGTCGCGCAGACCGACCCCGAAGTGTGCCGGTGCGACCGCCCGCCGGGCGAACGTGACCCCGTCCATATAGGACAGTGTGTGCCGCACCGCGTCCTCCGCTTCCCGGTGGACCGCCAGGTACTGCACGATCTCGCCGTACGGCGCGGCGTCCGTGATGTCGATGGCCCGCTGGACGTGGCAGAGGAACGGCGCCGAGGTGAGCAGCGCGGCGAGATCCGGGACGAGCCCGGCGACCGCGAGGGCAAGCCCGCCGCCCTGGCTGTTGCCGGCGGCCACGACCCGGGCGGGATCCACGCCGGGCAGGGAACGGACGGCCTCGACCGCCCGGACCGCGTCGGTGATGAGGCGGCGGTAGTAGTAGTCCCGTGGTGCGAGGATGCCCCGGGTCACCGGTCCGGGGCCGCCGAGCGGACCGCCGTGGGGGTCGGGGGTGTCGCCTCCGTTGCCGTACTGGTCGCCCTGGCCGCGGCTGTCCATCAGCAGGTGCGCGTAACCGGCGACCGGCCAGGTGAGGCGTTCGTGCGGCAGGCCGCGGCCCCGGCCGTACCCGAGGTACTCCACGACAGCGGGCAGTGGGCCGTCGACTCCCGCCGGACGGGTGAACCACGCCCGGACCGGGTCGCCGTCGAAACCGGCGAACGTCACGTCCCAGGAGTCGACCAGGCGCAGGCCGGTGTCTTCCCGGCGCATGTCGAGCAGAATCGGCTCGGTGACGGCCAGCGCCAGGGTCGAACGCCAGAAATCGTCGAAGTCGGCGGGTTCGCGCACGGCCGGCGCGTACCGCTCCAACTGGTCGAGCGGG
>DASXOA010000468.1:0-3472 GCA_036494675.1 Rugosimonospora sp.
CACGGACCGGCCCGTCACGGGTGGGGGCGCGGTCACCGCGCGCGGGCCCCGGGCGGAAGGTTCCGGGGCGAATGGCGGGATCGCGGTACGCGGGACGCCGGTACCGCAGGCTCCGCCGGCCTACCCGGACGACGCGTACCCCGACACCCAGCGGCCGGCCCGGCAGACCGCCCCTCCGGGCCCGAGTGGCCAGCCCGCCACCGGACAACCGGAGGCCTGGCTGGCGACCGGCCTGCCACCGGCCGTCCGTCAACCCGGCACGACCGAGCCGGCCATCCGCCAGCCGGGGACGGCCGAGCCGGCGATCCGCCGGCCCGGCAGCAGGGAACCGGCCCGGCGGTCCGGCGGCAGGCAGCCCGCCACCCGCAAGCCGGCCCGTCCTGAGAAGCCGGTACGGCGCCCCAACCAACCCAAGCACAAGGACCGGGACCCGACCCAGGAACTGGCCATCAACGAGATCGCCGGTCACCTCACCTTCACCCCCAACAGCGTCACCGCCTGGTACTCGCTGCCCGAGGTCCGCTGGGCGTTCCGGCCGGACGCCGAACGCGAGGCGCTGCTCTCCGCGATCGCCGAGCAGTACGCCGGTCTGGCCGGTTTCCGGCTGCATCTGCGCCGCACCACCCGGCCGTTCCCGGCCGACGAGTGGGCGCGCACCGTCGACCTGAACACCCCGCAGCCGCTGCTGTCCGTGCCCGGCGCACCGTCCTGGTCCGACCACCTCGTGGCCGCCCAGCACCATCTGCTGGCGGTCAACCATGCCGAGGGGCAGACCTTTCTGGGCGTCACGTTCACCCGGCGCTCGTTGGGCGACACGTTCACCGAACGGATCCGCCGGGTGTTCGGTCGCGGCGTGGCCGACGGCGAACGGCGCAAGATGGCCCGGACCGTCGAACAGTTCGACGAGGTACTCGGCGCGTTCGGCATGCGTGGACGCCGGGTCAGCTCGACTGAACTGGAATGGCTCCTGTACCGGTCGATCGCGCTCTGCATGTCCCCGCCCGGCGCGCTCTCGCCGGTGTCCTCCGGCGAATGGCACCAGGGCGACCTGCTGGCGATGACCGAACAAGTCGAGCGGTACCGGACGCCGTACGGCTCGACGGTGAAGCTCGTCAACCGGCTGACCGGTGAGGAGCGGCACGTCGCCGTGCTGGCGGTCGGCCGGATGGAGCCGTTGGAGATTCCCGAGCGGCACGAGCCGTGGATGCACTTCCACGAGCGGCTGCCCTGGCCGATGGAGCTGTCGTCCCGGGTGGACGTCCTCGGCCCGAACGACTCGTTCCGCAACCTGGAGCACCGGCTGCGGATGATCCGCTCACAACAGGCCGACTACGCCGAGCACGGCATGGACGCGCCGCCCGAGTTGGAACGGCTGGCGCAGCGGGCATTGCACATCGGCGACGACATGACCACCGGTCTGCCCACCGACGCCTCCCGGGTACACGGCTGGCACCGCATCGCGGTCTCCGGCCGGTCCCGTGAGGAATGCCTGGAGCGGGCGCGCCGGCTCATCCAGATGTACGCGCGGGAGCTACGGGTCGCACTGCAACACCCGAAGCAGCAGGACTGGCTGGCTCGCGAGTTCATCCCCGGCGAGCCGATCGCGAACACCGGGTACCTGCGCCGGATGCCGGTCAAGCTGCTCGCGGCGGCGCTTCCCCAGGCGGCGTCCACAGTGGGCGATCACCGGGGTGACCTGATCGGCCGTACCGCCGGCACGTCCCGCCGCCCGGTCTTCCTGGACCTGCACTTCCCGATGGAGATCCGGGAGCGGTCCGGCCTCGCGGTGTTCGTCGCCGAGCCCGGCGGCGGCAAGTCCACGCTGATGGGTGCGCTGGGCTACCTCGCTGCCCGGCGTGGAGTCCGGGTCACATTGCTGGACCCGTCCGGCCCGCTGGCCAGGCTGGCGGCGATGCCCGAGCTGGCGCCGTACTCGCGGGTACTCAACCTGACCGGCTCCGAGCAGGGCACGCTCGCACCGTACGCGCTGATCCCGACGCCGCAGCGGGCGCACTTCAGCGACGATCCGGCCGGCGAACGCGAGTTCGAGATCGCGGTGTCCAACGCCCGGGCCGAGCGCCGGATGCTCGTGCAGGACATCTGCGCGATGCTGGTACCGCCCCAGGTGGCCCGCGAGGCATCCACCGCGACGCTGCTGCGCCACGCGGTTCGCGAGGTCCCGGCCGAAGAATCGTCCACATTGGACGATGTGGTCGCGTGCCTGTCCGGACTGGGCAGCTCCGAAGCGGGCGAACTCGCCCACCTGTTGATGGACACCGCGGAGATGCCCCTGGCGATGCTGTTCTTCGGCTCACCGCCGCCCTCGCTGCTCGGCGCGGACGCCGCGCTCACCATCATCACGATGGCTGGACTGCGGCTGCCGGACCTGAAGATCGAGCGCGAGTACTGGTCGGCGGAGGAGGCGCTCGCACTGCCGATGCTGCACACCGCGCACCGGCTCGCGGTGCGCCGCTGCTACGGCGGCTCGATGTCCAGCCGCAAGCTGGTGGGCCTGGACGAGGCGCACTTCATGGAGGGCTGGCGCTCGGGCCGGTCGTTCCTGGTGCGGCTGGCAAGGGACTCGCGAAAGTGGAACATCGCGGGCCTGGTCGCGTCGCAGAACCCGAAGGACATCCTGGGACTCGACGTCCAGAACCTGGTGTCGACGGTCTTCGTCGGGAGGATAGCGGAGGATCCGGAGGTGGCCGCGGAGGCGCTGCGTCTGCTGCGGGTACCGACCGACGTCGGTTACGAACAGACGTTGGCCACACTGTCCACCGTGGACACATCGTCGTCGTCGCGGCTCGGGTTCCGGGAGTTCGTGATGCGCGACGTCGACGGGCGGGTACAGAAGATACGGGTGGACGTGTCATACGTACCGGACCTGCTCACGTACCTGGACACGACACCGGCCGCAGCCCCGGCCGCCACCTCCACCGTTCCCTCTCCTGACTTCCTGACCGAGTCGGAGGCGTGATGCCCACCCCCCGTACCGGGCCGCCCGTGGCCCGGTCGTACGGCCATCGAATGGTGACGGCGGTCGCTGCGGTGTTCTTCGCAGCGACCGGCGTGCTGTTCTGGCCGTCCGCCCCTGCCTCGGCGCTGCCCTCGCTGGGGGGCCAATGCGCGGTCCAGAAGTGGCAGGATCCGACGCAGTGGGACGACTGTGTGGGGAAGCTGTCAGACGTGACGGCGGACGAGGCGCAGTGCGTGCAGGCCCCGACGCCCGAGGCCCCCGACTCGGGGATGGCGGGCTGGTTCGCCACCCGGCCGACCTCCGCACCCAGCGACGCCGACGGGATGTTCACCAACTACGGCTACGCCGGGTACGACTACTCGACGTACGACACCGGCTGCCTGAACGTGGTGACGCATCCCGACGCCGAGTTCGAGAACACGGTCGCGAACGGTGAGTTCATGTTCGCCACCGGGGTCATCGGCGCCTCGGATGCCCTGCGGGACAAGGCCTCCA
>DASXOA010000469.1:0-3525 GCA_036494675.1 Rugosimonospora sp.
TCGATGTAGGTAGCGACTCACAAGCATCGACGTCCTATGGGAGGAATTGCGTTGACTCGAAAACAGAGGACCGTGATCGCGCTTGTCTCTGCCGGTTTACTTCTCGGTCCGGCTCAGCCTGTATGGGCCACGCCCAACGGCGGCGCCCCGACCTCAGGGACTACGAATACAGGGACCGCGAAGGCCGGCGCCGCGAACGCCGCGAACGCCGGCCGCACGGTGCGTGTGACGTTGCTGACCGGTGACCGGGTGACCGTGGCGGCGACCGGTTCGCAGGGCCTGACCATCAGTCCGGCCAAGGGTCGCGAGGGTATGCGGTTCTCCACCTTCCACGCCGGCGGCGACCTGTACGTGGTCCCGCAGGACGCGGTGCGGCTCGTGCAGTCGGGCAAGGTGGATCGGCGGTTGTTCGACGTCACGGGGCTGGTGCGTTCCGGCTACGACGACGCCAGCCGGGCCACGCTCCCGTTGATCGTCGGGTACCGGGCCGGTACCGCCCGTCCCTCGGCCCTGGGTGCGCACGGTGCCCGGGTCACCCGTAGCCTGCCCGCGATCGACGGTGCCGCGGTGTTGGCGGCGAAGGCCACCGCCGGTGTGTTGTGGCCGGCGCTGACCAGCGCGGCGGGCACCAGCCGGGCGGACACCGCGGCCGGTATCGACCACATCTGGCTCGACGGTCAACGCCGGATCGCCGATGACCAGAGTGACCAGCAGATCGGCGCACCGGTCGCGTGGCAGGCCGGCGACACCGGTCGGGGTGTCACGGTCGCGGTGCTGGACACCGGCATCGACGCGACCCACCCGGACCTGGCCGGTAAGATCGTCGCGGAGCAGGACTTCTCCGCCGACCCGAACCCGGCCGACACCGTCGGCCACGGCACCCATGTCGCGTCGATCATCGCCGGCACCGGCGCCGCGTCGGGCGGCCGGTACAAGGGGGTGGCCCCGGACGCGAAACTGCTCGACGGGAAGGTCTGCGAGTCGAACTTCTGCGACGACTCGGCGATCCTGGCCGGTATGCAGTGGGCCGCGGCCGACGAGCATGCCCGGGTGGTCAACATCAGCATCGGTGGCGGTGACACCCCGGACATTGACCCGTTGGAGGCCGCCGTCAACGACCTCACCGCCCGGTACGGCACGTTGTTCGTCGTCGCGGCCGGTAACGACGGGCCCGGCGATACCACGATCGAGTCACCGGGCAGCGCGGACGCCGCGCTCACCGTCGGCGCGGTGGATTCCTCGGATCGGCTCGCGGACTTCTCCAGCCGCGGACCCCGCACCGGCGACGGGGCGATCAAGCCGGACATCACCGCGCCCGGCGTCGACATCATCGCCGCGCGGGCGGCCGGCACCGAACTTGGTGAGCCGGTCGGTGACTCCTACGTGAAACTGTCGGGCACCTCGATGGCGACCCCGCACGTGACCGGGTCGGTCGCGCTGCTCGCCCAGCAGCACCCGGACTGGACCGCGCAGCAGTTCAAATCCACGCTGATGGCCTCGGCCCACCCCAGCCCCGACCTGAGCGTGTACCAGCAGGGCGCCGGGCGCGTCGACGTGGGCCGCGCGATCACCCAGACTCTGACCACCGGGCCGGCCAGCGTGTCGATGGGCCTGCAGCAGTGGCCGCACACCGACGACCAGCCGGTGACGAAGACCGTCACCTACCACAACGCCGCCACCACCGACGTGACGCTCACCCTGTCCACGAACGTCACCGCCCCGGACGCCACCGCCGCCCCGGCCGGCATGTTCACCCTCAGCGCCAGCCAACTGACCGTACCGGCCGGCGGGCAGGCGCAGGTGACCCTGACCGCGGACACCCGGATCACCAGCCCCGACGGCCTGTACTCCGGCGACCTGATCGCCTCGGCCGGCGGCACCCAGATCAACACCCCGATCGGCCTCGACAAGGAGGTCGAGAGCTACAACCTCACCATCAGCTTCCTGGACCGCACCGGCGCCCCCACCGCCGACTACGTCCCGACCCTTCAGGGCACCGACGCGGCCACCCATACCATCGAGGAGTCTCCGTTTGACCCGTCCGGCACCGTCACGCTGCGGCTACCCAAGGGTGGCTACGACCTCAACGCGGCGATCTTCACGGCCAACGCCGACCGGGACCGGCCGGACGCCAGCCTGCTCGCCGAGCCGGCGCTGAACCTGACCGGCGACGCGCACGTCACCCTCGACGCGCGGATCGCCAAGCCGATCACGACGACCATCCCCAACAGCGCGGTCGGACAGGTCCTGGGCAGCATCGGGTACGACCACATCACCCCGTACGGCAACACCGGCGCCGGGCTGCTCAGCGCCAGCTTCGACGGGGTGTCCTCCGCACAGCAGGGACCAAGCCTCCCGCCGTCACAACTGCAAGGCAATGTCGCCGCCCAGTGGGCTACGACCAACGCAGACGGCGTCCCTACCGGTGGGCCCTTCTACAACGTCACCGAGTTCCCCGCCGGCGGCCTGCCCACCGGATTCCTCAAGCACTACGCCGCGCGGGACCTGGCCGAGGTACACGCCACCTACGGCCTGACCCAGCCGGGCGACTCCGGCTACGTCTCGACGTTCGCGCTCTCTCCCCTGTCCAGCGGCGGCGTGTCCGCGGGTATCCCGGTGGTCCCTCCGGCGACCATCACCGAGTACTACAACAACGCGGACAACGCGAATTGGGGTAACGAACTGGATGCCTACACCCTCGGGCCGGACGGCTTCCCGGTCTACGATTCAACCCTGAACGGAATCGGCGTCTACCAGGCGGGCAAGCACTACCAGGAAGTGTGGAACACCGCACCGTTCGGACCGGCCCTCCCCGAGACGCCCTTCAACAGAGGCTTCATCAACCGTCGAGACGACACCATCAGCGTCCTCCCGCCGCTGTTCAGCGACGCCAACGACCACACCGGGGGGTCGCTGATCGACTCCGGCCTGACCACCGTGTACCGCGACGGGGTACAGGTCGGCGAGGTCCAGGACATCGCGGAGTATTCGACGTGCCGCCGGGCACGGCCCGGTACCGGGTGGAGACCCAGGCGACCCGCAGCGGCTTCAGCGGGCTCAGCAGCACCGTACAGGCGGCGTGGACGTTCCGCTCCGGGCACGTCGACGGCACGGGCTACGTCCCGCTGCCGGTGATGGCGGTGCGGTTCACGCCGACACTGGACGCCCACAACAAGGCACCGGCCGGCCGCTTCACGATCCCGGTCTCCGTCGCACACCAACCGGGCAGCGCATCTGCCCCGGTACGGCAGATCCACGTCGCGGTCTCCTACGACGACGGCACCACCTGGCAACCCGCCCCCCTGCACCCCGACGGCGCCGGCTGGACCGCCACGGTCACCCACCCGACCGGCGGTGGATTCGTGTCCCTGAAGACCGACGCGACCGACTCGGCCGGCAACACCGTCGAGCAGACCATCATCCACGCGTACAGCCTGACCGGGTAACACCACCCGCGCGGCGACCCACGAACCGGCGCCGCGTCAACGGCGTCACCGGCGGGTCGGGAAGCAGCGAAGCTTCCCG
>DASXOA010000470.1:0-10222 GCA_036494675.1 Rugosimonospora sp.
GTCGGTTGGCCACCGGGGCGCCCCGGTGGCCAACCGCCGTCCGTGCGAAGCAGGTGCGGCCTCGGCGCTTCCGCCTCAGCGTCGCCGCCGGTAGTCGCCCGCCCGGTCGCCGAAGACCGATGCGTCGTTCTCCCACCAGGGCCGGCCGAGGCCGTCGTCGCCGCCCGGTTCGCCCGCGTCGGCCCGGGTGTCCGGCATCCCCGCCCGATCCCGTTCCCGGAGGGCGGCCTGGTCGAGGGCGGCCTGGTCAAGGGCGAGGTCCACGCTCGCCGCGTCGCGGGCGTCCGACCGGATCCACTGGATGAGCAGTAGCGCCAGTACCGGGACGTCGATCGCCTCCCCGATGCACCACAGCAGGTCGCCGCCGAGGTGCTGGTCACCCAGCAGCGACTGGCCCCAGATCCGGGGCAGCCCCGCGTAGTAGCCGGCCGCGATGACGTGCGTGTCCAGCCGGATCACGATTCCCGGTACCGCGTCGGCCAGCAGTTCGATGAGGGAGAAGAACAGCGCCAGCGCGTACGGCACGTGCACGTTGATGGTGCCCGCCTCCCACAGCGGTACCAGCACGGCCAGCCCGATCACCAACAGCGCGATCCGGCAGAGGGAACCCGCGACGGGATTGCTGAGGGTCAGCGAGTACAGCGGCGTGAAGTAGATGATGACCGGCACCACCGCGAGCAGCAGCGGGCTGACCACCGGCACGGTCACGAACCGCGTGTAGCGGCTGTGCAGGATCGCGTCGAAGCGCCGTGCGGCCCCCTCCGGCAACGCGGCCTGCGCCAGGGCGATCGGGCGGCCCAGCGCGAGCAGGAACGGCACGACCATCAGCAGGGCGATGAGCTGCACGGCGTGGATCGAGAACAACACCCGGGCGTACTGGGCCGGTGAGGCCATCGTGACGGCGACGAGACCGAGCAGGCCGAGGCCGAGGAAGGCCACGGTACGCGCCGGGGGCCAGCCGGTACCGTTGCGGTTCACCCGGCGTACCCCGGCCAGGTAGGCGACCGCCGCACCGACCACGATCACCACCATGGCCGGGTCGAAATACCACGAGCCCCAGGCGCCGTGCAGGGCCGGCTGGGCCGGACCCGCGTACGCCAGCGTCTGCACCACCATCGTGCCCTCCACGGGTTGACCAGCCCACTATCGCAGCGTGACCGTGGCCTATCCGTCGCGGGTCGCCCGCGCCCGCCGAAAACGGGATCAACCGGACCCCCGGCGATGCGGTCACAGCCAGCTGCGCACCGCGCGCTGGTAGGCGAACTTGCCGGCCAGCGTGGCCACGCAGAACGCGGCCAGCACCACGGCCAGCCAGCCGAAGTAGGCCGGCGGCAGGGCGCCGAAGCCGAGCAGCCCGGCGACCGGCTCGACGGTGAGTGACAGGGTGACCGTCACGATCACCAGCGACGCGACCAGGACCGGGCGGCTCGCCCACGACCAACGGCGCACGCTCCTGCCGCTGCGCAGCAGGTGTACCGCGAGGATCTGGGTGAGCAGGTTCTCCACGAACCAGCCGGTGTGGAACAGCACCTGGGCCGACGGGCTCAGGTGGGCGCCGAGCACGTGTCGCAGGGCCGCGAAGGTGGCCAGGTCGGCGAGCGAGTTGATGATCCCGAAGCAGACCACGAACCGCATCAGGTCGCCGCTGTCGAACGTGCGCGGCCGGGCGTATCCGCCGTCGTCGGTGCGGTCGAAGGCGATGAAGAGCTGGGAGATGTCGAACAGCAGGTTCTGCACCAGGATCTGCAACGGCAGCATCGGCAGGAACGGCAGCAGTGCGCCGGCGACCACCACCGAGGTCACGTTCCCGACGTTTGACGAGACCGTGATCTTGATGTGTTTGATGATGTTCATGAACGCGCGGCGGGACAGGCCGAGCGCGCCGCTGAGCGTGGCCAGATCCTTGCTGGCCAGGATCACGTCGGCCGACGCCCGGGCGGTCGGGGCGGCGCTCTCGACGCACACGCCCACGTCGGCGGCGCGCAGGGCGGACGCGTCGTTGAGCCCGTCGCCCAGGTACCCGACCGTGTGCCCGCGGCTGCGCAAAGCGGTGACGATCCGGGCCTTCTGGTGCGGGTCGACCCGCGCGAAGATCGTCGTGCGCTCGGCGAGTTCGGCGAGCGCCGCGTCGTCGAGCGGATCCAGTTCGCTGCCGCGTACCGGCGTGCCCGGCGGCAACCCCGCCTCCCGGCAGATCCGGGCGGCGACCTGCGGATGGTCGCCGGTGACCAGCTTGACGCTGACTCCCTGAGCCGACAGGTCCGCCAGCGCGGCCGGTGCGCCCCCGCGCAGTTCGTCGCGCAGGCCGACGTACCCGATCAGCGTCATGTCCCGCTCGCCGACCCGGCCGCGCCGGTTGTGCCGGTCACCGATCGCGACCGCGAGGACCCGCACGCCGGCGTCGTACAGCGAGCCGGCCAGCTCATCGAGGCGACGCCGCTCCTCCGGTGACATCGGCCGGTCGACGCCGCCGGATCGCACCCAGGTACAGCAGTCGAGTACCTCCTCGACCGCGCCCTTGGTGACCACCGTGTCCGCGCCCGGCGCGCCGGTCCGGCGCACCACGACGGTGGCCCGGCGCCGCGCCACGTCGAAGCCGAACGCCTCGACGGCGACCACCCCGTCGTCGACCCGCAGGCCGAACTCCTCCGCGCGGCGCATCAGCGCCTCGTCCAGCGGATCGCAGAACAGCGGCCCGAGCCGGTCGGCGTTGACCTGGCTGTTGAGGGCGGCCCAGCGCAGCACCCCGGCGTCGGGGATGCCGGACGGGTCGAGGTGGCACTCGACCGTGGTGCGGTTCTCCGTTAGCGTGCCGGTCTTGTCCGTGCACAGGACGTCCATCGCGCCCAGATTGTGGATCGCCGGCAGCCGCTTGACGATCAGTCCGCGCGCCCGCAGCAGCACGGCGGCTCGGGCCAGCACGGTGGTGGTCACCACGGGCAACATCTCGGGGGTGAGCCCGACCGCGACCGACACCGCGAACAGGAACGCCTGCGGCCAGTTCTCCCGGGCGAGCGCGTTGACCGCCAGCACCGCCGGCACGGCGGCGAGCATGACCCGGATGAGCGTGCGGGACACCCCGCGCACGCCCCGGTCGAACGCGGTCTCGCCGCGCGGCGGGAGGTTCCGGCGGGTGGCGCCGACGTACGTGTCGGTACCGGTCCCGATGACCACACCGGTACCGGAGCCGCCGATGACCGTGCTGCCCAGCAGGCACAGCCGGGGATCGTCGAACAGCGTCGCCGGCCCGCGGTCGCGCAGGGCGGAGCCGTGGTGTGTGCCCGGACCGTCGTAGGGGACGTCGAGACCGTCCAGAGTGGCGTGTTTGAACGCGGGCAGCGATTCGCCGGTCAGCAGCGCCTGGTTGACCATCAGGTCGCCGGAGCGCAGCAGCCGGATGTCGGCCGGTACCAGCTCGCCCGGAGCGAGCCGCACGACATCGCCGGGTACCAGATGGGTGGTCGGTACCTCGCGGGAGACGGCCGGGCCGCCGGGTCGGGCGCGGCGCACCACGGTGGCGGTGCGCGCCACCATCGCGCGCAGCGTCGCCACCGCCTGATCGGCGCGGTACTCCTGGCGGGCCTGGAGCACGCAGCTGATCGCGGCGAGCGTGCTGATGACTGCGGCGGCGGACAGGTCCTCGGTGGCGGCCGACACGGCGGCGAGGCACAACAGGATGAGCACGAACGGGTTGACCACGGCGTACGACAGCCGCTGCGGCCAGCCCCGCGGTCGCTGCGCGAGCGGCATGTTCTCCCCGTCGCGCGCCGCCCGCATCTCGGCCTGCGGCTCGTCGAGCCCGGACAGTGAGGAGTCCACCAGGCGCAGCACCTGGAGCGGCGACATCGCCGCGAACTGGCGCAACCGTGCGGGTACGGCGGGCAGCGCGGTCGCGGGTGCGGTCGGCCGGTCTGCCGTTGGCGAAGCGGTCATCGGCGCCAGGTCAGGCGCTGACGCCACGTACCCCTCCCTGGAGTGACGGGCCCTGCAGGTGTGCCACCATCTCCCGGACCATCATCACCAGGTGCCGGTCGTCCACCAGGTACACCTGGCGCCGGCCCTCGCGTCGGGCGTGCACCAACCCGGCGAGTCGCAGCTTGGCCAGGTGCTGGCTGACCACCTGGGCGGTCGCGCCGACCTCCTCGGCCAGCGAGCCGACATCCCGCTCGCCGTGGGCGAGGATCCACACGATGTGGAGGCGGACGGTGGCGGCGAGCATCCCGAACATGCCGGCCGCGGTCTGCAGCAGTTCCGGCGTCATCTCCTCGCCGCCTGCCGGTCGGCTGGTGGCGGTAGCGAAGGTCACGGTCCCCCCTCTCGTCGGCGGCGTCTGTGACACCCTACGGCCTCGGCGCCCGGTGGAACAGGACGCAAGGCCCCGGTGGGAGGGCAGTGAGGGACGGTCAAGGGGTGGCGCCGGGGGCGCGGACCGCTCGGTCCGCGCCCCCGGCGAGTCGTGCGCTAGGGCTTGACGATCTGGATGACGCGCTGATCGGTCAGGGTCTGGCAGGTCTGCGGGCCGCAGACGTTCAGGTACGCCTGGCCGAACGCGACGCCCTTGGTGAACGCCCGCTGAGTCGGCGTCACCGCCTGGCTGATGGTCTGCTGAAGGCCGGTGCAGGCGATGGAGTCGTTGCTGCCGCCCGAGCCGCTGGCGATGAAGCCACCCGCGACGTTCTCGGTGACCGTGACGTTCTCGTAGGCCTTCGAGCCGACCGGGCAGGTGATCTTCACGGGCGCGAAGACGACCGCGCCGTTCGCCTCCAGCGTCGCCGTGGTGCCGAGCTTCAGCACCGGCGCCGGCGGCGACTTGCTGATGACGGCCGCGCCCGCGGGCAGGGCGAACGCGACCGCCGCACCCAGGCCGATGGCGCTCACGGCGAGGAGTTGGGCGTGTCGACGGGTGAGCTTCATTCCGGGGTCCCTTCGTTACGGGTGATGGGTTTCTCCGCCGTGGCGGGCGCGGCGAGGCCGAGGAACAGCCCCGCGGCGAGCGGTAGGACCGCCAGGTGCCACAGGAAGTCGAAGCCGCTGTGTGCGGCGAGTGCGGCGAGAGCCGCGATGGCACCGGCCCGGACTCCCGGGCGGTGCGGGAACGCGCGGCCGCGGTACAGGGTGACCGCCATGGCCGCGAGCAGGGCGAGGAGCAGGACGAGGCCGATCGCGCCCAGGTCCACGAGGGTCTGCACGTACTCGTCGTGGACGTACAGCGCGATCTGGGCGTTGCCGCCGGCCGTGTGCCAGACGAAGCGGGCCTGGCCGACTCCGGTACCGGTCAGCGGTCGCGCGGCGACCAACTGGATGGCGGAGCTCAGGGCGCCGCTGCGCCCCGACGACTCGACGCTCCACCGGCTGCGCAGGAGGTTGTGCGCCGCGTCGGTACCCAGCCGGGTCCAGACCGCGATGCCGAACAGCGCCAGCGCGGCGCCGGTTGCCGCGCCGCGGACCCTGCGCGGCAGGTACCCGGGGCCCAGCGCGACGGCGGCCCCGGCGAGCAGCCCGGCCACGGCCAGCGCCGGGCGGGGCTGCTCCCGGATGGGGAACGAGGGCGCCAGCGCGGCGATGGCGATCGCGGCACCGACGGCTGGCGCCGCCGCGCGCCGGACCGTCTCGGCGGGGCCGGCGATGACGGCGAGCACCACCAGGCCGACCGCGAGCGCCATCAGGCCGGCCCGGCTCAGCGTGGCGCCGGCGCCGACCAGCAGCAGGTACCGGGTCGCCGTGCGCACCGGCGCCCGGGGCGTCGATCCGGGCAGGGCGATGGCGAGCAGCGCCAGCGGGACGAGCAGCGCGGCGGCGGCGTTCGGGTAGGTGAGCGTGCCGGCCCCGCGCCACAGTTGCGCGTCGACCACGACCGCGAAACGGGGCAGCCGCCAGGCCACGCCCAGCCACACCGCGACCGCGAGCACGGCGCCGGTGCCGATCAGCAGCCCGGCGAGGCGTTCCCGGGTATCCGGCCCGGTACGGCGCAGCACCAGGAGTACCGCGGCGAGGCAGCCGAGCGTGGCCGCCTCACCGGCGGCGGCCGGGTACCCGCCGGCGGAGCCGGCCCGTACCAGTGCCCACCCGCCCAGCGCCGCGCATGCCGCCGGTACCGGCCAGAGGTCCGCGGCCGACCACGGCAGGCCCGGTACGGCCGCGACCAGCGCGACCGCGACCAGTACGGTGACCGCCACCCGTCCGGGCGGGTAGTAGCCGCCCTGGGCGACCGCGCCCGCGGCGAACGCGGCGAGCAGCGCGAGCACGGCGACCGGCAGGGTGTCGCGC
Organism: Rugosimonospora sp.; assembly: GCA_036494675.1. Taxonomy (GTDB): domain Bacteria; phylum Actinomycetota; class Actinomycetes; order Mycobacteriales; family Micromonosporaceae; genus Rugosimonospora. The sequence goes on from DASXOA010000470.1 coordinate 6,268, forward strand.
CGGTCTGGTGCGTACCGAGCGAGCCGTGTGGCGTCGGAGACGGTCACCGCAATTCCCCCCGTGAATCTCTGGCGTCGGGACGTGCAAGACACGTCGGCCGACCCGCCCCGGTTGCGTCAGGTAGCTGACAGGCCGACGGGCAGCGGGACGCGGCGACCGCGGTGCGGGGGAGGAGCCAGCGTCGCCGCCCCGACCCTGTGGCTGACGGTGAGCATGCGGTTACAAAGAACCGTCCGTGCGGCGCACGTCACCCTGGAGCCGTGCTCGAGTGGTGCGAATCGTGACGGAGGGGAGTCGAGTCCGAGCAGCTCTTGCGTTATTCTCTACTAGTCCGATCGACTACATCTAGAAGTTTGCCTCGATGGAGGAGCATCCGTGCTGAATGTTCGAATGCGCCGCACCCGGGCGGGTGTGGTGGTCGTCGCCGCGATTGCCGTGGCGACGGGGTTGGTCGGCTGCTCCTCTTCGTCGAAGACCGGCGCGCAGGGGGGTGCTGCGGGGTCGTTCACCTGCCCGACCAGCACGAGTGGCAACTGGTCACCCACGGTCGCCGCCCCGTCGGCGCCACCGGCGGCGACGAGCGCCGGCGGCACGGTGAACATCGTCGCCTACTCCGTGCCGAAGCCGGCCTATGACGCGCTCGGCACGGCGTTCCAGAAGACGCCCGCGGGTGCCGGGGTGACGTTCAAGTCCTCCTACGGCCCGAGCGGGACGCAGAGCAAGAACGTCGCCGGCGGGCAGAAGGCGGACTACGTGGGCTTCTCGGTGGGGTCGGACCTCACCAAGCTGGTTCCCTCGAAGGTCGCGCAGGGTTGGGACTCCGGCCCCACGAAGGGGCTCGTCTCGGACTCGGTGGTCGTCATCGCGGTACGCAAGGGGAACCCGAAGCACATCTGCGGCTGGGATGACCTGATCAAGTCCGGCGTCAAAATCGTCACGCCCGACCCGGCCACGTCGGGCTCGGCGAAGTGGAACATCCTGGCGGCCTACGAGCACGTACTGCTGAACGGCGGGACCGACGCGCAGGCGAAGGACTACCTGACGAAGTTCTTCAAGAACGTCGTGGTTCGCGCCTCCAGTGGCGCGGTCGCGACGACGCAGTTCACGTCCGGGACCGGCGACGCGCTGATCTCCTACGAGGACGAGGCGATCGATGCCCGGCAGGCCGGCCAGTCTCTGGACTACGTCGTGCCCGCGCAGAGCTTCCTCATCGAGAACCCCGCCGCCGTGACGAAGACGGCGTCGCCGTCGGCGAAGAACTTCCTCGACTACGTCGAGAGCGTCGGCGGCCAGACGGTCTTCGCGCAGAAGGGATTCCGGCCGGTGGTGGCCGGTGCGAATCCCGGACCGGTGCAGGGCGCGAACGACCCGAACAACCCGTTCCCCAACCCGCAGAAGATCGCGACGATCGAGCAGTTGGGCGGCTGGAGCGCGGTGAACGACAAGTTCTTCTCCAGCAACGGCATCGTCACCAAGATCGAAGGGTCCGGCTGAGGTTCGGATGACGACCGACGTTGACGCGCCCCCGGCGGCACCCGAGAAGGTGCCCGCCGGGGGAGTCGGGCCGCGCCGTCGCCGGCAGCCGAAGACCGGGCTGCGTCTGGGCGGGGCATCGGGCACCACGCTCGGTGTCGTCGTCACCTGGATGAGCCTGCTCGTCCTGATACCCCTCGCCGCCGTGGTGGGCAAGGCCTTCGACGGCGGTTGGGGCGCCTTCGCCGACGCGATCACGCAACCCGCGACCGCCGCCGCCCTGCGCCTGACCATCGGGCTGTCGGTGGCCGTCGCCGTCATCAACGCCATCATGGGCACGATCGTGGCCTGGGTGCTGGTGCGGGAGCGGTTGCCCGGGGCGGGCATCTTCGAGATGGTCATCGACATCCCGTTCGCTCTGCCCACCATCGTCGCCGGGCTGGTGATGCTCGCGCTCTACGGCGGGGACTCTCCGATCGGCATCAGCCTGGTCGGCACGCGTACCGGGCTGCTCGTGACGCTGCTGTTCGTCACCCTGCCGTTCACGGTCCGGACGGTCCAACCGGTCCTGCTCAACGCCGACCGCGAGGCCGAAGAGGCCGCGGCCTCGCTCGGGGCCAGCGCGCCGGCGATATTCCGCCGCATCACCCTGCCGCAACTCATGCCGGCCATCGTCTCCGGGGCGGTGCTGTCCTTCGCCCGCGCGCTCGGCGAGTACGGATCGGTGGTCCTCATCTCCAGCAACCTTCCCTTCAAGACGGAGATCGCCTCCTCGGTCATCTACGGAAAGCTCCAGGATGCCGACAACGCGGCCCGTTCGACCCAGCAGGCGGCCGCCATCGCCACGGTTCTCCTGGTCGCCAGCGCCGTCGTCCTGGTGCTGATCGACGTGCTGCAGAGGCGGGTCGCTCGCCGTGGCTGACACCATCGCACCCGCGACCGGGCCGTCGCCCGCGCCCCCGTTGCCCGCGGCCCCTCGGTCCCGCGATCGCAGGCCGGGCTCCCTGGCGCTGCGGGGCGTGGCGATGCTCTACGTCGGGCTGCTCGTGCTGCTTCCGGTCGTCATCATCCTGTACCGGACCTTCCAGCCGGGGCTCGGCGAGTTCTTCTCCGCGCTGGATTCGTCGGACGCGCTGCACGCGTTCGAGATGACGGCCATCGTGGCGCTGTCCTCGGTCGTCATCAACACCGTGTTCGGCATCGCCGTCGCCGTCCTGCTGTCGCGCTACCGCTTCTGGGGGCGTCGGCTGCTCAGCGCGTTCGTCGATCTGCCGGTCGCCGTGTCGCCGATCGTCGTGGGGCTGGCGCTCGTCCTCGTGTTCGGCCCGACCGGATGGTTCGGACCCTTCGTGCAACGGCACGGGGTGACGGTGATCGGCGCGAAACCGGGGATGATCCTCGCGACGGTCTTCGTGTCCCTGCCGCTCGTCGTGCGCGCACTCGTTCCGGTGCTGGAGCAGTCCGGCATGGAGCAGGAGCAGGCCGCCGCGTCCCTGGGCGCCAACGCCGTCACGCGGCTGCGCCGCATCACCCTGCCGACCATCCGCGCGGCGCTCACCTACGGAGTCGTGCTCAGCCTGGCCCGCTGCATAGGGGAGTACGGTGCCGTCCTCGTCGTGTCGAACAACATCGAAGGGCAGACCGAGACGGCGCCGCTACGGGTCGGGAACCTGGTGGAGAACGAACTGAACTACAACGCCGCCTACGCGATCACGTTCGTGCTCATCGTCGTCGCCTTTGCCGCGATCCTCCTGTCGGCCTGGATCCGACGGAGAAGGAGAAGCTGAATGGGTATCCAAGTACACGGGATCGGCAAGCGTTTCGGCGACTTCGTCGCGCTCGACAACGTCGACCTGTCCATGCGCACCGGCGCGCTGACCGCGCTCCTCGGGCCGAGCGGTGGTGGCAAGTCGACGCTGCTGCGCATCATCGCCGGGCTGGAGAAGCCCGATACCGGCTCCGTCGAGATCGACGGCGAGGACGCCACCCGTCTGCCACCCCGGCGCCGCAACGTCGGATTCGTCTTCCAGCACTACGCCGCGTTCACCCACCTGTCCGTGTACCGGAACGTGGCATTCGGCCTGGAGATCCGCAAACGGCCGCGGGCCGAGATCCGTCAGCGGGTGCACGAACTGCTCGAACTCGTCCATCTTGAGCAGTTCGCCGACCGGCTCCCGGCCCAGCTCTCCGGGGGCCAGCGGCAGCGGATGGCGCTGGCTCGCGCACTGGCGGTGGAGCCGAAGGTTCTCCTGCTCGACGAGCCGTTCGGCGCCCTCGACGCCAAGGTTCGCAAGGAACTGCGCGACTGGCTGCGCCGCCTGCACGACGAGGTGCACGTGACCACCGTCTTCGTCACCCATGACCAGGAAGAGGCGCTCGAGGTCTCGGACGAGATCGTGGTGATCAACCAGGGCCGCATCGAACAGGTCGGCAGCCCGGCCGAGCTCTACGACCAGCCGGCCAACGAGTTCGTGATGTCGTT
>DASXOA010000471.1:0-14903 GCA_036494675.1 Rugosimonospora sp.
GTGCCGTCGCACGGGAAGCTCACCTCGCTGACCGCGCGCGGCAACGCCCTGCTCCGCCAGGCGGCAAACCTGGCAGCCAAGGACTGATCGACTCAGCGATTCGCCCGTCGGGCCCGTGCGCTCCGCACGGGTCTGACGGCGCGATGAGCCGGCCGACCTCGACGCCGGCAGTGCATGCAGCAGATGCCGCTGGTTCCAGATCAGCGTGCGGTCCAGTAGCTCGCGACGGCAGGTCCGCATCCAACGTTCCATGATCGCGTTCATGCGGGGCACCCGGATACCGCTGAGCACAACCTGGATACCGGCGTCAGCCAGGATCGCTGTTTGTTATGAGGTCTGGCTGTTGGGTGGCGCGAGCAGCGGGGTGTCGGCGAGGTGGTTGATGGCTTGGGCGAGGGCGCCGAGGGCGGGGGTGGCGCGGGCCAGGGCGTTGCGTTGGCTGGCGGTGAGGGTGGACAGGGCGAGGTTGAGCACGGCGCTATTGGCGGCTTGCCAGGCGTGCACGGCCCGGAGCCCCTCATCGGTGACGGTGAGCGTGATCGCGCGGCGGTCGTCGTCGGCGCTGCTGCGGCTGATCATGCCTTCGTGGATGAGGGCGTTGACGAGGGTGGTGACGGTGTTGGGGCGGAGGTTGAGCAGGCGGGCGAGTTGGCCGGGGCGGGTGCGGGGGTGTTCGGCGAGGCTGGCCAGAAGTTCGAGTTGAGCGACGGAGAGTTGGTTGGCGGGGTCGGCGACGCGGTTCCGGGCCTGGTGCGCGGCGTACAGGGCCAGCGTCGTCTTGCCGACGCCCGGCTGGCCGGAGATCGCCACCACCGGTACCCCGTCGTCCTGGGCAAGGGTGTCCGGCACCATCTCGCACTCCGCTTGGCGGCCGGGGAAATCCGCCGGGGCGGCCGGAAGCTGGAACGTGGTCAGGGCAGGCTCCCGCAGGAGCAACGCGGGTGCGGCCGTGAGGATCTGCTGATGCAGGTGCTGTAGTCGGGCGCCCGGCTCGGCGCCCAGTTCGCCGGCGAGCACCTTGCGGGCGTGCTGGTAGGCGGCGAGCGCCTCGCCTGACCGGCCGCACCGGTGGAGCGCGAGCATCAGGAACCCGTGTACCTGCTCGCGCAGCGGGTGGGTGCCGACCAGGTGCCGCAGTTCGGCGACCACCTCGGCGTGAGCGCCCCGGCGCAGGTCGGCGTCGATACGTGTCTCCAGTGCCTGCCACCGCAGTTCGGCCAGCCGGGGTACCTCGCGCAGCGCCAGCGCCGCCGACTCGACGTCCGCCAGCGGTTCGCCGCGCCACAGCGCCAGTGCGGCACGGGCCCGCGCGGCCGTCTCATCCCACGCCCCGGCCTGCGCCGACGCGCGTGCGGTCTCCAGCAGGTCCTCGAACCGGGAGACATCCAGCTCACCGGGGGCGACGTGGATCATGTACCCGTGCGGCTGCGCCGCGATCCGCTTCCGGCCATCGTCACCCAGCCCCTGCCGCAGCCGCCGGACATAGTTGCGTATCGTCACCCGTGCCGACGGCGGCAGCACCGATCCCCACAGCGCCTCGGCGATGGCATCGACCGAGACGGTCCGGTTGGCGGCCAGCAGCAGCCTCGCGAGCACGGTCCGCTGGTTACCGCGCCGCACCGGCACGACAACCCCGCCCCGGCTCACCAAGAGCGGCCCAAGCAGGCCGAACTCCATGTCTGTCATAGCGCGTCTCCACATGGCAGATCCAAACGCCGCCGTGCTACCGCCGTGCTACCGCCGTGCTACGCGAATGCTACTCGCGTCGGGCAGGCTCAGGGCAACGAGAAATTGACGAATCAATATTCTTTGGATCGACGGTCGCCGTGATCCGCTCCGAGCGAGGCGGAGGTGAGCAGGTGCGGGTTCGTCGACCTATCTGGTGGGGTCTGCGCCGACATGCGATGCGGCGGCGTGAACGAGTCTGGCGGTTCGGCCGCCCGCTGCTGGCGACGCTCGCCAACTCGTGGGTGGCGTTCGCCGCGACCATCGTGGTGTCGGGCGCGATGCTGGCGTCGTCGGTCGCCGACGGCAACCAGGCGGCGGGCGGCTTCCCCAAGCCCGGCGGAGGTGGCCACGGCGGACCGGTGGCGGCGGCGCCTAGCCAGCGGTGGGGATCCGCGGCCGGCCAGACGCATCTGCGGGGCGCGTCGGGCAACCACACGGTGCCGACCAGCGTGCGTGGACAGTACCCGCTCAAGCAACCCGCCGCGGTGCCCGCGCCACCCGCCAACAAGGCCTCGGTGGTCGCGCCGCCATCGGCACCGAAATCGGGGTTCGACCCCGCGACGAGCGTCGAGGCACCGGGTGGGCGAACCGACAACACGCGCACTTACGACAATGCGGACGGTACGCAGACCACGGAGTTCTCTACCGCGCCGCTGAACTACCGTGGGCCAGACGGCTCCTGGGCCCCGGTGGATCCGGCGATGGTACCGGTGACCGGCGGCGGTTGGCACAACCGGGCGGACTCGGTCGACGTACGCATCGCCGCCAGCGCGGCCGCTCCCGAGGTGGTACGCGTCAGCCTCGACTCCGCGCACGCGCTCGCCTTCGGCGTGGCCGGCGCCGCGGCCTCGGCCGGTGCTCCAGACGGGTCGTCCGTGACGTTCAGTAACGCGCTACCGGGAACCGACCTGCGTTTCGACGCGGGCGACGGCGGCGTTGAACAGACCCTCGTGCTGCACTCCTCGGCGGTACCGGACCGGTTCGTCTTCCCGCTGCGGCTGACCGGGCTGACCGCCCGGCAGGCGGGCACGCAGGTCGCGCTGGTCGACCAGGCGGGTGCGACCCGCGCGGTACTGCCGCCGCCGACCATGTCGGACGCGTCCGGCACGCCGGCCGGGCCCGGTGCCGTGTCCTCCACACTCACCACAGTGGACGATGTGCCGGCCCTGGTTGTCACCCTCGACCAGGCCTGGTTGGCCGATCCGGCCAGGCACTTCCCGGTGCGGGTGGACCCGACGGTGAACTGGTGGGGCGCGGACAGCTCGATGGTGGTGCAGGGCGGCTCGTCCTCGGTGAACACCAGCCAGCTGCTCGTCGGCGACCAGGGAGGCTCGACGGCCGCGGCCTACCTCAAGTTCACCGGGCTGGCGTCCAGCCTCGCCAACCAGACCATCTACGGCGCCCAGCTGCAGGTGGTCGACTTCGACTCGGCGTCGTGCAGCCCGCGCTCCGTGGGGGTGTACCCGGTCACCCAGTCCTGGACCGCAGGATCCGGCTACTCGTACCCGGGGCCGTCGGTCGGCTCGGCGCTCACGAGTTCCTCGTTCGCGTACGGGTACATCGCGCTGGGGCAGTCCCGATCCGCGTGCCCGGCCAGTGGCGTGCTGTTCGACCTGGGTGTCCGCGGCCGGAATCTGGTGCAGGGTTGGGTCAACGGGCAACCCAACAACGGGCTGTCCCTGCGCGCTTCGGCGACGGACCCGAACGGGTGGAAGCTGTTCGCCGGCACCGGCACCGCCAACCCGCCGCGGCTGTACGTGACGCACAGCCCGTACAACGCGTCATACTCCATCCCGAACCCGGTACCCAACCCGCCGGTCCTGCAGAACCAGGCCGGCAAGGTGAACATCACCGTCACCAACCGGGGAGCGGAGACCTGGACGCCGGGCAGCTACTACCTGGCGTACCGCGCCTTCAACGCGAAGACCGACAAGCTCGTGTCGCAGCAGCGCGCCGCGAACCTGCCGGGCAACGTGGCGCGCAACGCGACGGTCACGCTCTCCGCGACGATCGGCGCGATGCCGCCAGGCACCTACTTCCTCGACTTCACCATGGTGCACGTGGGCGGGCCGGTCTTCACCGACGACCAGGTGCCGCCGGCCCGCATCGTGCTCCAGGTAGTCGACATCCCGCCGGTGGTCCAGGAGTTGTTCCCGGTCAACGGGTACGCCGCGCCGACGCTGACACCGCAACTGTGGGCGCGGGCGGTGGACATCGACGCGCCGCCGGGCCTGTCGTTGAAGTTCGCGTTCGACGTGTGTGAGCACACGAGCGCCGGTACCAACATCAACTGTTTCTCCTCGGGCGACGTGACCACGCAGGCGTGGACGGTACCGGCGGGCAAGCTGTCGTGGAGCAAGGCGTACCAGTGGCGCGCGTCGGTGAAGGATGCCACCAACACCGTCACCTCGGACTGGGTCAACTTGCTGACCTCGGTGCCGCAGCCGGACATCACCTCACACGTGGCGGACGCGCCCTACGGCTCGGGCGGCAAGGAGTTCGATCCCCAGACCGGCAACTTCACCACCGCCGCGATAGAGGCGCCGGTGGCGACGGTCGGGCCGGCTCTGAACGTGGTGCGTACGTACAACAGCCTGGATCCGCGGCGGGACCTGGCGTTCGGCGCGGGCTGGACGACCCAGTACGACATGCGTGTCGTGCCGGACAACGACGGCTCGGGCAATGTCGTCGTCACCTACGCCGACGGCGAGCAGGTCCGCTACGGCCACAACCCGGACGGTACCTTCGCCGCGCCGCAGGGCCGGGTGGCCACGCTGACGCTCAGCGGCTCCACGTACACCCTCGCCGACCGGGGCGGGACCACGTACCAGTTCTCCGGTACGGGCCGGCTGACGAAGATCACCGACGCAGGCCAGCACTCGCTGGTGCTCAGCTACGACCTCAACACCGGCCTGCTGAGCAAGGCGCAGGTATCCAACAGCCAGACCAACACCGCCGGGCGGGCACTGCACTTCACCTGGTCCGCAGGCCACGTCTCCGCGGTCGCCACGGATCCGGTCAACGGCGCCGCGCTCACCTGGAACTACGCGTACATCGGTGACCTGCTGACCAAGGTGTGCGCGCCCACCGGCGACTGCACGAACTACACCTACGCCAGCGGCTCCCACTACCGCAGCGCGGTGCTGGACGCCTCACCCGAGTCCTACTACCGGCTGGGAGAGTCCACCGGCACCGAGGCGGCCAGCGAGGTCGCAGTCAACCTTGGCAAGGACGCCGGGACCTACCACAACGTGACGCTCGGCGCGGCCGGGGCGCTGGCCGGCAGCGCCGACACCGCCGCCACCTTCAACGGCACGTCCAGCGAGGTGGACCTGTCCACCGGTCTGCTCAAGCAGAGCCGGGACGGTGCGGTCGAGCTGTGGTTCAAGATTTCCCCTGTACAGACCGGCGGGCCGCTCATCGGATACCAGGACAAGGCGCTGTCGGGCAGCCCGAGCACCGGGCAACCGGTGCTGTATGTCGGCACCGACGGCAGGCTGCGCGGCCAGTACGCGACGGGTTCCGTGGCGCCGATCGCCTCCGCCGGCACGGTCAACGACAATGCCTGGCACCATGTCGTGCTTTCGGCCATGGGCTCGACGCAGACCTTGTTCCTGGACGGCAACCAGGTGGGCACACTGGCCGCTGGCCCGAACCACAACCTGCTGACCTACGACCAGGTGGGCGCCGCCTACACCAACGCACCGAGTTCCTGGCCCGCCTGGGGCACCGCGAACAAGCGGTACTTCTCCGGCACCATCGACGACGTCGCTGTCTACGCACACCCGCTGGGCGCCGCCACCATAGCCGCGCACCACAGGTACGGCATCCAGGCGGCCGACCAGCTCAGCCAGGTCACTGTCCCCAGTGGCCAGGTCGTCGCGTCGGCCACCTACGACACCGTGCTCGAGCGGGTCAAGGAGTATACCGACAACAACGGCGGCACCTGGAAGATCGGCGCCCCGGCCGTCTACGGCGGCGACACCGATCTGCGCCGCAGCGTCCAGGTACTCGACCCGGCCAACCGGCCCTACCTGTACGAGTACGACGCGCTCGCCAACCGGCTGCTGCGCACCGGTGTCCCGGCCGGGCTGTCCACAAGAGACGAAGACCAGCCCGGGTACCCGTCACCCTCACCCACCCCGACGCCCAGCCCGACGCAGACCTGCACGCAGCCCGACCCGGGCGATCCGCAGTTCTGCACGATCCTGCCCGGCGACAGCACCGATCCGGTGTTCGTGCGCCAGCCGCTGGACGGCATGGCGGTCCGCACGTTCCAGTACGACGCCAACGGCTTCCAGAACCTGGTCACCGACGAGAACGGTGACACGGTGAGGATGGTCAACGACAGCCGGGGCAACGTCACCGCCCGCACCACCTGCCGGACCGCCACCGAATGCCATACCGCCTACTACACCTACCCGGCGACCATCACCAACCCGCTGGATCCGCGGGACGACCTGCCGCTGCAGGCGCGGGACGCCCGCTCGTCGGGCGCCACCGACAACACCTACCTAACCAGCTACACCTACACCGCCACCGGCGACCTGGCGACCCAGACCAACCCGGACGGCGGCATCGTCCGCAACGCCTACACCACCGGCACCGAGGCGGCGGTGGGCGGCGGTACGGAGCCGCCGGCGATGCTCGCCTCCACGAAGGATCCGCGCGGCGCGATCACCAGCTACGCGTACTACGCCAACGGCGACGTGGCCCAGGTCACCGAGCCGTCCGGGCTGGTCACCTCGTACACCTATGACGCCCTTGGTCGCAAGATGTCGCAGACCGAGGTGTCCGACAGCTACCCGGCGGGGTTGACCACGACGTACTCGTACGACGCGATGTCCCGGCTCATGTCCACTGTGGACTCGACCACCAGGGACGCGGTCAGTGGAGTCAAGCACCAGCAGGAGACCGACCAGTCTTACGACGCGGACGGCAACATCTCCTTCGTCAACGTGCGGGATCTGCTCGGCGGTGACGCCAGTCGAATCACCTCGTACGCGTACGACGACCACGACCGGGTTTCCCAGGTGACCGACGCCGAGGGCAACGTCACGTCGTACGGGTACGACAGCTTCGGCAACCGTACGTCCATGGTGGACGCCAACGGGAACCACTACACGTACGCGTACACCGCGCGCAACCAGCTCGCCGAGGTGCGCCTGTGGGACTGGAACAGCGATCCGACTGGCACCCCGTCGCCCGGCGACTACCTGGTGCTCAACTCCTACGCGTACGACTTCGGCGGACGCATGGTGCGCCACACCGACGCCATGGGCCACCAGATCCAGTACGCGTACTACGACGACGACCTGATGCAGTCGGTGACCCTCAAGGGGTTCCACAACGCGGACGGCAGCACCCGCGACTACGTGATGGAGTCGGACACCTACGACGGGGCGGGCAACCCGGTCAAGCAGGTGGCCGGCAACGGCACCCGGGTCACTCAGTACACGCTCACGCCCACCGGCCAGGTCGCGAGCTCCGTCACGGACCCGACCGGCCTGGCCCGGCGCACCACCTTCACGTATGACCTGGCCGGCAACGTCACCAGCACCACCCAGTCAGGCAACTCGTCCAACGTAACCTGGGCGGCGCCGACGACGGGCTCCACGGTCAGCTACGAGTACGACCTGTCCGGGAACGCCACCAAGGAAACGGCGAACGCGGGCGGCACCACGACTGCGGTCACCACGTCCCGGTATGACCAGCGCGGCATGATGTTGGCGCAGACCGACCCACGCGGGAACGTGTCCGGGGCGGACCCGGCGGCATACACCACCGCCTTCAGCTACGACGAAGCCGGGCGCAGCGTGTCCATCGTCGGCCCGGCGGTCTCCGCGGAGCAGGCGGGCGGCGCGCCGCAGACGGTGCACTCCACACAGACCGTCGGCTTCGACACCTTCGGCGACAGCGTCGAGCAGCGCGACGAGCTCGGCAACGTGTCCCACGTCGGGTACGACCGGCTGGGCCAGGCGGTGAGCCAGACCGGGCCGAGCTACCTGCCCCCGGGATCGTCAACGCCGATCACGCCCAACGCGCTGACACAGTACGACGGGCTGGGCAACGTGAAGCAGAGCACCGACCCGCTCGGGCACGTCACCCGGTACACCTACGACCAGCTGTCCCGGATGACCACCCGTGACGAACCCGCGTCCACCGACAGCCAGCGGGCCGTGTCGCACTACACCTACACTCGCACCGGCGACGTGCTGTCGGTCACCGACCCCACCGGCGCGCAGGCGCTGACCACCTACGACGACCTGGACCGCCAAGCCAGCGTCACCCAGGTCGAGCGGTACCCGACGGCGAACAACTACACCACGACGTACGGCTACGACGACGGTGGGGACCTGCTCAGCAGCACCGCCCCCAGCGACGCCACAACCACCATGAAGTACGACGCGGTCGGCGAGTTGACCTCGTCTACGGACCCGTCGGACGTGGTCAGCCAGTACGGCTACGACTTCGCCGGGCGGCAGGTGCGCGCCTCGGACGGGTTGGGCCGCACCTCCCGCACCGACTACGACGCGCTGGGCCGCACGGCCAGCGAGTCGGACGTGTCCCCGGCCGGCGCGACGCTGCGCACCGTCAGCTACGCCTACGATGCGGCTGGCAACCTGACCGGGTCGACCGACCCGTACCACGCGACCACAACCTACGACTACGACGCCGCGGGCCGGATGGTGCGCCAGGTCGAGCCGGTGTCCGCGTCGCACTCCATCACCACGACCTTCGGGTACGACGCGGCCGGCAACCGTACCCGCTACACCGACGGGCGCGGCAACTCCACCATCTACACCGTCAACAGTCTCGGCCTGCCCGAGTCGGTGATCGTGCCGGCCACCTCGGCCCAGTCCGACGCCAGCGACCGCGCCTGGACCATGGCCTACGACGCGGACGGGCAACCGGCGACGCTCACCGCCCCCGGCGGAGTGGTGCGGCAGCGCCACTACGACGCGGCCGGCAACCTGACCAGCGAGAACGGCTCGGGTGGACAGGCCGCCAGCGCCAGCCGCACCCTCGGCTACGACCTCGCCGGCCGCGTCAAGTCGGTCAGCGCACCCGGCGGCACCAACTCGTACAGCTACGACGACCGCGGCGACCTGCTGTCAGCGACCGGTCCGTCGGGCAACGCCAGCTTCACCTACGACGCCGACGGCAACCTGACCAGCCGGGTGGACGCGGCGGGTACCTCCCGCTACTCCTACACCAACGGCCGGCTGTCCACACTGACCGACGGCCTCACCGGCACTACCCAGACGCTCGGATACGACCCGGCGGGCAATGTCGCCTCGGTCGACTACGGTGCCGGGCGGGTCCGCGGCTACGGCTACGACGACTTCGGCCGGCTCGCCTCGGACACGGTGCGCAACAGCACCAGCGCCGCCGTTTCCTCCATCACGTACGGGTACGACCTCAACGACCGGGAAACCCAGAAGACCACCACCGGTACCGCGGGCGCGGCCATCAACACCTACGGCTACGACCAGGCCGGCCGGATGACGTCCTGGACCGCGGGCGACACCACAACGCCTTACGGGTGGGACGACTCGGGCAACCGGATCCAGGCGGGCGCCAAGACCGCCAGCTTCGACCAGCGGGACCGGCTGCTGTCCGACAGCGACTACACCTACTCGTACACCCCGCGCGGTACCCTGGCCACGCGCTCCAGTTCCGGGTACACGGAGCAGTATTCGTTCGACGCCTTCGACCGGATGGTCGGCGACAACGGGCAGAGTTACACCTACGACGGGCTAGACCGGGCCGTCACGGGCGGCGGTGCCTCGTTCTCCTACGACGGCATGAACACCGAGCCGACCTCCGACGGCAGCCAATTGTTCGCCCGCGGTCCCGCCGACGACCTGCTCGCCGTCGCGCAGGGCCAGGCGGGACAGAGCTCGAACAGCGACCTGACCCTCACCGACCAGCACGGAGACGTGGTCGGCGACTTCTCCGGCAGCAACACCACCTTGTCCTCGCTGAACGCCTCGACCGCCTACGACCCGTTCGGCAACGTCACCGCGTCCAGCGGAACCAGCCAGTCCGACCTGGGATACCAGGGCGACTGGACGGACCCGACCACCGGCCAGGTGGACATGGGTGCCCGCTGGTACCAGCCGGGCACCGGCACCTTCGACTCCACCGACCCGCAGATGTACACCTCCGGTGACTCGGTGCTAGCCAACCCGTACGTTTACGGCGCCGACGACCCGATGGACAACAGCGACCCCAACGGCGAATGGCCGAGCTTCCACTGTGGATGGTGCCACAGCGTCGTGCACACGGTCGCGCATGCAGCCAGTTCCGCGTGGCACACCGTCACGCACGTGGCCAGCGCGGTGGGCAACGCGCTCTACAGCGCGGCGATGTGGGCCTGGTCCGCCGCGCGCACCGCCGCCAGCTTCATCGCCCGCGCCGCGGTAGCCGTTTACCACGCCGCACGCACCGTGGTCCACTACGTCGCACACGCGGTGTCGACCGCGTACCACTACGTCGCCAACGCCGTCTCCAGCGGTGTGTCCTGGGCCGCGCAGAAGGCGGAACAGGCGAGGCAGGCCGCCATCGCGGCAGCCCACCGGGTGACCTCCGCGGCCAAGGCCGCAGTCAGCTACGCGATCCAACACAACCCGCTGCCGGCCATCGTCGCCGCCGTCAAGCCGCTCTATTCAGGCTTGACGAAGGTTGTCTCCGCCGTGGCGCACCTGCCTGCCGCGGTCGTGGCGGTGGCCCGCAACGTGGTCAACGACGCGGCCAAGGCGGCGAAGGTCATCTACCAGAATGCCGTCGCGGCGGCCGGTACCGTCGTCCACGACGTTTCGGTTGCCGCGCAGAAGGTGTCCGAGTTCGCCCAGGCCGCACTGCCCATGGTCGCCGGGATCGCGGCCGGTGTGCTGACCACTGCCGGCTGCCTCGCCATCACCGGCGGTGCGGGTTCGGCCGCGTGCGTGGTCGCCGGCTTCGCCGTTGGCGGCGCGGTCAGCGGAGCGCTCAACTGCCCGCCGGGCGCGTCGGTGGCGGGTTGTGCGGTGCGCGGTGGCGCGGCCGGACTCGTCGGCGGCGCGGTGTTCGTCGCGACCGGTGGCCTGGGTGGCGGGCTGTCGGCCGGCATCATCGCCGGCGGGCTGTCCTCGGCCGCCAGTTCGGCGACGCAGCAGTACCTGGACACCGGCCACGTGGACGCGGCATCGGTGGTGCAGTCCGGCGCCGAAGGAGCCGTGTTCGGCGGTCTGGGCGCCAGGCTCGGAGGCGGCGCGACCGAAGGCGGCATCGCGGCGGACGACGCCTCCGGCTCGGCGGCACCGGCCGTGCGCGGCTGCAACAGCTTCACCGAGGACACTCCGGTGCTGATGGCCGACGGCAGCACCAAGCCGATATCTCAGGTACACGACGGCGATCAGGTGCTCGCGACCGACCCGACGACGGGTAAGACCAGCCCGGAGAAGGTCACCGACACCATCCTCGGCCAGGGCACCAAGAACCTTGTCCAGTTGACCGTGGCCGCGGCCGCTGTCGCCGGTTCCGCCCGGATCGGGCCGGCCAGGGACGGCAACGCCCAGCGGACCGGCACGCTGGTCGCCACCGACACGCACCCGTTCTGGGTCGCGAGCCTCCAGGAGTGGCGCAACGCGACGGACCTGAAGCCGGGCGACCTGCTGCGTACCTCCGCCGGCACGTATGTCCAGATCACGGCGGTCAAGAAGTGGACGGCGACGGACCAGCGCGTACGCAACCTGACCGTCGACACGCTGCACACCTTCTACGTCCTCGCTGGTTCGACGCCGGTACTCGTCCACAACGCCGGCGCATGCTACCAATGGGCCAAGCCCAATGCGCCAACCCACGTTCTCGGTCCCGGGCAGGCCTGGCACCCGAGCCAGGGAACTCCCGTTCTCGGCCGGCAGGTGGATACCGCGGTCGTCGGCAGTTGGCCGGGTCACACGTACCTGAACATCCCCGACTGGACACTGGCAAAGAACGACGCATACATCCAGACAATTATTGATCAGCGAGGGACTGTGTACACGGCTTCACCGCTCAAGTCGAACTTCTGGAACGCGGGCCGTAGCGAGCCGACGGTGTACGCACGGGAGGTGCAGCAGATGCTGCAGGCGGGATACGCGTGGAACGGAGACTACCTTGTGCCTCCCCGATGACCTGATGTGGGTGCGCCGCACCCGGAGGTGGTAGATGAGCGTATTCGGATACCTACGCGACAGACAGTTCGACGGATACCTCAGGCGTCGCCTGCCACATGAGCTGGACCGGCTCGTCGACGCCGCGGTCGCTGCCTACCGGTCCGGGTCCACTGAGACGAGACAGGCGATGACGAACGACCTGGGTCCCCGGGTGGCCGGGGTGCTCAGCGCCTACGGCGAGCGCATGGCGGCGATGGCCGTGCGGACCCGGTCCGCTGAGCCTCTTCGCCGAGGACTCGTGGCGATGGGAGTCGCAGAAGAACACCTCGACGACTCTCGAACGAATCTCATCGTTCTCGGCGCTGTCAATCACAGCGCGAAGACCATCGGCACCGACCTCGCCACGATAATCGACGATGTCGCCGCCGACTTGCCGGCGCGGGTGCTCGGGACGTTTCGCACCTTCGACAGCCGCAGTGAACGCGACAAGTCTCTTCAGGCGATGGGCCTGGGCACGCAGGGCGTCGGCGACTCATTCCGCTACGTTCCCGCGTGACCGGCCCCGTCGCCATGCCCATGTACTCCGGCCGAGCGGGCCGGCGATCCTACGGAGGAGAGATGTTCACGATGTCCATGCGTCGCGGCCCGGTTCCGGCCGCGCGGTTGCTTGTCGCGTTGATGGCTGTGTTGCTCGCGGCCGTCGGCGTGGTGGCCACGCCACACCGGGCGATGGCGGACGCGGCCGGCCGCGGCGGCGACTTCGTCCCGCTCACCGGAAGCCACGTCCTGCTGGACACCCGCAACGGGACCGGCGCCGCCAAGGGCACCCGAGGCGCCGGCACCACGACGGTGTTCCCAGTCGCCGGCGTAGCCGGGGTGCCTTCCACCGGTGTCAGCGCGGTGCTGGTCAGCCTGTTGGCAGTCGCCTCATCGAGCACGTATCTGATGGCTTACCCGGACGGCTCGCCAAGACCCAACCCCGGCTCGATGGTCGACGCGATCGCCGGCCAGACCATGGCCAACATGGCCGTGATCCCGATCGGGTCCAACGGCAAGGCGGACGTGTACACCTCCAGCACGAGTGACATCGTGGTGGAGGTGGAGGGTTACTTCACCACGACGACCGGCGCCACGGGTGGTGGCTACGTGCCGGTCCCCATGACGCGGCTGGTGGACACGCGTAACGGTATCGGCGTGGCGAAGGCGAAGATCCCGGCTAACGGCAGCATCACGGCGACGATCGCGACCGGCTCGCCGATCTCCACCACGGCCGGCTCGGCGATGCTGAACGTGACCGTGATCGGTACCTCGACCGGCTGGATCGGCGTTTTTCCGGGTGGTACCACCGCCGGCAACAGCGCCGTGGACTACGTCAGCGGCACGGCGTCCTCCACGGCCGTGGCGAAACTGGGCAGCGGCGGGAAGGTTACCATCGCCAATCACGGCGCCACCGCCGTGGACGTCATCCTGGACGCGGAGGGTTACTTCACGGCCCAGCCGACGACCGGTGCCGGCCTACGCCTGGTCCCCGCGGTGCGGCTGCTGGACACCAACACCGCCACGGTCGCCGCTGGCGCCACCGTGGACGTCCAGGTCGGCGGCACCCACGGGCTACCCACCCGGGACATCGCGGGCGCGTTGCTGAACCTGACGGTGGCGAGCGCGGCGACGGGCGGGTACCTGACCGCGTGGCCGGTCGGCGGGAACGAGCCCACGCCGTACAGCCTCACGGCGTTCCCCGGCAGCAGTGCCCGGTCTGATCTGGTAGCGGTGACGACAGGCACCGAGGGCAAGGTGCGCATCCGTAACCACTCCAGCGGCACGATCCGGCTGATTGTCGACCTGCAGGGGTGGTTCGAGGATCCGTTGCCGGCGGTGGCGCCTGCGTCGTACGCCCCCACCCAGGTGGTGCAGGGGTTGCCGGCCGCGGGTGCGACAGTGGGTGCGCTGGAGTACGCCTACGTGAACAACATCGGTCAGGTGCTGTACGGGCACCAGCCGGATCCCTCGAACTCGTTGAGCGTCCAGTGGACGGTGATCTCAGCCAACGAAGCGTACTCGGGCCTACCCGCGCTGGCGGTGCAGCCCAACGGCCAGCTGCGGTTGGCTGCCGAGCACGGGGACAGCAACATATGGTCGGCGTTGCAGGCGTCGAACTCGACCACGTGGGGTACCTGGGCGAACAACGGTGGTTCGATGGCCTCGGCACCGGTGGTGGGGCGGCAGACGGATGGCAGCCTGGTCCTGTTCGCGGTGGACGCGAACGGAGAGCTGTGGGACCTGCCGCAATCGGGAGCCAACGGCACGTTCGGTTCATGGCATCCGTTCGGTGTCACCGGGTTGACCGGGTCGTTGACGGTGACCACGGTGCAGACCGGCATCGCGGTGTTCGCGGTCGACACCAGCGGCGCGTTGCGGACCGCGACCCTGGTCACGGGCAACACGCTGTCGGCCTGGACCAGCCTGGGTGGCAGCGGGTTGACCGCAACACCCGCAGTGGTGATCTATCCCGGCTACCGGACGCGGGTGTTCGCCCGCGGCAGCGACGGGGTGATCGTCACGAAGATGCAGGATGTGTCGGGCGCCTGGCCGGCCGACTTCACCCCGATCGGGTCGACGGCAATGGCGGGGTCGCCGTCCGCGGTACTTAGCCCGGCCAGCGGCAAGACCGAGATCGTCGCCCGCGGCACCGACGGCAATGTGTACAGCACCGGCGAGACCACCCAAGGCTCCGGGGTCTGGCGGGACTGGGTCAATGTCACCAACGGTGACACGGCGGCTACCGACCCCACCGCGTTCACCTTCAACCCGGGCACCGGGCTGACCTGGGCGTTCGTGTTCCGCAATGCCGACAACCAGAGCCGCCTATACACCGTGAACACCAGCGGCCTCAACGCCGCCGCGGCCACACCAGGCGTCCGGCCCAGCTTCACCCAGAAGGCGATACCCGCACCGCCCCGCTGAGGCTGGTGCGGACGCACCGACGGCGAGAGCGCAACCTGTTTGCTGAATACCCGGAACGGCTCGGGTGCC
>DASXOA010000472.1:0-5944 GCA_036494675.1 Rugosimonospora sp.
GGGGTCGCCGTATCCCCGTCCCGCCTGGTGCCGCCCCGCCCGGTCCCGCCCTACCTGGTCCCGCCCCGCCAGGTCCCGCCCCGCCAGGTCCGGTCCTACCTGGTCCCCGGCCCACCTGGCCCGTCCCGCCTGGTCCGGAATTGGCCGCTTTGGGGCGCTCCGATACGCGCGAATCGCGCGCCGCGGGCACCGCGAGACCGCGATGACCGCCGATGCGGCACCTCCCGCTCCCCAGATGTCGTCACCTACTGTTCCGACAGCGGTCACCGGCCGGTGGTGGTCAGCGGTGATCTAGGCAGCCAGAGTCTTGGCGCAGGACTGTCATTTCGCAGGGAGGCGAACAGTGGGCCTCAAGCCCAAGACCTGGAGTAGAAGGACTCGCCATGCGGCGGCCGCCGGTGTGGTCGTCGCTGCGGCGCTGGCCATCACCGCCGCGACCACGCCGGCGTTCGCCGGTGTGACCGGCAACGGCCACGCCAAGGCGAAGCCCGCGGTGAAGACCGCTACTCCGATCAAGCATCTCGTGGTTATCTTCGACGAGAACATCTCATTTGACCACTACTTCGGGACCTACCCCAAGGCCGCGAACACGGACGGAACCCCGTTCAAGGCCGCTCCGGGTACCCCGCAGGTCAATGGCCTGGACAAGCAGCTGCTGACCAACAACCCGAACCAGTACAACCCGACCCGGCTGACCCCGGACCAGGCCCTCACCTGCGACCAGAACCACGGTTACGGCGCGGAGCAGAAGGCGTACGACGGCGGCAAGTCCGACCAGTTCGTCCAGTTCACCGAGACCGACAAGTGCACCGGCCAGCCGCTCATCTTCGGCCAGCCGGGCCTGGTGATGGACTACTACGACGGCAACACCGTCACCGGTCTGTGGAACTACGCGCAGAACTACGCCATGTCGGACAACTCGTTCGACACGACGTTCGGCCCGTCCACCCCGGGTGCGCTGAACCTGATCTCGGGCCAGACCCACGGCGTGGAAGCGGTGGACTCGGTAACCGGCAAGCAGGTCAGCAGCTCCCTGGTCGGTTCGCCGAACGCCAACGGCGTTGGCACCATCTTCGGCGACACCGACCCGGCGTTCGACGACTGCTCGGACAACAACCACACCTCCACCAACGCTCTGGCCAAGATGACCGGCCCGAACGTCGGTGACCTGCTCAACAACGAGGGTGTGACCTGGGGCTGGTTCCAGGGCGGCTTCCGGCCGACCGGTTCCGCCAACGGGTACGCGGTCTGCGGCGCCTCGCACACGAACGTGGGCGGCAACGCGGTGGTGGACTACAGCCCGCACCACAACCCGTTCGAGTACTACAAGTCGACCAGCAACCCGAAGCACCTGCCGCCGTCGTCGGTTGCCAAGATCGGCCAGACCGACCAGGCCAACCACCAGTACGACCTGACCGACTTCGACTCCGCGCTCAAGGCCGACCACCTGCCCGCGGTCAGCTTCCTGAAGCCCGGTGAGTACCAGGACGGTCACGCCGGGTACTCGGACCCGCTGGACGAGCAGACGTTCCTGGTCAACACCATCAACGAGCTGCAGAAGTCCAAGGACTGGTCGTCGACCGCGGTGGTCGTCGCGTACGACGACTCGGACGGCTGGTACGACCACGTCAGCCCGCCGATCACCAACGGCTCCAGCGATGCCGCGAACGACCAGGCCGCGCTGTGCGCCCCGACCAACAAGACCCAGCCGCTCAACGGGTACCAGGACCGGTGCAGCAACGGCCCGCGTCAGCCGCTGCTGGTCATCAGCCCGTACAGCAAGACGAACTTCGTGGACCACACGCAGACCAACCAGGCGTCGATCCTGAAGTTCATCGAGGACAACTGGAAGACCGGCCGGGTCGGCGACGGTTCGTTCGACGCCAGCGCCGGCAAGTTGACCAACATGTTCAACTTCAACCAACAGCCCCACGCCAAGCCGGTCATCCTCGATCCGAAGTCCGGCGCGGTCGTCAAGAAGTAAGCACCGCACCATAAGTAAGCACCGCACCATCCGGTGGGCTCTGGCCACCGGAACCGGGGCCGGGCGGCGAGCATTGCCGCCCGGCCCCGGGCGCATCCGCCGGCCGGCGAGCACTGCCCCCGGCGCTCAGGCGTACCGTTCGCCCTACGACCGTGACCCGATCCACGTCGTCGAGGAGCCAGTGGTGTATGACCCCGAACGTGGCTATCCGACCGTCGTGCCGTGCGTGCTCTACGACGATCCCCTGGCCGTCGCCGGTTGGTTGACCGATGTGCTCGGCGTTCGTGAGGTACTCCGGGCGACCTTGCCGGACGGCTGGGTGGGGCACGTCGAACTTGAGCGGAATGGCTTCATCATCCTGCTGGGCCGTCGCACCGGCCCGCTCGCCGACACCTCGAGTCTGACCCAGGTGTTCGTCGAGGACGTCGCCGCGGCGTGTGAGCGCGCGGGCAGCGCCGGGGGTTCGATCCTCGAGGAGCCGGCGGATCGGCCGTGGGGTGTGCGTCAGGCCGTCGTCGCCGACCCCGAGGGCCAGCGATGGGTACTCACCCAGCACGTGCGCGACACCGAACCGGCCGACTGGTACGGCGAGATCCTCGGGCCGATGCCCGGCTGATCCGGATCACTGCCGGGCGCCGACCCCGACGGACCAACGGAGAAGACCACTAAGATCGCGGACCATGACCACCCCGGTTCCGGCGAACCTCGCGCTGTCCAGGCGAAGGATCGACCTCTTCCTCGCCGTCGTGTTCGCGGCGTTCGCGGTGACGTCCGTCATCAGCGACCTGCTGCCCACGGTGGGAGTGAACTTCTCCCACCCGTCGACCAACTTCTTCGTGCAGTCGAACTACTGGTACGCGCACGACGCCGACCCGCTGTTCATGAACCCGCCGGACTGGATGCGCATCGTCACCGGCCTGTCGGCCTTCGGGTACATGCCGTTCTATCTGGTACTGGTCTTCTCGCTGCTGACCGGGAAGAACTGGATCCAGCTGCCATCGGTCATCTACGCGACCATGATCGTTTCCATTACCGGCATCATCGTGTTCGGGGTCGAGTTCTTCGGTGAGCCTGCCTTGCGTACCCACAACCCGGCCAAGTTCCTGTCGTTCAACCTGCCCTACGTGCTGGTGCCGCTTCTGCTGTTGATCCGGATGCGCAGGCCCCTGCCGTTCACCCGGCGGTTCTGACCGCGGACATGACGCGGGGACCCGGGCCGATAGCGTTCGTCGGCCCGGGTCCCCCACGGTCAACCGGTCACCCGGTCAGTTGGTGCTCACCGTGCACAGTGAGTCCAGCTTGTCGCCGTCGGCCTGCGCCTTGTTCAGCGCGTCCTGCGACGGCGCGGTACCCGCGTTCAGGTTGTTGAGCAGACCGGTGTAGTCCGCCGCGACGTTACTCAGCGCGGTGCGGACGTTGTCGTGCTTGGCCTTGGCCTGTGCCGCGGTCAGCCCGGTGATGGTCGCCTGCAACCCGTCCTTAATGGTGTCGGGGTTGCTTACCTTGCTCTCGTTGTCGAGGATCGCCGACTTGCCGGTGGTGCAGCCGGGGTCGGTCAGCGTCGCGACCTTCCCGCCGAGGGCGACGACGGCCGCCGTGGTACCGCCCATGATGAGCACCGAGATGACGATGCCCGCGATGGCCAGCCCCTTGCCCTTCTGGCCCCTGCGCCCCGCGAGAACCAGGCCGATGATGCTCAGGATGAAACCGACCGGCGCGACGAAGATGGCGAGGATGAGGCCCGCGATGGAGAGCCCGTTGGTGCCCTGGGGCGTCGGCGGCGCGGGTGCGACCGGGGGGAACGATCCGGCGGGCGGAGGACCCTGTTGGTCGATCGACATGTACGTGTTCCATTCCGGGGAGTGGTGTTGATCTAACGGCGGAACAATACGCGAACGCCTCTGTACCCGTTGTCCCATTGCGCCGCGCCGAAATGGCGTGAATGGTCCGGTCGATGTCCCGTCGGTAATTCGATCCGGCGCCACGGCACCCGGGTCGCGCGGTTTCCGCACGCATTTCTTCCCATTGATGGCTAAAGGCGCTCGGCGGACCGGCTATCGAAGCGCTATCCAATCGGGCGGACGATCTTGCCCGATGAGACGATCCTGGTCCCGTCTCCCGTGAGGCGACCGGGGGCGGGACGCGCTCGCGACCGGGGGCGGGACGCGCTCGCGGACGGGGGTCAGCGAAGCCGGCGACCGAACGGCACCCAAACTGGACGCCAAAGTCCTCTTGGGGACGGGGTACCTTTCGCCACGCGGCAACCGCCGTCGAAGCCCGACGCCGCGCCCCGCTCGGAGCGGGCCTGTAGCGTGATGGGCTGACGCCGAGGTTTTGGGAGGATCCATGGCCAGCTCGCAGGGGCCAGATGACCGCGACGCCTCATCCCCGGACTCCTCGTCCCCGGACTCCTCGTCCCCGGACACCACCGCCGACCGGGCCGCCGCCGTTGATCCCGACCGTCGCGAGTGGGACGTCATCGTGCTCGGTGGCGCCGCCGCCGGTGAGAACGCCGCGCAGTATGCGAGCCAGTTCTCCGGCCTGACAGCGGTTCTCGTCGAGGCCGCGCTGCTCGGCGGCGAATGCTCGTACTGGGCCTGCATGCCGAGCAAGGGGTTGCTGCGCCCGGTCGAGGCCGTCGACGCCGCCCACCACCTGCGCGGCGTGTCGGCCAGCCTGGACGCCACGGAAGTGCTGGCCCGGCGGGACACCATCGTCAATCAGCTGGACGACGCCTCGCAGGTGAAGTGGGCACTGGACAACGACATCGACGTGGTTCGGGGGTACGGGCGGCTGGCGGGCGAGCGTGCCGTCCGGGTGACCGGCCGGGACGGTTCCACCCGGCTGCTCCACGCGCGGCACGCGGTCGTGGTCGACACCGGCTCCTCCCCCTCGGTACCGGAGACTCCCGGCCTGCGCGAGGCGTTGCCCTGGACGTCGCGGGACGTGACGAACCTGCACGAGATCCCGCGCCGCGTGGTGGTCTACGGCGGGGGCGTGGTGGCCTGTGAGGCGGCGACCTGGCTTCGCGGCCTGGGCGTCGCCGAGCTGACCGTGGTCTACCGCGGCACCGGTCTCCTGGCCAACCAGGAGCCGTTCGCCGGGCGGCTGGTCGCCGACGCGTTGGGTGAGCGCGGCGTGGCGCTGCGGCCCGGGCGGACCATCACCGCGGTGGAGCGGCCGGACGCCCGCGACACCGGCATCGGCCTGGCCCACGGGGGTGAGGTCCGGGTCACCCTGGACGACGGATCGGTCATCGTCGCCGACGAGATCGTCGTGGCGGCCGGGCGGACTCCGAACACCGCGGACATCGGGCTGGAAACCGTCGGGCTGCCCGCGGACGGGTTCCTCGACGTCGACGACCAGCAGACCGTCCGCAGGGTCGGCGGCGACTGGCTGTACGCGATCGGTGACGTGTGCGGGCGGTCCCTGCTCACCCACATGGGCAAGTACCAGGCCCGGATCGCCGGTGAGGTGATCGCCGCGCGGGCGGCGGGAGGCCGTTCGGGTCTGCCCGGTTCGGAGCTTCCCAGTTCGGAGCTGCCCAGTTCGGCGGCCGGACACGTCGGGGCGCCACAGGTCACGTTCACCAACCCCGAGGTCGGTTCGGCCGGCATGACCGAGCGGCAGGCCCGGGCCGCCGGCCTGGACGTCGAGACCGCGGAACACGATCTGGCTGCGCTCGCCGGAACCTACGTGTTGAGCGACGACTACCGGGGGCGGGCCAAGCTGGTCATCGACCGCGCGAGCGACACGGTGGTGGGCGCCACGTTCGTGGGTGCGGGCATCGCCGAACTCGTCCACTCGGCGACGGTGGCCATCGTCGCCCGGGTGCCGCTGTCGACGCTCTGGCACGTGGTACCCAGCTACCCGACCGTGAGCGAGACCTGGTTGAGGTTGCTGGAGACGGTACGGGCCGACCGGCACTCCGCCGCCGGAAACCGCTGACACCGGCTCGGC
>DASXOA010000473.1:0-3430 GCA_036494675.1 Rugosimonospora sp.
TGGTGCGCCTGTTCGAAAGCAGCGAACGCGTCGGCGGCCGCCTCTTCTCGATAACACCGCCCGGTATGCCACACCTGCACGCCGAACTCGGCGGGATGCGCTACCTGAGCAACCACCCGGTCGTGGCCGACCTCGTGACCCATCTCCAGTTGCCGTCGGGCCCGTTCCCGGTCGACGAGCCGCAGAACCTCGCCTACCTGCGCCAGCACCGCTTCACCCTGTCCCAGTTCGCCGACCCGCAGGTCGTGCCCTACGACCTACCGGCCGCGATCAGCGGCATGACGCCGGACAACGCGCTCCTGTCGGTCATCGAGCGCTTCTTCCCGAACGCCGCCAACATGGACCACCAGGCGTGGGACAAGATCAAGCCGACGGCGTCGACCGGCGGCCGGCACTTCTACGAGATCGGGTTCTGGAACCTGCTGCTCGATGCCGTCGGGCAGGAGGGGTGGACATTCCTCCACGACGGCTTCGGCTACGGCTCGGTGGTGGACAACGTCAACAGCATCGAGGCGATGGAGTCCTCGGTGGCGGACTTCGTCGGCTCCCCGCCGCCGCAGTACCTCCTCCTGCGAAACGGCTACCAGACGATGCCCCAGGAACTCGTCCGGCAGTTCAGCGCGGAGGGCGGGACCGTCCACCTCCACCACCAAGTGCGCCGGATCGAACGGGAGACGATCGACGGCGAAGAGGTACTGACCCTCACCCTCACCGTCTGGCCCCAGGGCCGGCCGCTCACGGTCCGGGCGCGCCACGTCATCCTGGCGATGCCCCAGCGCTCGATCGAACTGCTGGACCCGGACAGCTTCCTCTTCGCCAGCGACCAGTTCCTGTCCGACCTCGGCTCGGTCATCCCGAGGCCGGCCTCCAAGCTCTTCCTCGGCTACGACCGGCCGTGGTGGGAGGACATCGGCCTGAATGCCGGCCGTTCGGTGACCGATCTGCCGCTGCGCCAGGTCTACTACTGGGGCGTCGAGGGCAACCAACCCGGGGCCGACCCCACGAACCACAACGCCCTGCTGCTGGCCTCCTACAACGACCTCACCGACGTGGAGTTCTGGAACGAGTTGCTGCGGCGACCGGATCGCCTCGCCCCGGTGGCGGTGACCCGGCCGCCACGGCCGATGGACGCGGCAGCGTCGGGGACGTTGGTCGACGAGGCCCAGCGCCAGCTACGCGAACTGCACGGCCCCGACGCCCGCATCCCGGACCCGACGTCGGCCTACTTCCAGGATTGGGTGCAGGACCCGTACGGAGCGGCCTACCACTTCTGGCAGGTAGGGGCGAAGAGTTGGGAGATCATGCCGCGGATGCGCCACCCGATCCGCGACGCCAACCTGTACGTCTGCGGATCGGCGTGGTCGACCGGGCAGGGCTGGGTCTACGGCGCGCTCACCCAGGCCGAGCTGATGCTCGAGGAGCAATTCGGCCTGCCCCGTCCGACGTGGCTCTCGTCGAGCGTCTACCTCGGCCCGTAGGCCCACTTCGCCGCGGCGAGCCGTCGATCGGAGGTGTAGCCGACCACCGGATCGGGGACTTGCACTGTGTCCGGGGTGCCGGGCGGTCGGATGCGGAGGCGCGGTCATGAGCGGTGTGCTGGGCAAGGTGGCGTACAAGCCGGTCGGCCTGGTGCTCGGTGCCGCCGCCGGTGCGCTGTCCGGACTGGTGTTCCGGCAGATCTGGAAGCGGGCGTCGGGCCAGGACGAGGCACCGCACGCCACCGATGAGGAGCGCGGCTGGGTGGAGATCCTGGCCGCCGCGGCGTTGCAGGGTGCGATCTTCTCGGTGGTACGCGCGGCGGTCGACCGGGCCGGCGCGACCGGGGTACGCCGGTTCACCGGGCACTGGCCGGACTGACCCGTGGAATCCGCGGAACCCGACCGCCGGGAGGTGCCCATGACCGACAACCACGAACCGGCCCCGGGGCGGGCCGGCGAGCGGGACACGGCCGGCCTGGTTCCGGTACCCCCCACCGCCGACGAAGGCCCCGCGCAACTGCACCGCCTACCGGCGCGCTCGTGGTTCGCCGCCGCCGGGCGGACCGTCAAGAGTTTCGGGAGCGACGACCTGAGCGACTGGGCGGCCGCCCTGACCTACTACGGGATCCTGGCGATCTTTCCCGGTCTGCTGCTGGTGGTGACGCTGCTGCGGCTGACCGGTACCGGTACGACGACGGCCGTGGTGGACAACATCGCCGGCATGGCGCCCGGAGCCGTTCACGAGATCCTCAACGGCGCCGTGTCCGGCCTGCAGCACAGCCGGCAGGGTGCCACCGGTCTCATCGCGATCGTGAGCCTCGCCGGTGCGCTGTGGTCGGCGTCGGGGTACGTCGGCGCGTTCATGCGTGCCAGCAACGCCATCTACGACGTACCGGAGGGGCGCCCGATCTGGAAGAGACTTCCGATCCGGGTCGGTCTCACCATCCTGACCGGAATCCTGCTGACCGCGTCGGCCGTCATCGTCGTGTTCACCGGCCGGCTCGCCGAGACGGTCGGTGGCGCGCTGGGCATCGGGCACACCGCCGTCACCATCTGGGGGATCGCGAAGTGGCCGGTACTCGTGGCGATCGTCGCGGTCCTCTTCGACGTCCTCTACTGGGCCTCGCCGAACGCGCGCCACGGCGGCTTCCGGTGGGTCAGCCCGGGCGGCGTGCTCGCCGTCGTCATCTGGCTGGTGGTGTCCGGCGGGTTCGCGTTGTACGTGACGCACTTCGACTCGTACAACAGAACCTACGGCAGCATCGCGGCGGTCATCGTCTTCCTGGTCTGGTTGTGGATCTCCAACCTCGCTGTGCTGCTGGGCGCGGAGTTCGACGCCGAGTTGCAGCGCGGCCGGGCGATCCGGGCGGGGCACCGGCCGCAGGACGAACCGTACGTGCGGCTACGCTCCCCGGCCGCGCCCGAGCCGGCCCCCGAGGAAGGCCGTGGATAAGCGCCACGCACCGGCCGCGCCGGGGTCACTGTGCGGCGAGCAGGTCCACAACGAAACGCAGCGGGCCGGCCGGCGCGCCGTTGGCGGGCTGGTCGCCGTAGGCCAGGCTCGCCGGGATGTCCAACTGCACCCGGCTGCCCACCTTGACCCCGACCAGACCCTGGTCCCAGCCCGGAATCACGCTGCCCTCGCCGATCGGGAAGCTGGCCGGCTGTCCCCGGTCCCAGGACGCGTCGAACTTCTTCCCGTCCTTGTAGGTGACGCCGATGTAATTCACCGTGATGTTCTGCCCCGCCTTGACCGCCGGGCCGGTGCCCTGGATCAGCGTGGTGACGACGAGCTTGGTGAGGTCACCGGTGCCGGCGGTGACGGTCGGCTCCTTGCCCAGCGCGGGATCGGCGCCGGGCGGAAGCGCCGGTGCGCCCGCGGCACCCGCCCCGCCGGCGGCGTCCGTGGAGCCGTCGGCGGCACCCTGGTCGGCGGCCGCGGCGGACGCCGT
>DASXOA010000474.1:0-4408 GCA_036494675.1 Rugosimonospora sp.
GGCACTGGAAGTGAAGCTACCTGATGCGTGGTCGCGTGCCACTGTGGTGTTCGATGAGGCCAACCTCGTGTCGTTGGCCGGGCTGGCGCCGGTGCTGGCGCTGGCCGAACGAGCTGAGCTGTCCGAGCTGATCGGCGCGAAGGTGCGGATTGATCCGGCGGCGACGAAGGTCAAGTCGGCGGACGCGAATCCGGTCGGGAAGCTGACCTCGATCATCGCGGGGATGGCCGCTGGTGCGGACAGCATCGACGACTTGGACGTGATCCGCTCCGGCGGCATGAAAAGTCTTTTCCGCGGTGTCTACGCGGCCACGACGTTGGGTCAGTTCCTGCGCGAGTTCACGTGTGGAACGCAAATGGTCAATGGTTGACACTGCCTCCTTGGGGGTGCGGGAGTTGCGAGCGGACCGGGCATGTCTGCGGTTGCCGGCACCTGGCACGTATGTGGTGTCGGTGGGTGGGGTGTCGGTGGGTGGGGTGTCGTCGAGCGGGATGCGTAGGCGGAGTTCGACGTTCCAGCCGTGGACGCGGACGTCGTCGAGCACCAGGCGGAGGAGTTGTTGCCGGCCGTGGAAGTCGAGGGTGTCGATGCCGTGCATCGCGCGCTGGGTGAAGTTGGCGATGCTGGCGTTGAGCTGGTTGTTGCTGGCGAGTTCGCGCTGACGGGCGATGAGGGTCTGGTGTTCTTGCTCGAGGCCTCGTGCCCGGGCGTCGATTTCTCGGCTGCGTCGTCTCATCTCGGCGTTGTCGATCACGCCGGCTTGGTAGAGGTCGGCGACGCGCCCGCGTTCGGTGTGCGCGTTCTGGAGTCGACGTTTCAGGCGGGCCAGTTGCGTGGTGAGCAGTTGGTCGTCGGGTGCCGGGGTGTGCGCTGCGACTGCTTCCCCGCCGGCGGTGAGCAGGTCCGGGCGGGTGAGCAGGGCGCGTACCTGGTCGAAGACGAAGGTGTCCAGTTCGTCGGCGCGGACGCGCCGTTCTGGGCAGCGGTGCGCGGCGCCGCCGGCGCGCCAGGGGTCGCGGTGCGGGCACAGGTAGTAGCGGGTCGTGGTGTTGTTGCGGCGCGCCCGGTAGCAGTTCAGCTTGACTTGGCAGTGCGCGCAGCGCAGCAGGCGGCGCAGCAGGAAGGTGTCGGGCTCGGTGCGGCGAGCGCTGTATGTGCTGTTGTCCCGGGCGGTGGCCGCGACGGCCTCGAGGGTGGCGTCGTCGATGATCGCCGGGATCGGGATCTCGATCCATTCCTCGCGGGGTCGCAGGGTTGCTCGGGCGCGGCCCAGGGCGGGGTCGTAGCTCTTCTGGGTGCGGTTCCAGTACAGCCGTCCGGCGTAGGCGTCGTTGCGTAGCAGCCGGCAGATGGTGGACAGCCGCCAGACCGGCTTGCCGGCCGGTGAGGTGATGCCCTCGGCGGAGAGCGTGACGGCCAGGTGCCGCAGGCTGTCGCCGGCCAGGAAGTCGGCGAAGATGCGGCGTACCACGGCCGCCTCGGGTTCGTGGATGATCAGATGCGCGGGGCCGTCCGGCCCGCGGGGGACGCGTCGGTAGCCGTAGGGGATCTTGGTGGCAAGCACTTCCCCGGCCCGGGAACGGTAGAGCTTGCCGCGCCGTCCGCGTTCGGCGAACTTGGCTCGTTCGTGTTCGGCGATGACGCCTTGGATCTGCACCAGCAGACGTCCTTGTGGATCGTCTAGGGGTGGGGCGTCGGTGAACCGGATCGGCACTTGGTAGCGGGCGAACTCGTCGAGGATGAGGATCTGGTAGGCGTAGGAGCGGGCCAACCGATCCGGTGATAGGCACCAGACGGCGTCGATAGCGCCGCCTTCGGCCGCGTCACGGAGCCGGTCCAGCCCGGGCCGGTCTAGCCGGGCCCCGGAGTAGCCGTCGTCGATGAACTCCTCGACCAGTTCCTCGCCCTCGGCGGCGACCCGGTCGCGCAGCGTCTGCAGTTGCGAGCCGATCGTGGCGCGGGCTTGCTGGGTGTCGGTCGACACTCGGGCGTAGATGCCCACTCTCATGACATGCTCCTCGCGCTCGGCCAGCTCACGGTTCGCCGGCTCATCGGTGTTGCCCCGCGGCGATCAGGCCGTCGGGGTATGGCTGATCACCGGCCGCGCAGCGTGGGCGCGTGCGGTGTTGTCCAGCAGCAGCCGGTAGGTGGCGGCCAGCACCGCGTCGCGCGGATCGGCGTAGGGCGTCCACGCCGCGCGGGCGGCGCCGATCAGGTCGGCGCTGAACACCGGCTCAGCGTCTGGCCAGATGATCAAGCCGGCCAGCCCGCGGCGCGCGAACCGCGCGGCGGACAGTTCGTCAGGCAGCCGGCCGCCGGCCAGCACCGCCGCGCGCAGCCGTTCGTAGACGTGCTGCAGCGGCTCCGCCGGTGGCCAGAATCGGCTCATCGCCGTCGAGCCCGCTGGATGGTTCGCGGGTGCAGTTCCACGCCCAACTCCTCGGCCAGCGCGGCAGCGGCCTCGGCCGCCGAGCACGGGTCCAAGCCATCGAGGAAGGCCTGCACATCCACGGTGAGCTTGACCGGTCCCTTCCGGCCCCTGCGTTCATCGAGCAGGCCGGTCATCCCGGCGCGCTCGAACGCGGCGGCCACCAGATAGAACTCGGCACGGGAATAGCCATGCGCGGCCGCGGCCGCGGTGACCGTCTCGCCGTCGCCGAAATGCGCCCGCAGCATCTCGTACTTCACCTGCACCTTGTCCAGGGCGAAGAAGAACGGGTCGCCGCTGCAGAACAGGCCGGCGGTCACCGCATCCGGACGGGGATGCACGAGTCCGGCGGCCTGTAACGCCTGGCGGCGGGTGCTGTTGCCGTTACTCATCAGCCACACCTCCGCCCCGGAAGATAGAGAAACCTCAATTGAATGTCGAGCATTGTCGGTCGTGTTACTCGAAAAATCTCAAACATGTCCGCCAATTCCCCTTGAATTACAAGAATCTCTAATCGAGCAGCGGCGAAGCGACGTCGATCGACGACATAAATTCCTGACACACGAATCAGAATGCTAGACACTTCATTGAGCCTTGTGATCGCGCCCACCGAGCGTCGGCTGTGGTCCGGGAAGGCGATGAATCCCCGAACCACGCGCATCGATCACCACCCGAGTGCGATAGACGAGTTTTGCGCTCCACAGATGTTCACCCACGGCCACACGCTGCAGCTGGCGTCGGTGTTGCGCGCACACCTGGTCAACCTGATGCCGCTCAGCGGGCTGCTGCCCGGCATCCAAGCGCGTGCGGTCATCGACATCGACTCGCTGCTGCGACCGGTGTTCGGGCACGGCAAGCAAGGCGCCAGCTACGGGCACACGAAGATCGCCGGCAAGCAGGTGCTGCGCAAAGGCCTCTCACCACTGGCCACCACGATCAGCACCGCGCACGCCGCCCCGGTGATCGCGGGGATGCGGCTGCGGGCGGGCAAGACCGGCTCGGGCAAGGGCGCCGGACGCATGGTCGCCCAAGCGATCGTCACCGCCCGCGCGGCCGGCGCGAGCGCGAAGATCCTCGTGCGCGGCGATTCCGCCTACGTCAGCCGCGCCGTGGTCCGGGCGTGCCGACGCGGCAACGCCGAGTCCTCTCTGGTCATGACCAAGAACCGAGCTATCCAGCGGGCCATCGCCTCGATCCCGGACACGGCCTGGACCCCGGTGCGCTACCCCGGCGCGGTCCAGGACCCCGCCACCGGCGCGTGGATCTCTGACGCCGAAGTCGCCGAAGTGCCCTACACCGCGTTCGCCTCCACCACCAATCGAATCACCGCCCGACTGGTCGTGCGCCGAGTCAAAGACGCCCGCTACCCCGACGCTTTGTTCCCGGTCTGGCGCTACCACCCGTTCGTCACCAACACCGACCTGCCCACCACGCAGGCCGACATCGTCCACCGCCGCCACGCCATCATCGAAACCGTGTTCGCCGACCTCATCGACGGCCCGCTGGCCCACCTGCCGTCCGGACGGTTCGGCGCGAACTCCGCGTGGGTGCTGTGCGCCGCGCTCGCCCACAACCTGCTGCGCGCCGCCGCCACCCTGGCCGGCACCACCTACGCCGTCGCCCGCGGTGCGACCCTGCGACGACGGATCATCGCCGTCCCGGCCCGGTTGGCCAGACCCGCCCGCACACCCGTCCTGCACCTACCCAGCCGCTGGCCCTGGGCGCCGGCCTGGCTACAGCTGTGGAACCAAGCCATGAAGCCCATACCGGCCGCCGCCTGAGTCCATCCCGCCGACAACCGGCCCGACCACCCCCACAGTGGAAACGCTGGACAGACCAGCAGCACCAGCACGCCCCGACACCACACCAACATGATCAAAAGAACCCAAGATCACTATCTCAGCTGATCCACGGATCCAGGTTCAGCCTCCCCGATGCTGAGGTGCTGGGCGCTTGATCTTGTAGGTGGGTCGGCGGGGA
>DASXOA010000475.1:0-3076 GCA_036494675.1 Rugosimonospora sp.
ATGACCGCTTCGTCCACCGGCCCGCTCGCCGCAGATTGCCCCGGCTCCGTCTCGCAGGCTCCGAACCTGCCGGACGGGTTCACGGACACATTCACCAGCCGGTACGTCGACGCCGGGGCGCTGCGCCTGCACGCGGTCATCGGGGGCGACGGGCCGCCGCTGCTGCTGGTACACGGCTGGCCCCAGACCTGGTACGCATGGCGGCTGATGATGCCGGCGCTGGCCGAGAACTTCGAGGTGATCGCGGTCGATCAGCGTGGTATGGGGCTGTCCGACAAGCCCCGGGACGGCTACGACACCGCAACCGTCGCAAACGACCTGGTGGCGTTGATGGACGCGCTCGGCCACCAGCGGTTCGCCATGGTCGGCTGCGACACCGGTCTGCTCATCGGCTACGCCCTGGCCGCTGATCACCCCGACCGGGTCGACCGCCTGGCCCTCGGAGAAGCCCCGCTTCCCGGCGTGTCTCCCACGCCGCCACTGTTCCTCCCCGCGCCGCTCAACGAACGCCTGTGGCACATCCCGTTCAACGCACTTCCAGAGGTCAACGAGAAGCTCGTCAGCGGGCGGGAGGACATCTTCTTCGGCGCGAAGTTTTCGGGATCGGCCGGAAAGAAGAAGCTGTCCACCGACGCCGTCAAGTACTACGTCGACCTCCTCGCGGCCGACCTGGGGGCGCTGCGCGGCAGCTTCGAGCTCTACCGCGCTTTCCCGGTGAGTCAGGCGCAGAACGAGCAGCGCAAGACCCGGCGGCTGACGATGCCCGTCCTGGCGATCGGCGGAGCGGAAAGCTTCGGCGAACAGGTCGGCAAGACGATGGAACTCGTCGCGGACGACGTGCAAACCGTGGTCCTGCCCGACTGCGGACACTGGGTCGCCGAGCAGGCTGCGGACGCGATGCTCGCCGCCCTGATCGGGTTCCTGGCCCCGTACCGGCACGAGTGGCTCGCGGCCCGGAATCCGCGCTGAGCTTGTCGGGTGCGGTCCGGGAAGCGCGTCGCTTGCTCGGCGGAGGGACGCGGATGGCCGGGCCGGATTGGACCGGGGGTTGCGCGGGGCGTCTCGGTGTACGGCGGGCCGTTTCAAGATCGAATGTTGGGTGGCGTGGCAGGTCGAGCGTGAGTGGAGTCAGGTCGTGTGGCCCGTCTCGTTGTCGTGGTTGTGGTCGGGAAGCTGGTAGGTCGCTGCCCAGCGGGTCCACTCGGCGAGGGCCTCGTAGACCCGTATCCCGCCTTCGATGGTGATGCGCATGGCCTGCACCTGGGGCGTGTTACCGAACTCGCCGGCGTCCTTGCGCCGAGCATATGCGCGGTAAGCCGCGGCCCGTTCGGTGTGGAACTGCGCCTCCCGTTGCAGGTGCTGGGCCAGGTCGTCGGGGTCCATGAGCCAGAAGAAGAACGAGCGCAGCAGCGGCTCCAGCCGTACCGTGTGGTCGACCTCGACGCTGGTCAGCCAGTGTCGTACCTCGGCTACCCCGGCGTTGGTGATGCGGTATGCCTTGCGGCCTCGGGGGCCGCGGCTGTCGATGTCGATCAGTCCGTCGGCGGCCATCCGCGCAAGTTCGCCGTAGATCTTGGGGCGTTGGGCCGGCCACAGCGCGCCGAGTACCTCCTGAAAGCGGCGGGCCAGGTCGTAGCCGCTGGCTGGCCCTTCGGCCAGCAGTCCGTGTCGTAGCGACACGTGGCCTCCCTCATCGAAACCGTTGCCGTGGCGTCGGTCACACACCCGGCCCTTGACCGGCTTCCCGGATTCAATGAGTATCACATGTACTAAGGAACATGTCCGCTAGTACAGGTTTGGAGGACCAGGTGCCAACTGACTCACGAGCTGTCCTAATCACTGGTGCTGGCGCCGGTATCGGCACGGCAGTCACCCGTGCGCTGCTGGAACGCGGGATCACCGTGTACGCGGCGACACACCGACCGGCACCTGCGCAGCTGGCCGGGGCGGTGCCTGTGACTCTCGACGTCACCGACGCCGACAGTGTGTCTGCCGCGGCCAAGCAGATCGCCGACCAGCAGGGCGGTCGGGGACTGCACGCGGTCATCAACAACGCCGGTGTGATCGTGCAGGGACCGCTGGAGCTGGTACCGGAATCGGAACTGCGCCGCCAGTTCGAGGTCAACGTGTACGGCCCGGTCCGGGTGATGCAGGCGTTCCTGCCCCAACTGCGGCTCGGCCAGGGCCGCATCATCAACATCACCGCGCCCACCGCGCGCATCGCGGTGCCGTTCGCAGCACCGATCTCGGCGAGCAAGGCAGCGCTGGCGTCCCTGTCGGACGCGGCTCGGCTTGAGCTGGCCCAATGGGGCCTGCCGGTGGTCCAGGTGGTGCCCGGCGGCACCGCCACGGAAATCTTCGCGAAGGCCGAGCAGTCCGCCGCCGACGCGCTCGCCGCAGCGGACCCGGCCACGGTAACGCTTTACCAGTCCGCGCTCGCGGCAGTCGCGACCGCCACCGCCAAGCAGCGGCTGGACCCGGTGGAGACCGTGGTCCGCGCCGTCGTGGCGGCCACGCTGAGCCCGCGGCCGAAGACCCACTATGTGGCCGGCAATGCCCGGGTGTTCGCCGTCCTGGCCAGGCTTCCGCTCGGCGTCCGCGACCGGCTGCTGGCCCGTACCCTCGGCCTGTCCGCGCTGAAGGCGACCCGATGAACGCCACGGTGGTGGTCACCGGCGCCACCAGCGGGCTGGGCCGGGAGATCACCCGAAGGCTGACCCGGCGGGGAAACCGGGTCATCGCGGTGGGCCGCGATCCCGCCCGCGCGGCTGCTCTTGACGCCGAGTTGGGGCGCGAAGGCGCCCAGACCGTCGTAGCCGCGTTCGACCTCGCCACCCTCGGCGGCCAGCGCGCCTTTGCCGACCTGGTCAGCAAGCAGACCGATCGCATCGACGCTCTGATCAACAACGCCGGAGTGATGTCCCCACACCGGCAGCAGACCAGCGACGGGTACGAGCTGAACTTCGCCCTCCACCACCTTGCCCCGTTCGCCCTGACCGGCCTACTGCTGCCATTACTACGGGCCGGCCACATACCCGATGGGCCGGCCGGGCTGCGCCTGGCCCGGGTTGTCAAC
>DASXOA010000476.1:0-14103 GCA_036494675.1 Rugosimonospora sp.
GTGTGCTGGTGAGCACGCCCGACGTCGCCGCGGCGCAGGCCGCGCGTAGGCATGGACCGACGGCGCCGCCGGGTACGGTCAGTTCGTCCGTACCGGGTCGGGGTGCGCCGAAGGTGGCGGCGCAGGCCGACCCGGACAAGCCGGCACCGGCCCTGGCCGCGCCCCGCTACCCGGCCGCCGAGTCGGCGACGGTATCGGTGCCGGCCGCTGGCGCGGGGAGTCCGGCGAGGCTGGGCAGCCTGCCGGTGACGGTGGCGGCGCCGGGTGGCAACGTGGTGGCGCCGGCCACGGTGACGGCGCGCAACCTGGACCATGCGACGGTGGCGAGGCTGGGCGCAGGTACCGCGATGGCTCTGGTGCTGCGTCGTTCGGATGGGCGGCAGGGGCCTGGCCAGGTGCGGTTGACCGTGGACTACTCGCAGTTCGCGCAGGCGTACGGGGGTAGTTTCGCGGACCGGCTGCGGTTGGTGCGGTTGCCGGCGGGGTGCGCGACGGCGCCCACGGCGGCGCAGTGTTCGCAGGAAACCCCGGTGGCGGCGGACAACAACACCACGGCGAAGACGATGTCCGCCGCGGTGGACACAACCGCGGATGGCGCGGTGATCGCGCTCGACTCGGGGATGTCCGGGCAGAGCGGGGACTACCGGGCGACGGATCTGAACATGGCGGAGAAGTGGACGGCCGGCGAGTCCGGTGGTGCGTTCGCCTACTCGTATCCGATCGATCTGCCGGACCCGCCGTACGGGGACGCGCCGGATCTGTCGCTGAGCTACGACTCGGGGACGGTGGACGGGCGTACCTCGAAGCACAACAGTCAGGCGTCGTGGGTGGGGATGGGTTGGGACATCAATACGCCCTACATCGAGCGGGAGTACAAGCCGTGCGCCGACGACGGCCACTCCACCTGGGGTGACCTGTGCTGGTCGTCGCCGTACTCCGGAGACCCGACGGCCGCGTCCTACGTGATCTCGATCAACGGCCATACCAGCGAGATGATCAAGGCGGCGGACGGCTCGTACCGCATGCGGGACGACCAGTCGTACCGGATCGAGCACCACACCGGTGGCCCGAACGACGACAACGACGGGGAGTACTGGGTGGTGTCCACTCTGGACGGTACGCAGTACTTCCTCGGGTACGGGCAGGATCAGCGCCGGTCGACGCCGACGCCGACGAACTCGAACTGGACGGTGCCGGTGGTCAGCGACGACTCCGGAGAGCCGTGCTACCAGTCAAACCTTGCCTCGTGCAAGCAGACCTACCGGTGGAACGTGGACGAGATCCACAGCCCGAACGAGGTCTACCAGGTGTTCTTCTACAACACCGAGACCAACACGTACAAGCGCACCTCGTCGGGCAACATTCTGAGCTATATCCGGGGCGGGTACCTGGCGAAGGTCGAGTACGGCAAGGTGTGGACCGCGGACGCGCCGGCGCCGGCGTATGTCACGTTCCAGAACTACAACCGGTGCACCCAGCGGGTAGCGATCGTCGACCCGGATATCACGCCGGAGCCGACGTGCCCGACTCAGGCCAGTTCCCCGAGTTCCTACCCGGACGTGCCGACCGACTTGCTGTGTTCGAGTTCGTGCAGCAAGAACTCGCCGACGTTCTTCATCAGCGACATGCTGGACTCGATCCAGGCGTACGTGCAGAACACCTCGGGTGGGTACGACGAGGTGACCAAGTGGCAGTTGAAGCATTCGTTCCCGGCCACAGGCGACGGCTCCAACTCGTCGTTGTGGTTGGACTACGTGCGCGAGGTCGGGTACGTGGGCGGCACGATCCGGGACGCGGTGACCTCCTTTGACGGGACCAACTACAACAACCGGGTGGACTACAACACCGGCCTGGGGGTACGGCCGCTGTCGATGCGTCGGTTGACCGCGATCCACAACTCGTTCGGCGGGGAGACCGATGTGGTGTACGGGCACCAGAACGGGTGCTTCACCGGTGGTACCGCCGCGTCGGGGTGGAGCAGCTGGTACGACACCAAGAACGGGCACTGGGACTCGAACACGGATGAGTGTTATCCGGAGTATTTCAAGCCGGAGGGCGCGGATCCGGGTTGGGGGATCTTCCACAAGTACGTGGTGACGTCGGTGACCGACGTGGACAAGGTGGGTGGGCAGCCGAGCCGGGTGAATACCTACACCTACCTGGGTGGCGCGGCGTGGCACCACGACGACGGGATGCTCACTCCGGACGCGGAGCAGTCCTACGGTGACTGGCGCGGGTACGGCGGAGTGCGGGTCACCGAGGGTAGTGGCAGCAACGCGGAGAAGACGGTCACCGACACCGCCTACTTCCGGGGGATGTCGGCGAACGTGAAGGTGGACGGCACCACGCCGCCCGTCACGGTGACCGACTATGACGGCAAAAAGTACGACGACTCGCACTTCTTGCAGGGCCGGGAGTTGCAGCAACAGAAGTATCGGCTTGAGGCCGATGGGAAGAGCCTGACCGAGCTGTCCGGCGAGCGGTGGACGTACGCGGATGTGTTGGGCATCACGGCCAACGGGCCGGGGTTGCACAACGCGCACGTGGTCCGGCCGGCGACGCACCTGACCCGGGACCGGCTCGACGACGGCACGTACCGGGTCAGCGAGACCGACGACACCTACGACTCGTACGGGCTGGTGGCCACGGAGACCGACAAGGGGGACACCTCGGTGTCCACCGACGACGTCTGTACCACGACCAGCTATGCACGCGACACGTCAGACTGGCGCTGGATGATCGATTACCCGGAGACGGTGCAGAAGCGCCAGGGCTCGTGCACCGGCCCGGTGTTCAGCCGGACGGTGACCCTCTACGACGGGGCGACGTCCATCGATGACACGGTGAACGCGCCGTTCGACGGCAACCCGACCGAGGTGCGGTCCTATGTGGACGACGCTACGTACAGCACGGTCGACAAGAGCTACGACGACGAGGGTCGGGTGCTGACCCAGACCGACCCGCTGGGCCACCTGACGACCACCGTGTACGACCCGGCCACCGGGTACCCGACCAACGGCGTCACCGTCACCAACCCGCTGAACCGGGCCAGCACGACGTGGACCAGCCCGGCGTTCGGGGAGACGACCAGGACGCGCGACGCCAACGGGAAGGTGACCGAGAAGGACTACGACGCCCTCGGCCGGCTGACCGCGATCTGGCTGCCGACCGAGCCCCGCTCGAGCGGCACACCGTCGTACTCGTTCGGCTACGACACCCCGGCGACCGGCATCACCCCGCCGACCGGGCCGACCGTCATCACCAGCCGGCAACTCCAGTCCGGCACCGGATCGGGCGCGGTGTGGCTGACCAGCTACGAGTACGACGACGGGTTCGCCGAGCCGGTCGAGACCCAGTCGGCCTCGCCGCAGGCCGGTGGCCGGGAGGTCACCGTCACCCGGTACGACAGCCGGGGCCTCAAGGCACTGAGCTCCCAGCCGTTCTACAACTCCGCGGCGCCCGGCTCCGGACTGCTCAACCCGGCCGCGTCCGCCATCCCGACCTACTCCGCCACGGTCTACGACTCGCTGGAGCAGAAGACCGCCGACATCACCAAGTCCCTGGGGTCTGAGCTGTGGCGTACCACCACCACCGACCACGGTGACCACACGGTGACCGTGCCGCCCTCGGGCGGGCAGGTCGTCACGTGGACCGACGTGTTCGATAAGACCACGAAGGTGCAGAGCTACCTGGACGCCACCAACCACCAGGACATCACCTACACCTACACGCCCGACCACACGGACATCGCCAGCGTCACCGACCCGAACGGCGACGTGACCGGCTACACCTACGACTGGCTGGGTCACCGGCTGACCGTGGCCGACCCGGACAGCGGGCAGGGTGTCACCACCTACGACCTGGCCGGCAACGTCACCTCGACCACGGACGGCAAGGGGCAGAAGCTGTCCACCGGGTACGACGCCCTGAACCGGGTCACCTCGACCTGGCTCGGGGACCTCACTACCGGTACGCAGCTGACCGGCCAGAGCTACGACACCGTACCGGGCGCCATCGGCAAACTGGCCACGTCCACCAGCTACGCCGGCGGGCAGACCTATGTGGACGCGGTCACCTCGTACGACGACCGGTACCGGGTCACCGGGCGCCGGTACACGATCCCGATCGCGGAGACCGGCCTGGGCGGCAGCTACGACTTCGCCTACACCTACGACGGGGCCGACCACCAGACGTCCATCACGTACCCGGCCGCCGGCGGGTTGCCGTCCGAGACCGTCACCGAGCAGTACACCAACCTCGGCCTGCCCAACACCCTGGCCAGCCCGCTGGGTACCTACGTAACCGGGACCAGCTTCGCCGGCGACGGCAAGCTTTCCGGCCGGCAGTACAGCGCCACGCTGGAGCGCCAGTACACCTACGAACCGACCACCGACCGGCTGTCGACCATCAAGACTCTCGTCAGCGGTACCGCCGTGCAGAACGACGAGTACGGCTACGACCGGACCGGCAACGTCACCGCCGTCACCGACCACGTCGCGAACCAGACCCAGTGCTTCGGCTATGACGGGCGCGACCGGCTGACCTCCGCCTACACCAACACCACCGACTGCACCCACCCGGCCGACACCAACGGCCCCGCCCCGTACAACCTCGGCTACAGCTACGACGGGGCCGGCAACATCACCGCCACCACCCAGAACGGAGTGGCGACCACCTACATCTATCCCACCCAGGGCGCGAACGCGGTACGCCCGCACGCGGTCTCCGCGATCGGCGGGGACACCTACGGCTACGACCCCAACGGGGACCTCACCACCAAGACCATCGGTGGCACCAACTCCACGCTCACCTGGAACGTCTACAACCAGTTGGCCACCATCACCAGCGGCGGGAAGACCACCTCGTTCATCTACAACACCGACGGCGACCGGCTGCTGCGCCGCGACCCCGGCGCCACCACCCTGTTCCTCGACAACACCGAACTGACCAGCACCGGCGGCACCGCACCCGTCACCACCCGGTACTACAGCACCGGCTCCGACGGCGCCACCGTCGCCGAACGCACCACGGCCGGGGTGACCTGGCTGGCCGCCGACGACCAGGGCTCCGAACAGCTGTCCATCACCGCCACGGGTACCGTCAGCCGCCAGCTCTACCTGCCCTACGGTGCGCCGCGCGGCACCGCCAACCAGATCCCCGGCGATCGCGGGTTCCTCGGCAAGGTCCAGGACACCTCCACCGGGCTGGACCTGCTCGGGGCCCGGTACTACGACCCGTCCGTCGGCAGATTCCTCTCCCCCGACCCGCAGGACAACAACGACCAGCCCGCCAGCGCCAACCCCTACGCCTACGCCGCCGACAACCCCACCACGTTCGCCGACCCGAGCGGACTGATGGTGGAGTGCCCCAGCGGGCACGGCTGGTGCGGCGTGCCGTACCCGTCGTCCTCAGGCGGCAGCCACCACTCGGGTGGCCACCACTCCTCCGGCCGGAGCCGGAGCAGCGGCGGCGGCCACGTCACCTACTACGCGTGCCCGGCCTGGATCTGCGATCCGCACTACTTCACGAAGCCCGCGCCGCCGTTGCCCGCCATGCCGTGCGCCCTCGGCGACCCGAACCCGTTCTGCAACCAGTACCAACCGGTCACCCTGCCGCAGCCCGCGGCACCGCAGAACCATCCCAAGCAGCACCACGGCTGGTTGCACAGCGTGGGCCACTGGCTGTCGCAACCGAAGAACGTGCTCGGCGGCATCTCGTTGGTGGCGGGCATCCTCGCCTTCACCCCGTGCTCGGCGATCTGCGCGACCATCGCGGCCAGCGCCGATATGATCAACGCCGGCCGCGAATTGCGGGAGGGCAATTACGGAGGCGCCGCGTTCGACGCGGCGGGCGCGTTCGCGTTCGGCGGTGGTGAGGCGCTCAAGTCCGTCAAGTACGTGCGGACGGCCATGCGCATGGAGGCCGAGTTCCGGGCGGCCCGTACGTACAGCATCGGGGCACGGAGCAACGTCGCAAAGGAACTGGACCGCCACGAGGTGTTCCATTTCGGCGCCGAGCTGTACGAGCACGCCGAGAAGGGCCTGCGCGTGCTCGGCCTCGCCAACACGGGCGCGGGATTCCGGTCCAGCCAGCACGAGGAGTGACGCAGCGGCCGTGGATTGAATGCTGGCGGTGGTACGCGGTGCAGCGACAATACGGTCGGCAAGATCGCCGAATGTGAGGGCCTGCTCGAACAGCGCGAGGCCGACGTTGTGCCTACCGGAAATCTCGTCCGGGCAGGTCCGACAGCCCGTGATTCCGGGCGCATCGTCGAGTGGGGGTAGGTCGGGTGGTGGTCAGGTGAGCAGGACGTGGCCGGCCAGCTCGGCGGCGATCCCTGCTCGGGTTGCGCGGATGTGCGTCTGTTGGAGTCACCGGCCCCGAAAGCTGAGAATCACCGCTTGACCGGGACGTCTCGCCCCTCGTGTCGACGACGCGTGAAAGTGACAGTGAGAATGTAACTGCGATGCCGCCGGATGGTGTGACCCGAGAACCCTGTGCCGGGCAGTGCGAGCGGCCTGGCTCAGTCCTGGAACCGGGAGGTGTGAGGTTCCCCTCGGGTGTGGACACCGGGTTACGCCGCGACCTGGTTCGGGGTAGCGGTTGGGGGTCCGTTCGTAGTCTGCGGGACTGAGCTAGCCGAGGGGCGCACCGAGTGCACCGGATCCGTCTCGCGTCGTGGAGTTCAGTCGCCGGGTGTCGTGGTGTCGCCGGCGCCCCGTCCAACAATCTTGGCGGCCAGGTCCGCGTAGAGCGCACCAACCTGGCCCGGCTGCCTGAACGTCTTTGACGGGAACCATCGACAGACGTCCACGCACAACGAGGAGATGGCCAGGAGTATTCCTTCGACGGGCTCGACGTCGAAGTCGCCGCTGGCTTGTCCGGCGACCAGGAT
Organism: Rugosimonospora sp.; assembly: GCA_036494675.1. Lineage (GTDB taxonomy): Bacteria > Actinomycetota > Actinomycetes > Mycobacteriales > Micromonosporaceae > Rugosimonospora. Next base: position 6,896 of record DASXOA010000476.1, read on the forward strand.
CTTTCGGAGCACGGCTGTCGTGTCCTGACGTAGCTGCCGGACGTGGCGGTAGTGGGCTGTGGTGAGCGACCGGATCTCGTATTGCACGACCCGGGCCAGGGCCGTGTGCTGGGCCTGCCAGTGTGCGAAGGCGGCGACGACCGCCTTGAGTCGGTGCAGTGGCGGGTCGGTGGCGGAGTCGGCCGAGCGCAGCGCCTCCAGCGCGCCGCGGTGGCCATCGACGCTGATGGCGTAGAGCAGCTCCTCCTTCGACCGGTAGTGCGGGTACATGGCGGCGGCGCTCAGTCCGATCCGTGCGGCGATGTCGCGCGTGCTGCTTGCTCCGTATCCCCGTTCGGCGAACTCGGCGATGGCTGCCTCCCGCATCCGCCGCGCGGCCGGTGAGTCCGTGGCCATCGCTCTCGCCTCCTTAAACCCTTGACTCGTGGTCGCTCCCCGAGGCATTGTAAGCGAGTGCTCAGCGACTGAGCGATCGCTTAGTTTGATGGGTTCACCGGTTCGATGGGAGTGCTGTTGACCGAGGTTGCCTTCGCCTTCACTGGTCGCACGGTCCTGGTGACCGGCGCGGCACGGGGCATCGGATTGGCCGTCGCCGGGCGGTTCCGGGCGGCGGGAGCGACGGTGTTCATGGTCGACTACGACCGGGATGAGCTCGCCGCCGCGGCGGCGGATGTCGGTGCGATCGCCGTGCCAGCTGACGTCAGTCGCACGGAGGACGTGCAGAGCGTGGTGGCGGCGGCGATCGCGGCGACCGGCCGGGTGGACGTGCTCGTCAACAATGCCGGCGTGCTGCGCGACAGGGTGCTGTGGAAGCTCACCGACGATGACTGGGAGACGGTGCTCGGCGTCCACGCCGGGGGTACGTTCCGCTTCACCCGCGCCTGCGTGCCCCAATTCCGCGCGCAGGGGTACGGCCGGGTGGTCAACGTGACGTCCTACACCGGTCTGCGCGGCAACCGCGGGCAGGCCAACTATGCCACCGCCAAGGCCGGGATCATCGGCTTCACCATGACGGCGGCCAAGGAACTGGCCGCATTCGGGGTCACGGTCAACGCCATCTCGCCCAACGCGGCCACGCGCATGACGGCCACCATCCCACCGGAACGGATCCCGGAGCTGACCGGCCCGATCCAACGCTTCGCCGACCCGAGCGAGATCGCGGCCGCCGTCTGCTTCCTCGCCAGTGACGAGGCGGGATACATCACGGGAGTGACGCTGCCGGTCGATGGTGGCTTGACGCTGTAGGCCCGTCGCGGCCTCGCCCGAGCGGCACCGGAAGATAGTGAAGGGAGCCAGGTCATGTCGGTCCTGGACAGGTTCCGTCTCGATGACCGGGTGGTGCTGGTCACCGGGGCCTCATCCGGCTTGGGTGTGCACTTCGCCGTGGCGGCCGCCGAGGCCGGCGCGGACATTGTCGTGGCCGCGCGGCGCGCCGAGCGCCTGCAGGCCACCGCGCAGGCGGTGAAGGCCACCGGGCGCGAGTGTCTTGCCGTACCGGCCGATGTCTCCGATCCGGACGCCTGCCAGGAGTTGGTCGATACGGCGATGGCTCACTTCGGTCACGTCGACGTTCTGGTCAACAACGCTGGCGTAGGCACGGCCGTGCCGGCGACCAGAGAATCCGTCGAGCATTTCCGGTCCGTGATCGATCTCAACCTCAACGGAGCCTTCTGGATGGCCCAGGCCTGCGGGCGGGTGATGCGGCCAGGTAGCAGCATCGTCAACGTCTCCAGTGTGCTGGCGCTGACCACGGCGGGCCTGCCGCAGGCCGCCTACAGTGCCAGCAAGGCGGGCCTGCTCGGTCTGACCAGAGACCTCGCTCAGCAGTGGGGTCTACGCAAAGGCATCCGCGTCAACGCGCTCGCGCCCGGCTTCTTTGCCTCGGAGATGACGGCCGCCTACGCCGAGGACTACTGGCGGCAGCAGATGAGCAGTCGGGTGGTGCTCGGCCGCCCCGGGGACCCGGATGAACTCGCGGCGACGCTGGTGTGGTTGGTGTCGCCCGCAGCGAGCTACGTGATCGGTCAGACCATCGTGGTGGACGGGGGAGTGACCCTGACGTGACCGACGCCGGCCGTATCCTGTCCCGCCGCGACCTCGACTTCCTGTTGTTCGACTGGTTGGGCGTGGGCGCGCTCCTGCGGCGGCCCCGGTTCTGCGAGCACTCCGCGGAGACCCTCGCCGCCACGCTCGACCTGGCCGAGGAGTTGGCCGTGCGGTACTTCGCGCCGCACAATGCACTTGCCGATCGCCAGGAGCCCCAGTTCGACGGGCAGCGGGTGCAGATGATCCCGGAGATCGGCCGGGCGCTGGCCGCGTTTGCCGAGTCGGGCCTGCTCGGTGCGGCCATGGACAACGCGGTGGGTGGCGACCAACTGCCGTACGTCGTACACCGGGCGTGCTTCGCCTGGTTCCAGGCCGCCAACATCGCCACGGCGTCCTACGCGATGTTGACGATCGCCAACGCGAACCTGCTGTGCAGGTACGGCACGCGGGAACAGATTGAGCGTTACGTGAAGCCCATGCTGGACGGCCGGTTCACCGGGACCATGTGCCTGTCGGAGCCACAGGCCGGCTCGTCGCTGGCCGACGTGGCGACCCGGGCGGTGCCGGACCCGGCGGGTAGGTACCGCGTGTTCGGCACCAAGATGTGGATTTCCGGCGGCGACCATGAGCTCAGCGAGAACATCGTCCATCTGGTGCTGGCCCGCATCCCGGGAGCGCCCGCTGGGGTGAAGGGTCTGTCACTTTTCCTGGTGCCGAAGTTCCTGGGCGAGGATCAGGAACGGGCGCACGTGCGCAATGATGTCGTACTCGTCGGACTCAACCACAAGATGGGATACCGGGGCACCGTCAACACCGTCTTGAATTTCGGTGAGGGTGTGCACCGGCCCGGCGGCCAACCGGGAGCGGTCGGGTACCTGGTCGGCCGGGAGAACGAAGGCCTCTCCGCGATGTTCCAGATGATGAATGAGGCGCGCATCGGGGTCGGGGCGGGCGCGGCGGCGCTGGGATACACCGGCTACCTGCACGCGCTGGACTACGCGCGGCAGCGACCGCAGGGCCGGCCGTTGGGTGAGAAGGCTCCGGCGAGTCCGCAGGTGCCGATTGTCAACCATCCCGATGTCCGGCGCATGCTGCTGGCCGCCAAGAGCTACGCCGAGGGCGGGCTGGCGCTGACCCTCTACGCGGCCCACCTGGTCGACGAGGCCGCCAGTGCCGAGGACGGGCAGCAGGTGCGCGAGTGCGAGCTGCTGCTGGATGTGCTCACACCGATCGTCAAGACCTGGCCGTCCCAATGGGGCCTGGCCGCCAACGATCTCGCCATCCAGATTCACGGCGGCTACGGCTACACCCGCGAGTACCCGGTCGAGCAGTTCTACCGGGACAACCGCCTCAACCCGATCCACGAGGGGACCACGGGGATCCAGGCCCTCGATCTGCTCGGCCGCAAGGTGCGCCAGGCGGGCGGTGCCGGGTTGGATGTTCTCCTGCAACGGATGCGGCGCACAATCGACGCGGCGCCGGCTGCCTGGCGGGCGGAGGCCGAACAGTTGGCGACCGCTGTGACGAGACTGGCCGCCGTCACCGCCGTGCTCGATACCGCCGGTGGTCAAGTCATCGCCCTGGCGAACGCCGGGATCTACCTGGAAGCGGCCGGCCACGTCGTCGTCGCGTGGATCTGGCTGGAGCAGGTACTCGTGGCCGCCGAGCGGGAAAGCGCGTTCTACCAGGGGAAGCGGGCGGCGGCGCGGTACTTCTTCCGCTACGAGCTGCCCCGCACGGGCCCACAGTTCGACCTGCTCGAAACGCGTGACCGGTTCCTGCTCGACGTGGACGACCGGTGGCTTTGACGATCTCTCCGCCCTAAAGAAGGACGGGGGATTCCCTCCACGCTGCGTGTGGAACACGCGGCGTCCGGGCGGATTCCTGCTTCCCGGCGCGGCGCCGGCACAGGTGCCGGTCTTACCTGCGCTCCACAGGCGTTTGAGTTGTCCCAGCGTCCCTGGGCCAACACGTGCTGCCAGTCCCGCCGGGCGGCGCGGCGCAGAAACTTCGGCGCCGTCACTTTCGTGCCGTCCGACAACACAGCGAAGTGGGTCAGGCCCAGATCGTCGCCGACCTCGAAGTCTGTCTCCGGGAGCGGCTCGTCCAAGGTCTGGACGACGAACGAAGCGAAGTATCGGCCCGCCGAATCCTTGATGACCGTCACGCTGGATGGATCCGCGGGCAGCTCGCGGGACCAGCGCACGTCCAGATCGCCGATCTTCGGCAGGCGCAGCCGGCCGTTGTCCAGCACCTTGAACCGGGCGTTGGCCGTGAACCGGATCGCCTGCCGGTTGTCTTACGCGACCGGAACCGCGGCGGGGCCACCTTGCGGCCCCGGCGCTTGCCGGTGACCGACGCGAAGAAGTTGCGGTACGCCACGTTCGGGTCCGCCAAGGCCTGCTGCAAGACGACCGCGGACACCCCGGAAAGCCACGCCCGTTCCGGCGTGCCCTTGGCCAGGGTGATGATCTGCTTGGACAGCTCCCCGTCCGACACGTACGGCAGGCTCTGCTCCCATGCCGTCCGGCGTGCGCGCAGCCCGTCGTTGAACACCACCCGCGCGCACCCGAACGCCCTGGTTAGCTTGATCTGCTGGCTTGGCGTTGGGTACACGCGGTACTTGTACCGCAGCTGCACACCGGCATCGGACCGTTGGCTTATGACGGAACCCGAAGACATCCGCACCGGCAGCGGACGCGGCAAGAGTTCCCCGACCTGCGCCGACACTACTACCGGGCCAACCAGCTGTGGCCGGGTTCGTACTTCCCCGGCTCCGTCGGCGGTCCCCCACTCAGCATCATGCGTCAGTACATCGAGCAGCAGGACCACCCGGTCTAACCACGCTCGGGCCTGGCGGCCCTCCCCGCGAGCCTTCACCCCCGCCCTGAAGGGCGGAGCACTGGCCCGCATTTCGGCAGCAGGGGCCGACGGTCACTGGTCCAGTGCGGGGAACTCGTAGAAGTAGATCAGGTCGGCGACGCAGGCGGGGGAGTCCATCCCGTCGACCTCGACGGAGGCGTGGTAGTGCGCCTTTGTCCGGCGGCGATCGCCGTCGACGGCGCGCAGGGACATGTGTACGCGGATGCGTGAGCCGACCGGTACGGGGCGCAGGAAACGTACCCGGTCGTACCCGTAGTGCAGCGCACCGGACAGGCCGCAGACCCGGAACACGTCGCCGCCCAGGCGCGTCACCACGCTGAGCGTCAGCAGGCCATGGGCGATCGTGGCGCGGTACGGGCCGGCCGCGGCGCGCTGCGGGTCGACGTGGATCCACGCATGGTCGCCGGTCGTCTCGGCGAAGCTGTCGATGCGCGGCTGTTCGACCGTCAGCCACGGCGACGCGCCCAGATCCTCGCCGATCGCGGCGACCAGGCCGTCGTATCCGTCGATCCAGCGCACGGCCGACCCCGCGGGATCCGCCGGCTCCAGCAACACCACGGGGATCACGCGCTCAGTTCGCGTCTGGTACTCGGCGTAGAGGGGATACGTCTGGAGGGCGTACGCCCACCACTGGGCACGCTCGTCGCCGGACAGTTCGCGGGAGCGCAGCGCGTGCACATCGGGGCCGTCCTGGAGCGTCGCGGCCGGGTCGGCACGCAGGTTGTACAGCCATTGCGGGTTGCGCTCGGCGCCGCCCACCGACGCGACCGCGAGATAGCGCCCGTCGCATTCCACGCGCATCAGTGGCGTCTTGCGGATCAGGCCGGTCCGCGCGCCACGAGTGGTCAGCACGATCATCGGCATCTTGTTGGGGTAGCTCAATTCCGGACCGCCGGATCGCTCGAACCGTTCGACCTGTTCGCGGATGACGGCGTGCGGGCTCGGCGCGTAGTTTCCGTTCATGGGCATCGCTTTCTCTGCGGTGCGACGGGCGGCCCGGGCACGCGACCGGGGTCGCCCGGCCTAGCCTGCCGGCTGGCTGATCACGGTGCGGCGACCGACCTCCTGCATGACCTCGGCCGCCCTGGTCCGCTCGTCGTCGGCGAGCACGTCGGCGACGCCGATGATGGCCAGGATGCCGACGAGCTTCTGATCGTGGGTCACGACCGGCGCCGACGCGGCCCAGATGCCGGGCATGTAGTCGCCGGAGGTGGTGAGGATGCCGAGCTCCCGGCAGGACATCGCGTGCGCCAGGTACTCGTCGGGGTCGGTGATGTTAGTGTCGCTCACCCTGGGCAGGCCGTCGGCGAGGATCTCCTTCTGGTCCTGCGGATCGGCGTACGCGACGACCCACTGTCCCCAGGACACCTCGTTGAGCGGGAACCGGTTGCCGATCGAGATGCTCACGTGGGTGTGCGCCGTGCCCTCCTGCTTCGCGACGTACATGAGGCGCCGCGACTCGACCCGCTGGATCCATGCCGCGGTCAACGACGTGCGGGTGGCCAGTTCCTCAAGAGCCGCCCGCACGGTGCCCAGATAGTCCACGTTCTCACCGGCCCGGGAGCCGATGACGATGGCGTAGGGGCCAAGAGAGTAGAGCTTCGTCAGCGGGTCGTAGGCGAGCAGTCCCTCCTCGACCAGTGCCTTGAGGATCCGCGAGCAGCTGGTCTTCGGCACCGCCAGCTCGACCGCGATCTGGGTGAGCGTGGCGCGGGCCAGCCGGTACCGGGTCAGCAGCTTGAGGACCTTGGCTGCGATCGTGACCGATGACGTGGCTTGTACCATGTGTGAAACTCTATTCCAGTATTGGGACAGCTGCTGCCCTGTCCTCCATTCACCGACATCGAATGCTACGACGGCTACGGTGCGACCGGGCGTTCTTCGGCGGCGCGGGCCCGCAGCCGGTTCTTGTCGGTCTTGCCGACCGAGGTGAGCGGCATCGCGTCCAACACCACCAGTTCGTCCGGGACCCAGAAGCGGGCAAAGCGCTCGGCGAGGAACGTGCGCACCGCCTGCGCGTCGACCGGCTCGCTGGTCACCACGTACGCGCGGGGCCGTTCCTGCCAGCGGTCGTCGGGGACGCCGATGACCGCCGCCGAGGTGATCCCGGGGTACGTGCACAGCGCATCCTCCAGTTCGATCGTGGATATCCAGTCGCCGCCGCTCTTGATGAGATCCGTCTTGCGGTCGACCACCCGCACGTACCCGTCCTCGTCGACGGTCACGAGATCACTCGACCGGTACCATCCGTCGACGAACACGCCGGCGCCACGTTCGTC
>DASXOA010000477.1:0-7527 GCA_036494675.1 Rugosimonospora sp.
GGCGACCCAGCGGCCGGTGACCCGACGGCCGGCGACCCGACGGCCGGCGACCCGACGGCCGGTGACCCGACGGCCGGCGACCCAGCGGCTGGCGACCCGGCGTCGCCGCCGGCCCGAACCCGTGTACGAGCCTCGGCCGCACCGGCCGGAGTGACGAAGACCCCCATGGCGACGACCTCCCTCCACGGACCGCGACGCGTGCCGCCCCGAAGAGCGCACGGGTCGCCTGAGCTAACGCGGCATAGCGCCTCATACCGCATGAATGAGACTGAACGGTGTGTATCAGCGTAAGACAGGCCGAGACTAGCCTTGAGAAGTACTCCATCGGACATTAATCGCAAACAAGGTGATTCCGGAATCCGTCTCCGCTTTCCGGCGCGCGTCCAGCGGGCTCCGGTTGAGGCGGGCATGCCTCGCAGCATCGGCGAGCACCTCCGGTCACGGGGCTCGCCAGCCATCCGAGCCGTTTCGTGCTCAGCGGCGACCGTTCCATTGCGGTGCTTTAGTATGGAGATGACCGATTTGATGGCGTAGTTGCACATGGGGCCTGAGCGATGACCGACTACGACGGAGAACTGGGCGCCTGTCCGGGGAGGCAGGGGGGCGAGAGCCTGCCGACGTTCGCGTGCCGGACGCTCGCCCACGGCCGGAAGACGCGCGCCGCCTCCCGACCGACCGGGATGGACGACGCGTCGTGAGCGCCGACGTCCTGCTCGGCGTGGCACAGGGCCTCGCGCTGACCATCAGCGTCGGAGTCGTCACCTACGTGGCCTTCACCGTGGTGCCGTACCTGCGTGACCGGCCCCACCCGGCCGGCGACCCGGCGGAGTACGGCTGGCACTTCCTCATGCCCTGTTGCGACGAGGAATCCGTCATCGGCGACGCCCTCGCCCACCTGCGCGCCGCGTTCCCGACGGCGCACGTCTGGGTGATCGACGACGGGTCCCGGGACGCGACCGCCCCGATCGTCGCGCGGATCGCCCGGCGCGATCCGGGAGTGCATCTGGTCCGCAGGATCGAGCCGAACGCCCGTACCGGCAAGGGCGACGCGCTGGGCGCCGGCTACCGGGCGCTGTGCGGCCGGCTCGGAGACCGGGTCGACGCGACGCGGACCATCGTCGGGGTGATCGACGCCGGCGCGCGGCCGGCACCCGGCTGCCTGGCCACGTGCGCCGGCGACCACCTGTTCGGCAACCCCGAGGTGGGCGGGGTGCAGATCGACGTGTGGATGTCCAACCGCGACCAGCGCCACCCGTTGCCCGGGCGCGGCCGCTGGGCCAACCTGTTCGGGCACACCCTCGTGCGGCTGCAGGACCTGGAGTCCCGCGCGCCGATCGCGGCGACCCAGATCGGCCGGCGCACGACGGGCACCGCCGGACTCGGCGGCAACGGCCAGTTCACCCGCCTGTCCGCGCTGAAGAAGGTGGCCCACGGCACCGGTGGGCCGTGGCGCGGTTCCCTGCTGGAGGATTCCGAGATCGGGGTGCAACTGCTGCTGGCCGGCTACCGCGTGGAGTACACCCGACAGACCTACGTCGTCCAGGAGGGGCTGCCGAGCCTGCGTCGCCTGCTTGCCCGGCACACCCGGTGGGGCCAGGGAACCATGCGGTGCATCCGTTACCTGCCCCGCGTGTGGCGGTCCCCGTCCGTCTCGACGCTGGACGCGGCGGAGGTGCTCTACTCCCTGGTGCGGCCGTGGTTGCAGTTGCTGGCCAGCCTGGCGTATCCGCTGCCGTGGCTGCTGCTCGCGAGCGAGACGGTCCGGCAACCGTCCGTCGTCGCGGACTGGTTCATCCACGGTCCCGGGTGGATCCTCTTCGCGCTGTCCGGCGCGTTCGGGCTGATGCCCTTCGTCGTCTGGGGTCCGGCGTACCGCGGCGTGTGCGAGCCCAACACCAGCAGGCGCACCGCGTTCGGACTCGGGCTGGCCTACGCGGTGTACGTCTACCTGTGCTACGTCACCTCGTGGCGGGCGGTCGTGCGCGTCGTGCTGCGCCGCGACGACTCGGCGAAGACCCGCCGCGATCGGGAGGAGCCCGCCACCCAGCCTGCCCAGGCTGCCCAAGCGCCGGTGCGGCCGGCGGTGACCACAACGGTCCCCTGACGGTCCGCACCACCCGTCGCCGGGTTCCGCGTCACAGACCCAGCGGCTCCGGGTTGGCGGCCAGCGCCCGGAACCGCTCGCCCGGATCGGCGACCAGCCGGCGCTCGCGCAGGTCGAGCAGGCCGCCGACACCGGTCAGCGAGGCGACCGGGTCCCCGTCGGGGCGGCGGTACTCCTGCTCGATACGGAAGGTCTTGCCCGTGCCCCACCCGAACCCGCAGGACACGTCGACCTCGTCCCCGCCGCGCAGCTCACGCAGGTACCGCAGGGTGACTTCGAGTGCCACCGGCCCGACCCCCTCCGCGATCAGCCCGGCCTGCGAGATGCCCGCCGCGCGCAGGCACTCCCATCGCGCGTGCTCGCCGTACTGCAGGTACACCGCCTGGTTCAGGTGGCCCTGCGTGTCGAGTTCGTACCCCCGCACCGTGATGCGCACCTGGAACACGTCTGCCATGGCCGACAGCTTATTGCCGGCATGACCGGGGGCGCCGGGAGCTACCCGACGCGCGGGATTCACCGCGCGGTCGTTGACGTCGCCGCGCGTGGATGGCATAGATGTGCATGGCATAGATATGGCCACACATCATCAGCTCTGCTCCGGTTGGAGGCCGTCGTGGCAGCAACGCGTCCGGTACACGGGAAACGGTGGAGAGCGGCGGTGGTCGCGCTCGGCGCCACGCTCACCCTGATCGGCAGCGCGGTTCTCGCCCCACCGGCGTCCGCCCGAACGAGCGCCGCCCTGCCCGGTGACAACCTGAGCTTCGCCTCGGCGGTCTTCCGGGCCACGCACAACAGCTACTCGGGAAACCTGGACGGCGGCAAGGGCTCCATCGTCAGCCAACTCGACAGCGGCGTGCGGTTCATCGAGTTCGACATCCATGACAACGGGTACGCGACCAATCACGACTACTCGATCGGCCACGACTCCCCCGGCAACCTGGTGGACCACAGCGGCGGCAACCCCGCCTCCAACCTGCTGCGCGACTGGCTTGAGACGGTGTCGACGTGGTCGGCGGCGCACCCGACGGCCGCCCCGCTGCTGGTCATGCTCGACCTCAAGGACGATCTGACGGACAACACCTCGTTCACGGCCGGCAACCTGGCGGCGCTGAACACGGAGTTGAGCGGCGTGTTCGGATCGCGGCTGCTGACCGCCAAGGACGTGCCGGGTGCGCTGGGTACGATCGGCTCGCTGCGCGGCCGGGTGCTGTCCCTGCTCTCCGGCGACGCGGGCACGCGCACCGCGTACAAGGAGGACACCGGGTACAACCCCGCCGTCGCCATCAACGCGCACGGCCAGGTCGTCGAGGTGCACGACTCCGGCTCCGGCGCGCTCTGGTACTGGAGCGGCACGTACGGCGCCGACGGCCGGATCACCTGGCTGCGACACGGCCAGTACGACTCGGGAGCCACGCCGGCGGTCGCGCTCAACAACAACGGGCAGGTCGTGGAGGTACACAAGTCCCAGAGCGCGAGCACCCTCTGGTACCACGTGGGGCAGTTGGGCGCCGACGGCGAGATCACCTGGTCGCCCAGCAAGCAGTACGACAACGGGGTCACCCCGACGGTCAGCTTCGTCAACGGGAGCAGTACCGCCGTGCACGAGATCCACCGCAGCCAGTCGAACAGCCAGAACTGGGACTGGGACGGCACGCTGAACGCCAGCGCGCTCACCGTCACCTGGAACAGCGCGACGCACGGCACGACCTCGGACGCGCTGTACGCCAAGGCGACCTCGACCCAGGGCAGCATGCGGGTGACCGTGTCGACCGGCGCCGACGGTGCCGCTCCGGCGCAGACCCTGCACTACTCGACCGACCGCATCGCCTCCGACCGCATCCGGTACCCCCAGGTCGCTTTCGACGAGTACCAGGACGGCGATTCCGCCGCGCTCCAGGAGGGCTCCCTGTTCTACGCCGCGACCGCCACCGACACCGCGTTCATCACCTCGGCGCGGCAGGGTGGCCACATCGTGCGCGGCTGGGACTTCGACAGCGCGAGCGACGCGACGAGCCCGCTGGCGAACTACCCGGCGACGAACCATCCGAACGACGCCTGGTACGTGAGCATGGTGACCCAGGCCGGCGCCGTCAGCTGAGCACCGTTCCGGGGCCCCCGACCGGCGCATGCCCGGTCGGGGGCCGTGCCGCGTGGGGGCCCCGCCGCATGGAGACCGGCCGCGGGGAAGCGCCAATTCGGACTGTGGCGGACCTGAGAGGGTTAGAATTCCGCCATATCATGCGATTTGCCCGAAGGGGTGTCATGTCTCGCCAGACGTCGCGACCGCCGAGCGTGGAGACGCCGGCGCAACGCCGCACGGCCGGCGCTCCGCCCGCCGGCCACCCTGACCGCACGGCGACCGTGACCGCCACCGAGACCACCCGGCAACTCATCGATCTCCTGAGCGAGGGATGACCGCGGCGTCCGGTCCGCGGGCACGCCGATCCGCTCCGACGAACGCCACGCCAGGGCGGCCCGGGTGCTGAACCGGCTCCGGAAGGTCGTGGCGAGCTTCGCGCCCCGGCGCACCGGAGCCGGGCAGGCGTTCGGCGTCCCCCGCGACGCCACGCGGACCGTCGCGTTCAGCGACGCGGTGTTCGCGATCGCCGTCACCCTGCTCGTACTGGAGATCCATCCGCCGCAGAACAGCCGGCACCTGCTCCACGGCCTTGCCGCGCTCTGGCCGTCCTACCTGGCCTATGTCATCACGTTCCTGCTGATCGGGAACGTGTGGGCCAACCACCACGTCATGTTCGACCACATCCACGCCGCCGACCGCGCGGTGCTGCTGCTCAACACCCTGCTGTTGATGGACATCGCGTTCCTGCCGTTCGCCGCGTCGGTCCTGGCCGGAGCGTTCCGGGCCGGACACGGGCAGCGCACCGCCGTCGTGTTCTACGGCATCGCCCTGGAACTCGCCCCCATCTTCTTCAACATCATCTGGGAGTACGCCCGCCGCGATCGCCGGCTGATCGACCCCGGCACCGACACGGCGGCCGCGACGGCCATCAGCCGGCGCTACCGGCTCGCCCTCGCCTGGATCGGCACCGGCACCGTGCTGGGCGGCCTGCTGCCCATCCTCGGCGTGGTGGTGATCGCCGCGTTCATCCTGTCGTACTGGCTGCCCATCCAGGGTGAGGTCGCCAGCATGGCCGGGCACGGCGACGCCGACCCTCCGGGATGAGCGCCGACCACCCGCCACCGGCACCGCCCGAATACCGGGTGAACGTTCGGTCCCCGGCACGCGAGGACTTCGCGTACCTGCCCAGACCCGGCTTCTCCCCGGGCGAGCCGGGCGGAACCGGGGTAGCGTCCGGACTGACCGGAGGTCCCTCCCGCGGCGGGTGCCGTGGCTCGGCCGATGATCTGCCTATCCCGTCGCACCGCTGGTAGGGACATGACCACGTTCACTGTGTGGGCGCCGGACGCCGACCGGGTCCGGCTGCGCGTAGCTGGGAGCGACAGAGCGATGGCCAGGGAGAACGACGGTTGGTGGTACGCCGAGGTGCCGGAGGCCGGCCCCGGCACCGACTACGCGTACCTGCTGGACGACGACGACACACCGCTGCCCGATCCGCAGTCCCGCCGGCAACCGCTCGGCGTGCACGGACCCAGCCGGGTCTACGACCATGCCGCGTTCGAGTGGACCGACGCGGCGTGGACCGGTCGGCAGCTGCCCGGCGCCGTGCTCTACGAGCTGCACATCGGCACCTTCACGCCGGAAGGCACGTTCGACGCCGCGATCGGCCACCTCGACCACCTCGTCGACCTCGGCGTCGACCTGGTCGAACTGCTCCCGGTCAACGCGTTCAACGGCGAGCACAACTGGGGGTACGACGGCGTCTGCTGGTACGCGCCGCACGAGCCCTACGGCGGGCCGGACGGGCTCAAGCGCCTGGTGGACGCGTGCCACAACCGCGGTCTCGGCGTGGTGTTCGACGTCGTGTACAACCACTTCGGCCCGTCCGGGGCGTACGCGCCGCGGTTCGCGCCCTACCTCGCCCAGGGCAGCAACACCTGGGGCCGCTCGGTCAACCTGGACGGTCCGCGCTCCGACGAGGTACGCCGCTACATCATCGACAGCGCGCTGATGTGGCTGCGCGAGTACCACGTGGACGGGCTGCGGCTGGACGCCGTCCACGCGCTGGCCGACCACCGCGCGGTGCACCTGCTGGAGGAGTTGGCCGTCGAGGTCGAGGCGCTGTCCACGCACCTGGGGCGGCCGCTGTCGCTGATCGCCGAGTCCGACCTCAACGATCCGCGCCTGATCAGCGCGCGCGAGGCCGGCGGGTACGGGCTGCACGCGCAGTGGGACGACGACGTGCACCATGCGCTGCACGCCCTTCTGACCGGCGAGCGCCAAGGCTACTACGCCGACTTCGGTTCCCTGGGGTGCCTGTCGGACGTGTTGAGAAGCGCGTACTTCCACGCCGGTACCTGGTCGGAGTTCCGGGGTCGGACCCACGGCCGGCCGGTCGACCGCCCCCGGACCCCGGGCCACCGCTTCGTGGCGTACCTGCAGAACCACGACCAGATCGGCAACCGCGCCACCGGCGAGCGGATGTCCGCGCTGCTGCCCGACTCGCTGCTGCGCGTCGGTGCCACCCTGCTGCTGACCGCGCCGTTCACGCCGATGCTGTTCATGGGTGAGGAGTGGGCGGCGTCGACCCCGTGGCAGTTCTTCACCAGCCACCCCGAGGCGGACCTGGCCGCGGCGGTCGCGGGCGGCCGGCGGCGGGAGTTCGCCACCCACGGCTGGGCCGGCGCCGACGTGCCCGACCCGCAGGACCCGGCGACGTTCGCCCGCTCGAAGCTCGACTGGGCAGAACTCGAACGGCCCGGGCACGCCGAGATGCTGGCGTTCTACCGGCGGCTGATCGCGCTGCGCAGGGCGTGGCCGGACCTGTCCGACCCCCGGCTCGACCGGGTCGAGGTGCACCACGGGGACCGGTTCATCGCGATCCGGCGCGGCAGCTGTGTGGTGCTGGCCAATTTCGCCGACCAGAACCGCCGCATCGGGCTCGACGAGTGGCCCCGCGACGTGCTGCTGGCCACCGAGCCGGGGCTGGTGCTGATCCGCAGCGCGGTGGAGTTGCCGCCGCGGTCGGCCGCCGTGATCCGCTGCTGACGTTCGCGGCGAACCCGGCCGGCTGATCCGACCTGCGAGTCCGGCCGGGTCCGGCCGCGGCCGCCCGGCACGTAGACTCGCCGTCGGGTCATCGTCACCGTTGCTGCCGGGCGGACGGTGGAGGGGGAACCGCGTGCAGTTCCGCGTGTTGGGCCGGGTCGAAGCCGACCACGACGGCGAACCGGTACCGCTGGGCAGGCGCCGCGAACGGTGCCTGTTCGGCGTGCTGCTGCTCGACGCCGGCGTGTCCATCCCGGCCGACCGGTTGGCCCGCCTGCTCTGGGACGACCAGCCC
>DASXOA010000478.1:0-5568 GCA_036494675.1 Rugosimonospora sp.
GGAGCACCGCATCGTCGCGCCGCTGACCCGGCGGCTGCGCGAGGACGGCGACCCGCAACCGCACCTGCGCGCCGAACTGCTCATCGCCGCGTTCATCGGCGTCGTCCTCGCCCGGCGCGCCGGTACCTTCGAACACCTCGCCGCGGCCACCACCGCCGACCTGCTGCCACTCCTCCAGGATCTGCTGGCACCGCCCCACTGACGGCACTCGGGCTGACGGCACTCGGGCTGACGGCACTCGGACTGACGGCACTCGGGCGGGCTCCGGTCCTCGCGGCCGTGAGACCACGGTGCGACCGTTTCGCGGGCGGCCTTCGCTCAGTGGGCGGCCTCCACGATGTCCTTCAACCGGATGAGGTCCGCGGCCACCAGGCCCGCGTCGCGTTCAAAGTCAGCGTCGCTCATACCCGCCATGCGGCGCAGGGTGAAAACGGCCTCGCAGCCATCGCCGTCGGGGATCACCCGCATCGGGTTGTAGACGACTTCTCCGGACGGCATGGTGACCTCGTGATCGAGCACGCCGAAATCGTTGCGCGTCACGAAGGCGAATCCCAGCCGGCCTCCGGGCGTGTCCACGTACCAGCTTCCATCGACGCTCTCCACGGCCGTACCGAGTCCCGGGGCCCATTCGGGAAGGTGCGCGGGATCCGAGGCGTATTCGTAGACCTCGGCCGCGGGGCGATTGATCCACTCGCTGATCTGCTTGGATTCTGAAGGCATGGCGCCATCATGCCAGTGCTGACTGGTGCTCACGGCCGGCTGCCCGGCTGACACTATGCTTGCGCCATGACTGACGTCGGGCTGTTGGTCCATCGGCTGGAAGGGAACGGATTCGAGGTTGCGTCCGTGCGAGTCGCTACCGGCGGTGTGGTGGCGCTCGCGGGACTGGCGACGCTTCGGGACGGCAGCGAGGTCTTTGCCAAGACGCTACGCGAACCAGGCTCAGACGTCTTCCAGGTCGAAGCCGAGGGTCTGCGCGCGCTGACCGACCTGGGTGGCGTGACCACCCCCGTGGTCCTGGCGGTAGCGCCGAACCTCCTGGTCTTGGCGCCGCTGCAACCGTGGCGTGACGACGAGTCCTCGTGGGAGCGGCTTGGCCATGCGATGGCCGGGCTTCACCAATCCACCGTGCACGACCGGTTCGGCTGGCACCGCGACGGCTGGCTGGGCCGGATGAGGCAGGAGAACACCTGGGAGTCGGACGGGCACCTGTTCTTCGCCCAGCGTCGCGTTCTCCGGTGGCTCGGTGAGCCGCTCGTGAAGAAGGCGTTGAGCCGCGAGGACCGCCGCGCCGTGGAGAGCCTGTGTGCCGCCTTGCCGGAGCTGATCCCACCACAACCGCCGGCGCTGACGCATGGGGACCTCTGGAGCGGCAACGTCCTCTCCGATGCGACCGGCACGCCTGTCCTCATCGACCCCGCGGTGTCGTACGCGTGGCCGGAGATTGACCTCAGCATGCTCTGGTGCTCACCCCGCCCGCCCGCCGCTGACCGTTTCTTCGAGGCGTACGCCGAGGTTGCCGGGCTGGTCGCGGGGTGGCGTGACCGGATGCCGGTGCTTCACCTGCGAGAGCTGCTCAGCGTGATCGCGCACGGGGACGACGACTGGGGCGCGGCTGATCTGGTACGGCAGATCGTGGCTCCGTTCGGGCGGCGCACCCGAGACGGCTCGCCAACCAGCGCGTCCGTCTGACAGATCTGGGACGGGGGTCGCGCTCCGCCGTCGGCTTCGCGACTGCGGACTCCGTCCGCATGGTCGGTAATGGCAATCAGCAGCAGTCCGTCACGCACCTCGGGACCGCTGCGTACCCCCCGGAGGAGATTGCCATGACCCAGTCCGTATCCGCGCCGGCTGTGCCGACGCAGACCCGGCACCCGTGGCGGGCGACCGCGCGCACGGTGTTCGCCGGCCTTGTCGGTGGCCTGACGCTGCTGCCCGAGGTGGCCGCCGAGGCGCACATCGGTACCGTGCCGACCGTGGCCCAGGTGCTCGTGGTGACCGGCGCCATCACCCGCGTACTGGCGCTGCCGAGCGTCAACGAGTGGCTCAACAAGTACCTGCCGTGGCTCGCCGCGTCGCCCCCGCCGGCCGCCTCGTAGGGGCCTCACCTCACGCCGGCGCGGCCCCCACTTCCACGGAAGCGGGGGCCGCGGCGGTGCCGGAGCACCGTTCAGGTGACGGTGGAGAGCAGCATGATGAACCCGAAGCCGACCAGTGAGACCGCGGTCTCCATGACCGACCAGGACTTGAACGTCTGGCCGACGGTGAGCCCGAAGGATTCCTTCACCAACCAGAAGCCGGCGTCGTTGACGTGCGACAGGAACAGCGAACCGGCCCCGATGGCCAGCGCCAGCAGCGCGGTGTGGGTGGGGCTCAGGCCGCTCGCCAGCGGGGCGACGATTCCCGCGGCGGTGATCGTCGCGACGGTCGCCGACCCGGTCGCCAGCCGCAGGGCGACCGCGACGAGATAGCCGAGCACGA
The DNA here is from genome assembly GCA_036494675.1 of Rugosimonospora sp. Taxonomy (GTDB): domain Bacteria; phylum Actinomycetota; class Actinomycetes; order Mycobacteriales; family Micromonosporaceae; genus Rugosimonospora. The sequence continues at coordinate 2,482 of DASXOA010000478.1, forward strand.
GGACGGACAGGTGCGCGTGGTTGGCGAACTTGCCCACGGAGTCACCGACGCCGACGCCGATGAGGGTCTGCTTGAAGCCGCCGCCGGCACCCACGATGAGGATGACCGCGGCGACGGGCGCGACGCTGGCGGCGATCCGGGACGAGAGTTGGGTACCGCGGAACCCGACGGCGTACCCGAAGGTCACCATGGCGAGCAGCACGGCCAGCGTCATCGCGACCAGTGGCTCACCGATGAAATCCAGCACCGAGCGGGTCATCGGCGGGTGCTTGGCGTCGGTCCAGACGATGTCGGCCAGCGCCTTGAGGAGCATGAGCACGACCGGGAACAGGATCGTGAGCAGCGTGGTGAGGAACGACGGGGGCCGGGTCACCTCCTCGCTGCGCGTACTGGCCGCCGCGGTGTCGATGCCGCCCGCGCGAGCCGGGGCGTCGACGGGTACCCATCGGGCTATCAGGATCGACAGCAGCGGACCACAGATCACCACGGTGGGTACGGCGACCAGCAGACCGAACGCCAGCGTCGTGCCGAGTTGGGCGTGTACCGCGCCGATCGCGATCAGCGGACCGGGGTGTGGCGGGATCAGCCCGTGCAGGACCGACAGGCCGGCGAGCGCCGGGATCGCGACCCGCATGAGGCGCAGCCCGGAGCGTTGCGTCACGAGGACGACGACGGGCAGCAGCAGCACCAGGCCGATCTCGAAGAACATCGGGATGCCGATGACGATGGCGACCAGCGCCGTCGCCCACGGTACCGCCGCCCGGGGTGCCTTGGACAGCAACGTGTCGATGATGCGGTCGGCGCCGCCGGAGTCGGCGAGGAGCTTGCCGAGCATCGCCCCGAGGGCGATCAGCAGGCCGACCTCCTGGAGTGTGCTGCCGACGCCGGCCTCGAAGTTGGTGACGATTTTCCCGAGGGGGACGCCGGATGCCAGGCCCACGAACGCCGAGCCGATCAGCAGGGACAGGAACGGATGCATCTTCGCCAGGACGATGAGCAGGACGACGATGGCGATGCCGAGGAGGGTGACCACGGTCAGCCGGGTGTCGTGAGACGCCCACGGCTTGACCGCGGCCGCAATGTACAGCGGGTGCACGGCTACTCCTTGTCGAGCGCGAGGGGAGGCCGGACGCACCGGTGCGGATGACGCGCCGGGATCCGGCGAAGACGGGGCGGTGTCGGGGCGCGGCGACAGCGAACGCATCGAACAGCCTCGAAGTGGATCACGAGGTCAGCATAGGCCCGAACGGCCGGAGCCGCGTCCGGCGACATCGCCGCGCGGGCCCGGCGCCGGGTGCCGGGCAACCGCCGCGACGGCGCGGAGTCGTCCAAATAGTAGGACTGACTTCCTGCCATTCGGGACGGCAGGTAGCGTTACCGCTGTTCGTGTTCGTCGACGAAGGGGTCGTCATGTCCGCAAGAGAAGCCGTTTACACCCACGGGCATCACGAGTCGGTGCTCCGCTCGCACCGGTGGCGCACCGCGCAGAACTCCGCGGGGTACCTTCTCGGGCACCTGCGTCCGGGCATGTCGCTGCTGGACATCGGCTGCGGACCCGGCACCATCACGGCCGATCTGGCGGCACTGGTCGCGCCGGGAACGGTCACCGCGGTCGAAATCAGCGCGCCGGCGCTGGACGCCGCCCGGACCGAGGCGTCCCGGCGGGGGCAGGACAACATCGAGTTCCGCGTGGCGGACGTGATGGCGCTCGACTTCCCCGACGACGCGTTCGACGTGGTGCACGCACACCAGGTCCTGCAACACCTGGCCGACCCGATCGGCGCCCTGACGGAGATGCGCCGGGTGTGCCGGCCCGGCGGCGTGGTCGCCGCGCGGGACGGCGACTACGCGGGGTTCGTCTGGTTCCCGGTCATTCCCGAACTGGACGAGTGGCTGCGCCTGTATCGACGGCTCGCCGCCGACAACGGCGGGCAGCCCGACGCCGGGCGCCGCCTGCTGTCGTGGGCACGCGCGGCGGGCTTCGCCGACATCACCGCGACGTCCTCGACGTGGTGCCTGTCGACTCCCGAGGACCGCACCTGGTGGGGGGAGACGTGGGCGGAGCGGATCGTGCGGTCCGACATCGCCCGGCAGGCGGTGCGTTCCGGCGCCGCGACAGAGGACGATCTGCGGGGGATGGCTCAGGGCTGGCGCGACTGGATCGCTAGCGAGGACGGCTGGTTCTCGGTGCTCCACGGCGAGATCCTCTGCCGCGTCTGACCCGGGCACGGGTCCGCTGACCGGCGGGCGGTTGCGCAATGCGGCCGCCCGCCACCCTTTCGGGGGACGCGCCCCGCATCCCGCGCGTCGGCCTCTCGACACGTTCCTTTCGGGCTCGCGTCGTGAGCCGAGGATCGCCGCCGCGCCGGCCGGTCCGGCGCTACATCGACGCGGCGGCGACCACCGTGAAGACGGCCCCGAAGAGGAGGAGCGCATGAAGGATCATGTGCTCGACGTTGGGGCCGGGGCCGGTCGGCGATGCGCGGCAGGACGATGACGGTCTCGGCGTACGTGCGTGAGTGCCGTTCCGACCAGGTCACGCCGGTACCCGCGGTCGCCCACGGCACGGACCGTCCGGTGAGGTACGGCAGCCACCACAGCAGGAGGCCACCGGCGACGATGAGGAATTCGATGGCTCCGCCGGCGTAGGCGAGCACCGGAAGCGAGAGGGCGGCGGCGAGCACCAGCAGGATCGCGGGCAGCGCCATGACGGGTGCGTTGACGGCGACCTCGGCACGCCGCTCGGAGCGGGTGGCGCCGCGCACGTTGTTCAGCGGGTACAGGTCGACGAGGGTGGTGAGGAGGAAGTAGACAGGCGCCACGACGAGCAGCGTGAGGGCAAGGGTGAACACGTGGACTCCTCGGGGTGAGGGGTGAGGAGGAAAGGGGGGATCGGGCTGGATCGGCGCCTCAGCGGGAATAGCGGGCGGCGATGCCGTCGAGGAACGTGGCGACCGCGATGTCGAACCATTCCTCGTAGTACCGGGCCGGAGCGGCCGGAGGCTCGGGAGCGGCGCCGAAGTCGGCCAGCGCGTGCCCGGTGACGAGAACGTTGAGCGACTGGATGAGGTACAGAGCCTCGTCGTC
>DASXOA010000479.1:0-22356 GCA_036494675.1 Rugosimonospora sp.
AAGGCGCCGGTCCCCGAGACCCGCAGCCGCGGCCGGGCGGCCACGCCGTCCCGCGAGGGGATGGCCCGTGCCGATCTGGCCCAGCTGATCCAGGACCTCAACGAGCAGATGCTCGCGGCCGCCCGTGAGCTGCAGTTCGAGCTGGCGGCCCGGATCCGCGACGAGATCTCGGAGCTGAAGAAGGAGTTGCGCGGGATGGACGTCGCCGGCGTGCGGTAGCCAGGCGCGGAGCCCGGTCGGGCGCCGCTCGATCCGACCGGGTCGAGCACCCTGGCGACCGTCGCGCTCGACCGTCAGGCGCCGGATGGCCGCGGCGGCAGTGGCTACCCGGGCCGCCGTCGTGCTCTACCGCCGTCAGGCCCGGGCGGCCGCTGCCGCCGCGGGCTCACACGTCGGTGAAGTGCTCGACGCGGGGTGCGCCGTCGAAGTACGGGCCGATGAGGCCGCGCCAGATACCGAAGCGCTCTGTCCCGCGGAAGTTCTCCTCGTGCGCCTGAACCGAGTCCCATTCGACCAGGAGCACGAACCGCGACGGGCTCTCCACGCCGCGGGTCATTCGCACCGACCGGCAGCCTGGCGTGGTGACCAGGGTTTCGCGTGCCTTGCCGTACGCGGCGGCGAACTCGTCTTCCCGGCCGGGGATCACGTCGATGAGGGCAACTTCCAGCACCATGCCGGGCAGCTTGCCACATCGGTACGGCGGTGACCAGATCCGCGCGGAGCTCCCAGGCCTGCCGGAGAGGGCCTCCGACGAGGCGATATGTGATGTCGCTCGATCGTGGCCGCCCCCCACTCGCGCGCAGACCAGGTCATCGGCGACAATGGGAACCGCAGGAGGGGAGTACTCCCTCGTGACGGCGTCGTCAGCACGGTGGCTGAGGTCACCCGGGGCCGTCAGTCACCAAGGCGCCGGAGACACCGGCCGGTGGCGGAGGAGACCTCCGGAGTCACTTCACGTGGTCCGGAGGTTTGTCGCGGTGCATGTATCGCTCCTGATGTGGTCGGTCAGCCTGGTCGGTCTGGTCGCACTGCTCGCGGTTGACCTATTGATCATCGGTCGCCGGCCGCACACGCCGTCGATCCGTGAATCGGTCATCTGGGTGGCGTTCTACATCGGGTTGGCGGTGCTGTTCGGCATCGGTATTTCGATCGGGTACGGCGGCCGGTACGGGGGCGAATTCTTCGCCGGGTGGCTCACCGAGTACAGCCTGTCCGTGGACAACCTGTTCGTGTTCGTCGTGATCATGACGAGGTTCCGTACCCCGCGGGCCTTCCAGCAGAAGGCGCTGCTGATCGGCATCGGGTTCGCGCTGCTGTTGCGGGGGATGTTCATCGCCCTGGGTGCCGCGGCGCTGAACCGGTTTGAATGGATCTTCTACTTCTTCGGCCTCTTCCTTCTCTACACGGCGATCAACCTTGCCCGGCACGGTTCGAACGAGCCAACGGACTTCAAGGAGAACCCGTTGGTCCGGTGGGCCCGCCGGGTGATGCCGCTCTCCCGCGAGTACGTCGGTGCACGGCTGACCGTCCGGTCCCAGGGCCGCCTGATGTTCACTCCGATGCTGATCGTCATGGTAGCGCTGGGTACCACGGATTTGATCTTCGCGCTCGACTCGATCCCGGCGATCTTCGGACTGACCAAGCAGGCCTATCTCGTCTTCACCGCCAACGTGTTCGCCCTGATGGGCCTGCGGCAGCTGTACTTCCTGCTGGGCAACCTGCTGGACCGGCTGGTGTACCTGTCGGTCGGCCTCGCCGGGATCCTCGGCTTCATCGGCGTGAAGCTGATAATGGACGCGTTGCACGGCAACGAGTTGCCGTTCCTCAACGGCGGGCAGCCGGTTGGCTGGGCGCCGCACATTCCGATCTGGCTGTCGCTCACGGTGATCGGCGGCACGCTGCTGGCGGCTACGGCGGCGAGCCTGGTGAAGTCGCGTCGCGACGCGACCAGGCGGACCCCGGAGCGGACCGGCTGAGCGCTGCCCGGCGATGGCCCGGTCGGCCGGACGTGATCGGGTAGGGCACACTGGCCCGGTGACCGAGCTGCGGCGATCTCTGGGACTGGCTGGCGCCCCCAATGCCCGCGACCTCGGCGGCCTCCCGACGGATCGGGGCGTGGTGCGCGCCGGCCTGGTGTACCGGGCGCCGGCGCTCGGTCGGCTCACCGATGCCGACGTCGACCGGCTCGGCCGGTGCGGGCTGACCGACCTGCTCGATCTGCGCCACGGCAGCGAGATCGACGTGGCGCCGCCCGACCGGCTCCCGGCCGGTCCGCAGGTCGCACACATTCCGATCTTCGACCCGGCGCACCCGGTGTTCACCTACGTCTCGGCTGTGCTGCTGGGCCGTGACCTGTCCGCCGAGGAGGGCCTCGGCGCCGAGGGCACGCCGGGCGCGATGCTCGCGATCTACCGGTGGTTCGTCGCGTCGCCGGCCGGTCGCGCCGGGTTCGCCACCGCGATGCACCGCATCGCCGACGCCACCGGCCCGCTGCTGTACCACTGCAGTGCCGGCAAGGACCGTACCGGCTGGCTCAGCGCCATCCTGCTGTCCGCGCTCGGCGCCGACCGGGCCACCGCCCGCGCAGACTACCTGCTGACCAACGAGGTCTCGGCGGCCGGCAACGAGGCGATCCTCGCCGCGATGGGCTCACGACGGGGCGTCGATGCGGAGGTGCTGGGGCCGGTGCTGGCGGCGGCGCCGGAGTACCTGGACGAGGCGTTCGGCCAGGTGGACCGCGACTACGGCTCGATGGACGGGTACCTGCGGGTCGGGCTCGGCCTGGACGACGAGGTCATCGCGCGGCTCCGCGACCGGCTGGTGGACGCGGCCGCCTAACGGGCGCCCCGGCCGGCCACCGCCGTCGGCGTGAGCCGCGACCGCTGGCGCCGTCGGCATCGGCGTCGCTGGCTGCTGGCGCTCAGCGTGGGTACGGCGGCTGGTGGGCAGCGGCTCCGCGGGCGTCCCAGCTTGCCCGCGCGATCCGCGCGATCAGGTCGCAGGCCGCGTCCCGGCCGTCGGACCCGGCGGTGCCCGCCAGCGGCGTGGTGGTGCACACGACGATGGTGTACGGGTCGGCATCGCGAGGGAACACGACACCCGCCGCGTGCCGGATCCCGTGTACCCAGCCGTTCTTGTGCGCCACCCGGGCGTCGGGCGGCAGGCCGGCGGCGAGGTCCTCGCGGCGCTCCTGGGCCTGCAGCGTGGCCAGCATCCGGGCGGTACCCGACGGGCCGGCCAGCGTACCGGTGGCCAGCGCGTCCAGCAGCCGACCGAGGTCCGCCGCCGTGATCAGGTTGTCGATCCCGGCATCCCGGGCGGCGGCGTCCTCGATGCCGCGTGGCGTCGTGCTGCGCGTGGCGCCGGCGAGCCGCCAGACCCGCGCCGCTTCGTCCGCGCCGGCATGGGCCAGCACGATGTTGGCGGCGAGGTTGCTGGACCTCACGATCATCCGTTCGGCCAGCCAGCCCAGGCTCGCCTCGCCGCCCAGCCGGTCCCATACCGCGTCGTCGTTGTCGTCGCCGGGACCGGCCAGGCTGAACTCCGGTGCCCCCGGTAGTGCGGAGGCGAACCGGTTCCGCACCGGTACCGGCGCGTCGAGGTCCAGCCGGCCGGCCTCGTGCGCGCGGTGCAGCGCCACGAGCAGCGCGACCTTCATGGTGCTCGCCGCGTAGTGCGGCTCGTCGGCCAGCCGCGCGTACCGGGGGATCGCCGAGCCCAACGGCGCGTACCAGACCGAGACCGTCCCGGGTACGCCGTCGAGTCCGTCGATCACGCCGGGCCGCGCCGGCGAGCGAGCCGGCCCCGCTCCGCGGCGTCGAGCACCACCTTGCGCAGCCGTACCGCGGCCGGGGTCACCTCGACGCACTCGTCCTCGCGGCAGAACTCCAGCGCCTGCTCCAGCGACAGCCTGCGCGGCGGTACCAGCCGCTCCAGCTCGTCGCCGGTGGACGAGCGGATGTTGGTGAGCTTCTTTTCCTTGGTGATGTTGACATCCATGTCGTCGGAGCGCGAATTCTCGCCGATGATCATGCCCTCGTACACCTCGGTGGTCGGCTCCACGAACATCGAGCCGCGCTCCTGCAGGTTGAACATCGAGTACGAGGTGGCGGCGCCGGAGCGGTCGGCGACCAGCGAGCCGGTGGCGCGGGTGCGCAGGTCGCCGAACCAGGGCTCGTACGACTCGAAGAGGTGGTGCAGGATGCCCGTACCCCGGGTGTCGGTGAGGAACTCGGTGCGGAAGCCGATCAGGCCGCGCGCCGGCACCAGCCACTCCATCCGGATCCAGCCGGTGCCGTGGTTGACCAGTTGCTCCATCCGGCCCTTGCGGGTGGCCAGCAGTTGGGTGATCGCCCCTAGGTAGTCCTCCGGGGCATCGATCGTCAGCCGTTCCACCGGCTCGCAGACCTTGCCGTCGATCTCCTTCGTCACCACCTGGGGCTTGCCGATGGTCAGCTCGTACCCCTCGCGGCGCATCTGCTCGACCAGGATGGCCAGCGCCAGCTCGCCGCGGCCCTGCACCTCCCAGGCGTCCGGCCGGGCGGTGGGAAACACGCGCAGCGAGACGTTGCCGACCAGTTCCCGGTCCAGCCGGTCCTTGACCAGCCGGGCGGTCATCTTGGCGCCCTTGACGCGGCCGGCGAGCGGTGAGGTGTTGGTGCCGATCGTCATCGAGATGGCCGGCTCGTCCACCCTGATCAGCGGCAGCGGGATCGGGTTGTCGAGGTCGGCCAGGGTCTCGCCGATCATGATCTCGGGGATGCCGGCGACCGCGATGATGTCGCCCGGTCCCGCCTGCTCGGCCGGCTTGCGCTCCAGGCCGTCGGTCATCAGCAGTTCGGAGATGCGGACCTTGTCGACCGTCCCGTTGGCCCGGCACCAGGCCACGGTCTGGCCCTTGCGGATGGTGCCCTCGCGGACCCGGCACAGCGCGAGCCGGCCGAGGAACGGCGAGGCGTCCAGGTTGGTGACGTGCGCCTGCAGCGGCGCGTCCGGCACGTAGGACGGCGCCGGGATCGTGTTCAGCAGCGTGGCGAACAGCGGTTGCAGCGAGGGGGAGTTCGGTAGCGAGCCGTCCGCCGGCTGTTCGAGTGAGGCGAGGCCGTCGCGGGCGCAGGCGTACACGATCGGGAAGTCGATCTGGTCCTCGTCGGCGTCCAGGTCGAGGAACAGCTCGTACGTGTCGTCCACGACCTCCTTGATGCGCGCGTCGGGGCGGTCCACCTTGTTGATGACCAGCACGATCGGCAGCCGGGCGCGCAGCGCCTTGCGCAGCACGAACCGGGTCTGCGGCAACGGGCCCTCGCTCGCGTCGACCAGCAGCAGCACGCCGTCGACCATGGTCAGCCCGCGTTCGACCTCACCGCCGAAGTCGGCGTGGCCGGGGGTATCGATGATGTTGATCGTGACCCCGTCCCCGCCCGGTTCCTGATAGTGGACGGCGGTGTTCTTGGCCAGGATGGTGATGCCCTTCTCCCGCTCCAGGTCCATCGAGTCCATCACCCGCTCGGCCATCTCGGCTCGGGCGTGCCAGGCACCGGACTGGCGCAGCATGGCGTCGACCAGGGTTGTCTTGCCGTGATCTACGTGAGCGATGATGGCCACATTGCGAAGGTCAGCGCGGGTTTGCATGCTTCCATTGTCCGGGGTGGTCGGGCGACCCTGAGATTGCCCCCCATCTTCGGTACACTGCCCGATTTGCCAGTTTGGTCCGTGCTAACGGCTGGCAGGATCGGGGCCATGCTTCGGGGAGCAGCGTGAGTCAGCTGTTGAGCGCCTTGGCGGACTGGCCGCCGGCGTTGGTCTATGTTCTCGCCGCCGTTATCGTTGGCGCCGAGACGGCAACAATACTCGGCTTGGTAGCGCCAGGCGAAATCACGCTCCTGGTTGTCGGATTTCTATGCTATCGGGGTACTTTGCACCTTGCGATAGCACTGCCGGTACTGATCGTCGGTGCGCTGATCGGCGACAGCCTCGGGTACCTGGAGGGGCGGCGGGTGGGGCCGAAGTTGCGGACCACCCGGCTGGGCCGGCGGGTCGGTGATCAACGCTGGGTCAAGGCCGACGCGCTGCTGCTGCACCACGGCGGGCGGGCGGTGCTGATGGCCCGGTTCATCGCGTTCGCCCGTACCCTGGTGCCGCGCCTGGCCGGCATGTCCGGCATGCCGTACCGGAGATTCCTGCCGTGGAACGCGATCGGCGTGGTAGGCGTCGCGGGCGGCACGCTGGTCGTGGGGTACCTGGCCGGGCGCTCGTACGCCACCGCGACCAAGCTGTTCGGGCAGGCCACCAGTGCCCTGCTCGCGCTGGTGGTGGTGATCGTGGTGATCGTGATCATCGGCCGCTACCTGGGCCGGCACCCCGACCCCATGGCGGACCTGGGCAAGCGCCTGGCGGGTTGGCCGCCGCTGCGCTTCGTCGACCGGGCCTACCGGTCCGGGTTCGGCTGGCTCACCGAGCGGATCGGGGTGGGCGGCGCGGTCGCCGTCAACGTACTCGGCGGCGCGATCGCGCTGCTCGGCTTCGGGTACGGGCTGACCTGGGCGGTCGACCGGCTGGTCCGGCACAGCGGGCTGCTGCTGGCCGACCCGCTCATCACGCACTGGGTGTCGGCCCGGCGCACGCACGCCGCGGTACACGTGGCGACCGAAACCCTGCTGACCCTGCGCGGGACGTTCCTGGTGGTGCTCGTCGGCGTGCTCGCGGTCGCGTTGAACTGGCGCTCCCGGGTGTGGCGGATGGACCTGGTGGGGGTGCTGGGTACCTTCGGCGCGTTCGTCCCACTCGTGATCATCGCGGTCGCCGCCGACTGGGAGCGGGCACCCCAGACCACGCCCCGGCCGGGCTTCTTCCCCAACCAGACCGCGGTGGTGGCGGCCAGCCTCGGCATGCTGGCCTGGCTGCTGTCCCGGCGTTTCGGCTGGCGGGTCGCGGTACCGGCATGGACGGCGGCGGCCGGGCTGGTGTTCGTGGTCGGTGCCGCCCGGGTCTACGTGGGCTGGAGCTGGCCGAGCGAGGTGATCGCCTCGACGCTGCTGGGTGGGCTGTGGGTGCTGGTGTTCGTGATCGCCTGGCACACCAGGGACCGGGTGCGGTCCGGCGCCGCGAACGCCCCGGGGGCCCCGGGGGCCCCGGGGGCCCCGGGGCCCACGCCGGTGGGAGCCAATCGGTAGGGTTTCCTTCGCGCTGTGCTCGCTGGAAGGAGGCGCGATGGGGACGAGTTCCGGAGGTCGTGGACCGGTCGCCGTGGTGTCCGCCGTGGCGGCCGTGGTCGTGCTGGTGGCCGTCGTGGCGTTCGTGGGGTACCGGCAGACGTTCCACACCGTCGCCGACCCGGCCACCTGGGTCCCCGCCGCCACGGACGGCCCGAGCGCCTCGATGTCCCCGCCGAGTGACTCGCCCTCAGCGACACTGAGCCCGACGCCGAGCCTGACCCCGAGTCTCGGCCCGAGCCCCACGAAGACGCCGGCCAAGAAGGCGGCCGTCAAGCCGGTGCCCTCGCACGCCAAGGTCGCCGCACCGCCGCCCGCGCCGCCCCCGCCGCCACCGACGTGCACGAAGACCTACGTGGGCACCGCGGCCTCCCAGGCGCAGGTCGGCGCCGCACTGGACGCCGCCGCGGCGGCCAGCTACCAGCCGTACATCAAGGATGTGCCGCAGCGGCAGATCCAGGTCGACCCGGTGCTGCTCAAGGCCGTCGCCTGGCAGGAGAGCGGCTGGCAGTCCAACGTCAAGTCCTGCTACGGCGCGTTCGGCGCCACGCAGATGACCTCCAGCACGGCGAGCTGGATGAACGGCAACTACGGCAGCGGATACGACATGCAGACGCTGGCGGGCAACGCCTCGCTCGGCGCGGAGTACCTCGCCTGGCTGATCTACTACTTCGGCCATTTCTGCTTCGCCGACGACTACAACATCGCCGACACCAACCCCAACGCCCCGGACCTGCGCGACGCCGTGCTGGCCGCGTACAACCTCGGGATCGGCGCGGTGGACACCTCTGCCGGCGTGGTCATCCCGAACCGGCTCTACACCAATGACGTGGAAGGGCTGATGGTCAGCCAGCCGTGGAAGTCCTGAGGGCTCACGCCGTCGGGGAGCGGTGGCTGTCCACGTAGGCCTCGAAGCGCTCGGCGGCTTGCGGGCGGCCCAGCAGGAAGCCCTGCCCGTACCGGCAGCCCCCGGCCCGTACCAGGTCCAGGTGCGCCTCGTCCTCCAGCCCCTCGGCGACGATCTCCAGGCCGAGCCGGCGCCCGAGCCCGACCACCACGTCGATGATCGGGGTACCTGGTCCGGTGCGCCGCACCGATTCGGCGAACAGGGCCCGGTCCACCTTGAGTACGTCGACGGGCAGCCGGCGCAGCGAAGCCAGGGGAGTCGGGCCGGTACCGAACTTCGCCAGCGCGGTGCGCACCCCCAGCGCCCGCAGACCGGTCAACTGCGCGACGGCGCACTGGAGGTCGGGACCCAACCCCTGTTCGGTGACCTCCAGCACCAGCCGCTCGGCCGGCAGTTCGTGGTCGGCGAGCACCCTGGCGACCCGCGCGACGAGATTGGGTGCCGCCAGTTGGCGGGCGGTCAGATTGACCGACAGCCACAGGTCCAGCCCGTCACGCAGCCAGCTGGCCAGTTGCCGGCAGGCGTGGTGCAACACCCATTCGCCGATCTCGTCGATGAGGCCCAGATCGTCGGCGACCGTCACGAAATCGGCGGCCGACACCGTGCCCCGCTTCGGATGCCGCCAGCGCAGCAGCGCCTCGGCTCCCACGGGTACCTCGTCGATCAGGTCGACGATCGGCTGGAAGACCAGGTCCAGCTCGCCCCGGGCGACCACGCCGGGCAGTTCCTCCTCGAGCGTGAACCGGCGAAGCAGGGCCGCCTCCAGCGCTTCGTCGTACCACTCGATCCGGCCCTGTCGCAGCTGCCGGGCGCGTTGCAGGGCCAGCCCGGCCCGGGACAGCGTTTCGCCGACGCTGGAGGCCGCGGCCAGTTCGGCGAGGCCGACGGCGACGCTCACGTGCACGATCGCGCCGGCAACCGGGTACGGCTGGATGAGCTCGGTGAGCAGCCGGCTGGCCAGCGCGTACGCCCGCACCGGATGGTCCGCCGTGGCGACCGCGAACTCGGTTCCCGACACCCTGGCCGGCCGGTCGGAGGCCTCGACCGTCTCGCGCAGGCGGCGGGCGACCTCGACGAACACGGCGTCGCCGACCTCGCGCCCGCGCCCGGTGCCGGACAGGCTCGGGCCGTCCACGTTGATCATCAGTAGCGCGCCGGGCTGCCCCGGCACGGCACGCATCGCCCCGATCGTGCGCAGGAGCTGCCGGCGGTTGGCCAGCCCGGTGAGCTGGTCGGTGAAGGCGGCCCGGTACGTCGTGCGTTCCAGCTCCCGGCGCTGGCCGACGTCGCGTACGTGCACCACCAGCGCGCCGACCTCGGGTACGCCACGCTGGTCGCTGAGGGTGGACTCGGTCTCCCGCCAGTGCCCGGCGCCGTCGCGCAGCCGCGCCAGCAGCAGTGCCGGGGGCGCCTCGCCGCGCTGCCGCGTGCCCAGCACCGAGGCCAGCCGTTCCCGTACCGCGGCGGCGTCCTCGGGGTGTATCAGCGCGATGAACGGGTGATCCAGCACATCCTGGTCACGCAGCCCGAACTGGTGCGCTGCGGACGGCGACTGCCAGGTGACCACGAGGTCGGTGTCGAGCACCACGGTGATGTCGGCCGAGCCGGAGACCAGCGACCGGAAGCGCGCCTCCTGCGCCGCGATCCCGCGGGTGTACCGGCGGATGTCGAGCACCGTGAAGAACTCCCGGATCGCCAGGACGATCAGGACGCCGAGGCCCAACCCCACCGATACGGTGTCGAACGGCCGCGCGCCGACCATCCGGTACCCGGTCGCGGCCAGCGCGGTGCCCACCGGTACGGCCAGGATCGGGTAGCCGGCGAATCCGGGATCCGTTCGCGCGGCCGGTGCCGGGGCGGGATCGGCGCCGGACCTGCCGGCCAGCGCTCCGGCCCAGCACAGCACCGGCCCGGACACGAGCGCGAGGGCGGCCAGCGGCAGCCAGCCGGCGGGTACCGCCCCGTCGAACAGCGCCACGGTGGTGCCCAGACCGGTGATGGCCAGCAAGGCACCGGCGCAGCATGTGAGCACCGCCGGCCGGTGCCGCACCGCGCGCAGCCCGATGACGGTGGCGATCGCCAGCCCGGCGCAGCCGAGCAGCGCGACGCCGGCGGTGAGCGAGTGGACACCGCCGTGCGAGGGCACCACCATCAGCCGGGCGGCGTACAGGAAGCAGACCGCGACGGCCAGGCCGTCCAGCGCCAGGCGCAGCCGGGCCAGCGGGCCGGACGCCGTACCGGGCAACAGGAGCAGCCCGAGCAGGAACAGCAGCGTGGCCAGCGACAGGCCGGCGGCGCCCAGCCGCGCGGCGAACGCGTCGACGAGCGGGCGGGTGGCCGGGTCGGGTCCGGTGACGACCGCACCGACCACGGTCGCGCCGGTCACCAGCAGGCTGGCCCCGAGCAGTGCGGCGCCGGAACCGTTGCGCTGCCGGAGGTGCGCGGAGCGCGCGAGGTGGATGAGCAGTCCGGCGGGTACGGCGGCGGACGTGGCGACGGCGGCGGCCAGCGCGATCAGCCGGGGCAGCGGGCCGGCGGCCCCGGCGATGAGCAGCGCGCAGCTCAACGCCGGCGTGATGGGGATCAGCGGCCAGGAGCCAGGTGCGGAGCTGGACCGTGGGGGTGCGGCAGGCTCAACAGACATAGCGTCGGTTGATCCTTTGCGTGAGGGGCCGATGGGGAGGCCCCCATCTATGTCCGAGAACGACACCGGGGCGGGGTGGTTACGGGTACCGGCGGCCATACCGCGAGGGGCGCTCATCTTGTCCGGGGTGGCGGTCGACCGGTCGGTGGCACTCTCGCTGGTAGTCGCCGGAACTAGTCCTGCTGGGTAATCTCCCGGAACCTGCGGAACTCGTCGGACAGCCGGGGCAGCGTGTAGTGCGCGTTGAGGCCGCTCGGGTTGGGCAGCACCCACACCCGCGCGCCGGCAAGCGGTTCGTCCTGGGCGCCGATGCGGGCATCCTTCGCGCCGAACGCGGTCCGGTACGCCCCGATGCCCAGCACGGCAACCCATCGCGGCCGGTACCGGGCGATTTTCCGGCGCAGGATGCCGGCACCCGCGACCAGTTCGGCGGCGCTGAGTTCGTCGGCCCGGGCGGTCGCCCGCGCGGCCACGTTCGTCACGCCCAGTCCCAGGTCCAGTAGTTCGGTCTGCTGGTCGGGGTGCAACTGCACGCCGGTGAACCCGCCCCGGTGCAGGGCCGGCCAGAACCGGTTGCCCGGCCGGGCGAAGTGCCGTCCGACGGCGGCGGAGAGCAGGCCGGGGTTGATGCCGGAGAACAGCACCGTGAGGCCCGGGGCGATCACATCGGGCAGCGTGCGACCGGCCGCGGCGGCCAGTTCGGCCGCGGTCGGGCCGCGTGACGCCGGCCGAGTCGGCGCCGGAGTTCGAGTCGGCACCGCGGTTGGGGCCGGGGTCGCCGATCGGGCCGGGAGCGCCGGCCTGGCAGTCTGGCGGTGGGGTGCGGGGGTGCTCATCTGCCTTCAGCGTAACCGGCGACTCGATCATCCTCGGGGACCTGTGGCTAGGCTCGCCTCATGACGAGCGCGACACCAACCACCCGGGACGGCGACTCGGCCAACGGCCTGGCCGACGAGATGATCAAGGTAATGTCCGAGGCCGAGCCGATGTACCCGACGCTGCTCGGGCTGCCCGGCTATGACGAACGCCTGGCCGACCCGTCCGAGGAGGCCGAGCAGGAACTGCGCGCACACGCGCTGCGCCTGGGGGAGCGGGCCGAACTGCTGGCGATGTCCACTGTGGACGACGGCGACGCCGTGACGCTCGCGGTGATCGCTCAGCAGGCGCGGGCGCAGGCGGATCGGATCGACGCGCGCGCCCTGGAGTACACGATCGCCGACTTCTTCGCGGCGCCCGCGGCCGGCCTGCTGTCCATGCTGTCGATGATCGAGGTGCCCGACCGGGAGCGGGCCGAGGCGTTTCTGACCCGTCTGCGTGCGGTGCCCGAATACCTGACCGGGGTGGTACGCCGTCACCGTCAGGGGCTGGCCGCCGGCCGTACGCCGGTGGCGCACCTGGTCCGTGGCGCGATCGCGCACCTCGACCGGTACCTGGCCGATCCGGCCGGCGATCCGGTGCTGCGTGCGCAGGGACCCGAGGACTACCCGTCCTTCGCGCAGGACCGGGAGCGGGTGCTGGCCGAGGTGGTACGGCCGGCGTTCGCCGAGTACCGGGAGGTGCTGGCGGCCGAGTTCAGTGAGGTCGGGCGGCCGCAGGAGCGCTCGGGCATCAGTTGGCTGCCCAGGGGCGAGGCGATGTACGCCGGGCTGTCGCGGGCGAACACCAGTACCGGGCGCTCGCCGGAGGAGTTGCACCAGACCGGGCTGGACCTCATCGCTGGCCTCGCCGAGGAGTACCGCGAGATCGGGTCGAGGGTCTTCGGCACCACCGACCTGGCCGGCATCTTCGAGCGGCTGCGCAACGATCCGGCGCTGCGCTGGCGGGACGCCGACGAGTTGCTGGACGCGGCCCGTACCGCGATCGGCCGGGCGGAGGCGGCGGCGCCGGCCTGGTTCGGCCGGCTGCCCAGTACCCGGTGCCAGGTCGAGCCGGTACCGGCCGCCGAGGCACCCGGGGCTCCGGCGGCGTACTACATGATGCCGTCGCTGGACGGCAAGCGGGCCGGCATCTACTACGCGAACACCTACGAGGCGCACCAGCGTGCCCGGCAGACGTCGGAGGCGACCGCGTTCCACGAGGCGGTGCCGGGCCACCATTTCCAGCAGGCCATCTCGCTGGAACTGGCGGACCTGCCGCTGCTGCGCCGCTTGGCCGATGTCAACGCCTACACCGAGGGCTGGGGCCTGTACTGCGAGCGGCTGGCCGACGAGATGGGGCTGTACTCCGGCGACATCGACCGGCTGGGCATGCTGACCCTGGACTCGATGCGTGCCAGCCGCCTGGTGGTGGACACCGGCCTGCACATCAAGGGCTGGTCGCGCCAGCAGGCGATCGACTACATGACGGCGAACACGCCGATGGCGCTGCTGGAGATCGTGGCCGAGGTGGACCGGTACATCTCGGCGCCGGGTCAGGCGCTGTCGTACATGGTCGGCCGGCTGGAGATCCAGCGGCTGCGGGCCGAGGCGGCCCGCTCGCTCGGCGGGCGCTTCGACATCAAGGCGTTCCACGACCTGGTACTCGGTGGGGGACCGCTGCCGATGAGCGTGCTGGACGAGGTGGTGACCCGCTGGATGCGCGCCTCGGCGTGAACCGGCGCTGAGGGACGGGCGGGCGGCAGGTAGCGGGTCGCGACCGGCGGCGGCATAGTGAGGAGATGACCACTGCCGGTCCGGCCGCCCCGCCCGCCACCGTCCACCAGTTGGCGCAGGCGCTGGCCGGGCAGGGGTACCTGGCCGACGAGGGCCTGGCCACCGCCGGGTACCTGGCGATGCGGCTGCGCCGGCCGCTGTTCCTGGAAGGCGACGCGGGTGTCGGCAAGACCGCGTTCGCGCAGGCGCTGGCGGCGGCGACCGGGGCGCACTTCGTGCGGTTGCAGTGCTATGAGGGGCTCGACGCGTCGCAGGCCCTCTACGACTGGGACTTCCCGCGCCAGTTGCTGCACCTGCGCACGGTGGAGGCGGCAGCGTCGGCCTCCGGCGTCGCGCCGGACGGGGACGCGCTGGAGGCCAGCCTGTACGACCGGCGGTTCCTCATCGCCCGTCCGCTGCTGCAGGCGCTGGAGCGCAGCCCCTGCGTGCTGCTGGTCGACGAGATCGACCGCGCCGACGACGAGTTCGAGGCGTTCCTGCTCGAGGTGCTCGCCGACGCCGCGATCACGGTTCCGGAACTGGGCCGCATCGCCGCGTCGCAGCCGCCGGTGACGGTGCTGACCAGCAACCGCACCCGTGAGGTGCACGACGCGCTCAAGCGCCGGTGCCTGTACCACTGGGTGGAGCACCCCGACTTCGAGCGCGAGGTGCAGATCCTTCGGGTCCGGCTGCCGGAGATCACGCAGCGGCTGGCCGCCGGTATCGCGCGGGCCGCGGCCCGGATGCGCGAGCTGGATCTGATCAAACCGCCCGGCGTCGCCGAGTCGCTGGACTGGGCGAGCGCGGTCGCCGCCCTGGGCGCCAGCGAACTGGACCCGGACGTCGCCGCGGCCACGCTCGGCGCGGTGCTGAAGTACCGGGAGGACGTCGAGCGGGTGCGCACCACCGGAGTCGCGGCGCTGATCGGGGCGTGAGGGGATGGCGGAGCGCGGCGTCACCGGTGCGCTCGTCGGCTTCGCCCGTACCCTGCGCCAGGCCGGCGTCGAGGCGAGTTTCGAGCGGGTACAGGCGATGCTGGCCGCCGTCGACGAACTGGGTGTGGTGCGGCCCCGGGGCGCGTACTGGGCGGGCCGGCTGACCCTGTGCGGCCAGCCCGACGACCTGCCCATCTATGACGCCGCGTTCGCCGCGTACTTCGGTGGCGGCAGGCCGCCCCCGCCACGGCCGCGCTCGGCCCGCACGGTGCCGCCCCGGCTGCCGCTGAGTCTGGGCGCCACGCCGGGCGCCGACGGTCAGGGGGAGGCGGAGAACCCGGTGGCGCTGTCCGCGAGCGCCGAGGAGGTGCTGCGCCAGCGGGACCTGGCCACCCTGAGCGCCGCCGAGCGCGCCGAGGTGCGGCGGATGCTCGCGCTGCTGGCTCCCGGTGCGCAGGCGCGGCGCAGCCGCCGGTACCGGGCGGCCCGCGGCGGCCGGATCGACCCGGCCCGTACGGTGCGGTACCTGCTGCGGCACGGCGGCGAGGCCGCCCGGCTGGCCCGTCGGGTACGGCGGGTGCGCCCCCGGCGGCTGGTGCTGCTGCTGGACGTGTCCGGCTCCATGGCGCAGTATTCCGACGCGTTGCTGCGCTTCGGCCACGCGGCGGTGCGCCTGCGCCCCACGCAGACCGAGGTGTTCACCATGGGTACCCGGCTGACCCGGGTGACCCGGGCGCTGCGCCACCGTGACCCGGACGTCGCGCTGCGGGCGGCCGGCGACGCCATCCCGGACTGGCGAGGCGGCACCCGGCTGGCCGACTCGCTGGGGGCGTTCCTGGACCGCTGGGGGCAGCGGGGCACGGCCCGGGGTGCGGTGGTGGTGCTGGGCAGCGACGGGTGGGAGCGGGGCGACCCGGCGCAGCTTGCCGCGCAGGTGGCCCGGCTGTCCCGGCTGGCGTACCGGCTGGTGTGGGTCAACCCGCACCGCGGCAAGCCGGGGTACGAGCCGGTGGCCGGCGGGATGGCCGCGGCCCTGCCGTACGTGGACGACTTCGTGGCCGGGCACAGCCTCGCCGCGCTGGAGGAACTTGTCCGGGTGATCGCGGCGCCCCGGTCCCGGTGAGGCGGGACGAAAAGTAGGCGACGGCTGATGTGCCACCGCCGGATGCGGTCGCGCCTCGCGGGTGCGAGGAGAACTGCCGTTCAGCCGTCGCAGATGCGAGATCGACCCGGAGATGGCCTCTCTTGCGGGAACGGCGGTAACGATATTGGCTGATGGCCAGCGCGCGCGGTGACCCGGGCGCGGCCGGACAGGCGACGGCGCCGGGGCTGACGGGCACGCACGCCCACGATCCGGCGCGTCCGCCCGGATCCCGTTCCGCCCGGGAGGGTTGATGACCCGGATCCAACTCAACGTCGATGGCGTGCGTTATGACGACGACGTTGAACCACGTACCCTGCTCGTCCATCATCTGCGCGACCGGATCGGCAAGGTCGGCACGGTGGTGGGCTGCGACACCAGTAACTGTGGCGCCTGCACCGTCCTGCTGGACGGCGCCTCGGTGAAAAGCTGCTCCGTGCTGGCCGTGCAGGCCGACGGCAAGAGCGTCACCACGATCGAGGGTCTGGCCGAACCCGGCGGCGCGCTGCACCCGGTGCAACGCGCGTTTCATGAGCGGCACGCGTTGCAGTGCGGCTTCTGTACCCCCGGAATGATCATGGCTTCGGTCTCCCTCCTCGCCGACAACCCCGACCCCACGGACACCGAGATCCGTGAGGGGCTGGAGGGAAACCTGTGCCGCTGCACGGGATACCAGAACATCGTGCGCGCGGTCCACGACGCCGCGGCGGTCCTGCGCGACGCGGTACCCGCCGCCGGGCCCGTCGAGGTGCCGGTACAGGCCGCACCGGCCGAGCGGGAGGTGACGGTATGACGCTCACCGCCCAGCCGCCCGCCGCCGAGGTCGGCGCGGCCCGCAAGCGCAAGGAGGACGCACGGCTGATCACCGGGCAGACGATGTGGACGGAGAACGTCAGGCTGCCCGGCATGCTGCACATGGCCATCCTGCGCAGCCCGCTGGCGCACGCGCGCATCACCCACCTGGACACCGCGCCGGCCCTGCGCGAACCGAACGTGGTCGCGGCGTTCAGCGGCCGCGACGTGGCCGACGTGCAGGGCGGGCTGCCGTGTGCCTGGCCGGTCACCGCCGAGTTGGTCATGCCCGTGCATCCGCCGCTAGCCGTGGACGAGGTGCGCCACAGCGGCGAGGCCGTCGCCGTGGTGGTGGCCCGGGACCGGGCCAGCGCGGTGGACGCGCTCGGAGCGATCGAGGTCGACTACGAGTCGCTGCCGGTGGTGCTGGACATGGAGGAGGCGCTGGCCGACGGGGCCGCGCTGGTGCACACCGATCAGACCACCAACAGGGCGTACACCTGGATCTTCGACTCGGCGCAGGCCGGCACCGGCGGGGCGGTGGACGAGGCCGCCGCCGGCGCCGAGGTGGTGATCCGCCGCCGGTACCGCCAGCAGCGGCTGATCCCCGCGTTCATGGAGCCGCGCAGCGTCGTGGTGGACGCGACCGGGGACCAGTTGACGATGTGGTCGGCGACCCAGATCCCGCACGTGCTGCGCTTCCTGCTGGCCGTCGTCACCGGCACGCCCGAGCACCGCATCCGGGTCATCGCCCCGGACGTGGGCGGCGGGTTCGGCGGCAAGCTGCAGGTGACGCCCGAGGAGATAATCACGTACCTGGCGGCGAAGCGGGTCGGCCGGCCGGTGACGTACACCGAGACCCGTTCGGACAGCCTGCTGTCGGCCCACCACGGCCGCGACGTGATCCAGGACCTGGAGCTGTCGGCCCGCCGCGACGGTACGGTCCTGGGCCTGAGCGTGCGGCTGACCGCGAACATGGGTGCGTACCTGGGGCTGGTCGGCCCGGGGGTACCGATCCTGGGTGCCTTCATGTACAACGCCATCTACAAGTTCCCGGCGTACCGCTTCGAGTGCAGCGGGGTGTTCACCAACACCACCCTCACCGACGCGTACCGGGGCGCCGGCCGGCCGGAGGCGACGTACGCGATCGAGCGCATCATGGACGAACTGGCCGTCGAGGTGGGGCTGGACCCGCTGGAGGTACGGCGGCGCAACTGGATCACCCACGAGGAGTTCCCGTTCACCACCGTCGCCGGACTCACCTACGACTCGGGCAACTACGAGGCGGCCACGGACAAGGCGTTGCGCCTGCTGGGCTACGACGAACTGCGCCGGGAGCAGGCCGACCGGCGCGCGTCCGGGGATCCGGTGCAACTGGGCATCGGGGTGTCGACGTACACCGAGATGTGCGGCCTGGCACCGTCGCGGGTACTGGGCAGCCTGCGCTACGGCGCCGGCGGGTGGGAGAGCGCCAGCATCCGGGTGCTGCCGACCGGCAAGATCGAGGTGGTCACCGGCAGCTCACCGCACGGGCAGGGGCACGAGACGGCGTGGAGCCAGATCGTCGCCGATCAGCTCGGGGTGCCGTTCGACGACGTCGAGGTGCTGCACGGGGACACCCGCAGCGCGTACAAGGGGATGGACACCTACGGCTCCCGGTCCCTGGCGGTCGGCGGCTTCGCGCTGGTCAACGCGTGTAAGAAGGTCATCGACAAGGCCAAGCCGGTGGCGGCGCACCTGATGGAGTGCGACGTGTCCGATGTGGAGTTCCGTGACGGGGGCTTCCGGGTGCGGGGCACTCCCGACGGCGGCACGTCGCTGGCCGACTGCGCGCTGGCGGTGTTCGCCGCGCACGACCTGCCCGAGGGCATCGAGCCGACGCTGGACGCCGACGAGGTGTACGACCCGGTCAACTTCTCGTTCCCGCACGGTACGCACCTGTGCGCCGTCGAGGTGGACACGCAGACCGGCCAGGTGTCGATCCGCGCGTACGTGGCCGTCGACGACGTCGGCCGGGTGGTCAATCCGATGATCGTGGAGGGACAGGTGCACGGCGGCGTGGCGCAGGGCATCGCCCAGGCGCTGTTCGAGGAGGCCGTGTACGACGCGGACGGCAACCTGCTCACCGGTACGTTCGTGGACTACACGCTGCCGAGCGCGGCGGACCTGCCCGACATCGTCTCCGACCGCACCGAGACCCCCGCGCCGGATCATCCGCTGGGCGCCAAGGGGGTCGGTGAGGCGGGCACGATCGCCTCCACGCCGGCCGTGGTCAACGCGGTCGTCGACGCGCTGCGGCCCTACGGGGTCAACGACGTACCCATGCCCTGCACGCCCGAGCGCGTCTGGCAGGCGATCCAGAATGGCGGTGGCCGGTCGTGATCCCCGCGTCCTTCGACTACCAGCGTCCGTCCACAGTGGACGAGGCGGTGCAGGTCCTGTCCGCCGCCGGGGAGGACGGCAAGGTGCTGGCCGGCGGCCAGAGCCTCATCCCGATGCTGCGGTTGCGGCTGTCCGCGCCGGCCACCCTGGTCGACCTCGGCGGCATCGCCGACCTGCGCGGCATCCGCGAGGACGGCGACGGCCTGCTGATCGGCGCGATGACCCGGCACGCCGACGTGCTGGCCAATCCGCTGGTCGAGCGGTACGTTCCGCTGCTGGCACGGGCCACCGCGACGGTCGCCGACCGCCAGGTGCGCCATCTGGGAACGATCGGCGGCTCGCTCGCGCACGCCGATCCGGCGGGTGACCTGCCGGCCGTCGCCCTCGCGCTGGACGCCACGATGGAGATCGTCGGGCCGGGCGGGCGGCGCAGCGTGGCCGCCGGCGACTTCTTCGTCGACTACCTCACCACCGCGCTCGGGCCGGCCGACGTCCTGGTCGGCGTGCGCTTCGCCAGGTACGAGGGGTGGGGCAGCCACTACGAGAAGTTCCAGCGGATGGCCCAGGCGTGGGCGCTGGTCGGCGTGGCGGCCACCGTACGCCGGGAGAACGGCACGATCGCGGCGGCCCGGGTGGCGCTGACGAACATGGGTCCGGTGCCGGTACGGGCCAGGGCCGTCGAGGAGGCGCTGACCGGGGCGGCGTCGACGGCGGACGCGATCGCCGCGGCGGCCGGGCTGGCCGGCGAGGGTACCCGACCGACGAGCGACGTGACCGCGTCGGCGCAGTACCGCGCGCACCTGGCCACGGTACTGACCGGCCGGGCGGTGTCGGCGGCGGCCGGGGTCGGCTGACCCCGTTGCGTCACATGCGCGAGCAGGCCGCCGGATCGTGGGATCCGGCGGCCCGCTCCCGCGGCGCGCGGCCAGGCGGGTTATCTGATCACTGGGACGGTTGAGGGGTGTGGCAACTTACCTTCGGGTTGACGCCGACGTAGTTCAGCGGCCCGGCGATGATGCTCAACACCGCGTTGCCGCTCTTGGAACAGTTGGTGGTCGAACTCCCGAAGTAACCCCGCTGGCCGGCGGCGATCGCGCCGATGATCAGCCACACGACGACAATTACGGCTGAGATACGCATAGTGACACCTCCTGGTCGGAGCGCCTCGGAATCGCTCGGTGGTAACGGATGCACTAGGTACCCCCAGCGGGGTCCGGCTAATCCGGACCCCGGCACGGCCGGGTGGTGCGGGGCCGCCGAGGCATTAATCGAAAATCGTCTATTTGATGTCGAGGTGCCCGACCCCACACTATTTGCGGGTGCGAATCCGTCCCATGCTCGCCGCGCTGGTCGGACCCGGGAACGCCGGGCCCAGGACTGCCGGGTCCCGGTACGCCCGGCTCGGGAGCGTCGCGCTGGCGAGCGTCGTGCTCGCCGGCACCGCGCTGGCCGGCACCCTGCTCGCTGGCACCGTGCTCGCCGCGGCACCGGCGTACGCCGCCTATCCGCCGAACGCCACGCTGAGCGCGAGCACGAGCGGCGGCCCCAACCAGAGCCTCGCGGCGATCTTCCGGTGGCAGAAGCCCTCCCACAATTCGGCGGAGTCGTGCGGGCACGTCGACTTCACGTTCGACAGTTGGCCGCTGGGCACGCTGGGCGCGACCAACCAGGGCTACACCTGTGCGGCCAGCTACTTCGGCCCACCACCACTGCTGGACCGCACACCCGGAAAGCACACAATCCTGGCTAAGCCCGACGCAAAGGGCGTCCCCAGCGTGAGCGCCACGTACACGATCATCGCGCCGGCCCCTCCCGGCACCACTCCGACGGGGCCGCCCACCGCGACCGGCCGGGCGACCCCGACCGGCGGAGCCACCTCGGTGAAGACGTCGCCGGCCCGGCCCGCCTCGGCATCGGCGACGCCGTCGGGGCCGACGGACGCACCGTCCGGTTCGGACGGCGCCGTCCCCGGGTCGACGGGCGCGGCTTCGCCGGCGGTGCTGGCCTCGGGTACGGACACCGGGGGAGGGCTGCTCGCCTGGCTGCTGGTGCTCTCCGGCGTGCTCGGGCTCGGCGCCACCGGCACGCTGACCGCGATCGTGGTGCGGCGGGCGCGCCGGCTCGACGTTGACGATCTCTGAGTCCTTGATGATCTCTGAGTCCCGCTCCGCCGCTCCCTGATTTCGCCGTCCTCGACCAGCACTCCGGCCGGTCCTGACTAGGCTGGCGGGCATGGAATATCGCACACTGGGCCGCTCCGGCCTGCGGGTTTCGGTACTGACCATGGGAACGATGACGTTCGGTGGCACCGGAGGCTTCGCCAATGTCGGTACCACCGATGTGGACGAGGCCCGCCGGCAGGTCGACATGTGCCTGGCCGCCGGGGTCAACCTCATAGACACCGCCGACGTGTACTCGGCTGGACTGTCCGAGCAGATCGTCGGGGAGGTGCTGCGGGGCCGCCGGGACAGCGTCCTGCTGGCCACCAAGGTACGCATGTCGATGGGTACCGGGCCCAACGACGCCGGCCTGTCCCGCCACCACATCGTGTCCGGATGCGAGGCAAGCCTGCGCCGGCTGGGCACCGACCACATCGACCTCTACCAGGTGCACGAGTGGGACGGCGTGACCCCGCTGGAGGAGACGCTGGAGGCGCTGGACCTGCTGGTGCGCTCCGGCAAGGTGCGCTACGTCGGGGCGTCCAACTACGCCGCGTGGCAGCTGATGAAGGCACTGGGTACGGCCGAGCGGGCCGGGCTGCCCCGGTTCGTCAGCCAGCAGATCTACTACTCGCTGCAGGCCCGTGACGCCGAGTACGAGCTGATCCCGGCGACCGTCGACCAGGGGCTCGGCGTACTGGTCTGGAGCCCGCTCGCGGGCGGCCTGCTGTCCGGCCGCTACCGGCGCGACCACCAGCCGTCGGCGGGCTCCCGGCAGCTGACGGAGTGGGGCGAGCCGCCGGTGTACGACCGGGAGAAGCTCTACGACACCGTGGACGTGCTGGTCGAGGTCGGCGCGGCGCACGGGGTGTCGGCCGCCCAGGTCGCGCTGGCCTACCTGCTGGGCCGGCCGGGGGTGACCTCGCTGGTCGTCGGGGCCCGTACCACCGAGCAGCTCGCCGACAACCTGGCGGCGGCGGACCTCACGCTCGACGACGAGCAGCGCAAGCGGCTGGACGAGGTCAGCGCGATGCCGCTGCTGTACCCGTACTGGCACCAGGCGAAGACCGCCCGGGACCGGCTGTCCCCCGCGGACCTGACGCTGCTCGGCCCGCACCTCTAGGCGGCTCGCCCCGGGGGTCTGCCCTGGCGGTCTGCCTCGGCGGTCTGCCCCAGGGGCCCAGCCCGCGGCATCCGGAGACGGCGATGGGCGCCGGGCACCCGTGAGGGTTGCCCGGCGCCCATCCGTGGATCGGGCCTACCCGCTCAGGCCGTACGCGTGGATGATGGTCTGCTCGACGGTGTTGCCGGCCGAGTCGGTCGCGTCGGCCTTCAGGGACACGAATCCGCCACCGGTCGGCTGGGTCACCGTGGCGGTCCAGCCGGCACCGTCGCGGTGCAGCGGGGCCGGTTGCCAGGTGGTGCCGTCGTCGTAGGAGACCGCGACGTGGATCTGCCGTACCGGGGCAGATGCGCTGCCCGGTTGGTGCGCGACGGAGACCGGGATCGTGAAGCGGCCGGACGGCGCCTGGTTGTGTGCGTCCAGCTTCGGCGT
>DASXOA010000480.1:0-2630 GCA_036494675.1 Rugosimonospora sp.
TGCCGATCGGCAGGCCCAGCCTTCAGGCCGGCCCCTGTTTCGCCCGATCAGCCGGCCCAGCCTTCAGGCCGGCCGATCGGGCGGGTGGCGCGGGGGTCAGTGGCCGGTGCAGGTGACCGCGGGCGCCGGGTTGCTGCCGCTGACGGTACCCAGGAAGCCGACCACCCGGTTGCCGCCCGGTGGGATCGAGCCGTTCCACGGCGTACCGGTCACGCTGACCGTGGCGCCGCTCTGGGTCCAGGTGCCGTTCCACAGCTGGGTGACCTTCTGCCCGTTGGCGTACGTCCAGGTCGCGGTCCAGCCGGTGAACGGCGTCCCGCCGGTGTTCTTCACCGTCACCTGGCCCTGGAAGCCGCCCGGCCAGTGGCCGGTCACCTGGTACGTGGCCGTGCAGCCGCCGGTTCCGCCACCGCCACCGGTGCTGCCCGGGCCGACCACCACCTCCGTGATCGAGTTCGCCGGGAACGTACCGGTGTACAGGTACAGCGGCGGCTGCCCGTAGGCGACCGGCGCCGCGATCAGGGCCTGGTTCGGCTCGTGCACGATCGCGGTCGGGTCGTCCGGCCCGTACCGGTAGACCTGGGCCGACGGGGACATCGACCGGCCCCGCACGGAAACCTGGCTGGTCAGGTCGTCACCGGTCTTGTTGACGATCATCAGGGTGGTGGAGCCGTCGCTGCCCCGGTCGGCCGCGTACACGGCCAACTGCCCCTGGTCCGCGCTGGTCGCCTGTACGCTCGTGTCCCCGAACGCGCCGCCGTTGCCGTCGTAGTTCAGGTACATCCGGAACGCGTACGCGCCCGGCTGGTCGCCGGTCGGCGGGGACCACAGGGTGGCCAGGTCCAGCCCCTCGCGGCCGAAGATGCCCAGCACGTCGGCCTGTGCCAGGGCGCCGTTCATGGTGTCCAGGGCTCCCCAGTTGTATTCGGTGATGGCCGTCTTCGTGCCCGGGTAGTTCGCCGCGACCAGTTGCTTCATGCGCGGGATCAGGTCGGTCGCGGTGTTGATCCAGCTTTCGTCCACATAGGACGGATCCCACAGGTTGCGGGTGGACCGCAGCCGCAGCGCGTTGGTGGTCGGGTCGGTACCGCTGCCGAACGCGACCCCGGTCTCCTGCGGGTACCAGTGGTTGTCGTAGTAGTCCAGGATCCGTACCCCGTGTGCCTGCTCGTACGCCTTCATCTGCTGCAGGTACCACGCGCCGAAGTCCACCCCGCCGTGCGCCGCCCGGTCCGGCGGGTTGCTCCAGCACGAGCCGCCCTCGATCCCGCACGTCTGCTGGTCGGATCCGGACAGGGTCAGCGAGTTCCAGCCCCAGCCCACCGGGCCCAGGGTCTTGGCGCCCGGATCGGCCGCCTTCACCGCCGAGGCGATGCTGTACGTCTGATCGCGCATCTCGTCGTAGCCGGCACCGTTCGGGTGCACGTCGCGGTGCGTCTGGAACCAGATGTCCGGCTCGTTGTCGAGGTTGTAGAACTTCACGCCGCCGTTCGCGGCCGTGCCGTACCTGCCGGTCAGGTGGTTGATCCAGTCGGTCACGTAGGCGGCCCCGGCCGGAGCGCTCGTGTCGGTCGGATCGTTGCCGGTGATCGCGGTGCCGTCCGGCCGGATGCCGTTGCCGCAGTCCGGGCGCCACTGGTCGGTCTGCTGCTGCGGACCGTACTTGGCCACGCTGAAGCCGCACAAGTAGTCGCGGGCCTTCGGTACCCAGCCGATGAGCGGGACGGTCAGGATCGAACTGGTACCGGTACGGCGGTCCTGGTCGACGAACGCGTCGGTCTCCGACCCGTTCGGCAGGCCGGCCGGGTCGGCGTTGCCCGGCACGTTCTCGAAGAACCAGTCCGAACCCCGGTTGGTCTCGTCGAGCGCGTAGTTGTAGCGGGTCGTGGCGTTGCCGCCCCATCGCCGTACCGGCAGGCGCAGCGCCGCGGCCAGATCCTCGTCGGCGAAGTTCATTCCGTAGATGTCCCGGCTGATGGCGTGGCGGCCCGCGGTGACGTCGACCGCGAGCGCCGGGCCGTTCGCAGCACGTGCCGCGCCGGGCGCGGCCACCAGCGCGGTGGCGACGACCAGCGGCAGGCCGGCGAGGATGACGGTGGTGCGGCGCATGGATTGTCCCTTCCTTCGGACCGGTATCACGAGGCTCCTTCGGGCCGGTGTCACGAGGCTCTTTCGGATCGGTGTCACGGGCTCTTTCGGGCCGGTGTCAGGAGACGGTGCAGGGGGTGCCGTTGAGGGTGAAACTGGTGGGCGGCGCGTTCGTGGTGGCGTCGGTGGCCTGGAAGCCCCAGTCGGCGCTGCCCAGGTGTCCGTTGAAGGACACGTTCGTCGCGCTGACCTGGCTGCCGGTCTGCCGCACGGTGGCGTTCCACGCGTTGGTGACCTGCTGGCCGCTGGGAAACGCGAACGTCAGGGTCCAGCCGTCCACGGTGCCGCCGCTGACCGATACCGCCACGTCCGCGACGAAGCCGCCGGACCACTGGCTGGTGACCCGGTAGGCGACCGCGCAGTGCGCGCCGGACGGCGGGCTCGGCGTGCGGCTCGGGCTGGGACTGGGGCTTGGACTCGGGCTGGGGCTCCGACTCGGGCTCGGGCTCGGGCTCGGGCTCGGGGCGGCGGTGCGGGTCGGG
>DASXOA010000481.1:0-29011 GCA_036494675.1 Rugosimonospora sp.
GGGCTGGTCGGGCAGGCCGCGGTGTCCCGCCGGGCCATCCGGGTCGGCGCGCCGCCCGGCCGCCGGCTGGCCATCCGGTCCGGGCTGGCCGAGATCGCGCCGACCGACCTGGTCGTGCTGCCGGTGCTGTTCGAGGGCGAACTGCTCGGCGTGATCGAGTTCGCCTCGGTACGCGCCTTCTCCGAGCTGCACCTGTCGTTCCTGGAGCGGCTGGTGGCCGCGATCGGTGTGGCGCTCAACACCATCCAGGCCAACCGGCGCACCGAGGAACTGCTGGCGCAGTCGCAGCGGCTGGCGCACGAGATGCAGGCGCAGTCCGCGGAACTCCAGCGCACCAATGCCGAGCTGGAGGACAAGACCACGGTGCTGTCCGAGCAGAACGTGAACATCGAGACCAAGAACCGGGAGATCGAGCTGGCCCGGCTGGGCCTGGAGGAGAAGGCGCAGCAGTTGGCGCAGGCCTCCCAGTACAAGTCCGAGTTCCTCGCGAACATGAGCCACGAGCTGCGTACCCCGCTCAACTCGCTGCTGCTGCTGGCCCGGCTGCTCGCCGACAACTCGGAGCACAACCTCAACCCGAAGCAGATCGAGTTCGCCCGGACCATCCACAGCGCCGGATCCGACCTGCTCGCGCTGATCGACGACATCCTCGACCTGGCGAAGATCGAGGCCGGCCGGATGGACGTCGAGCCGGCCGAGGTACGCCTCGCCGACGTACGCGGGTACGTGGAGCAGGCGTACGCGCCGCAGGCCGAGGAGAAGGGTCTGCGACTGGCCGTGGAGCTGGCACCGGACGCGCCGCCGGCGATCGTCACCGATCCGCAGAAGCTCCAGCAGGTGCTGCGCAACCTGCTCTCCAACGCCGTGAAGTTCACCGACTCCGGCTCGGTGACCCTGCGCATCGCCAAGGCCCAGCCGGGTGCCGGCATCGACGCGCCGGCCCTGCGGACCGCCCGCAACGTCATCGGGTTCACCGTGACGGATACCGGCATCGGGATCTCCGACGACAAGCTGGCCCTCATCTTCGAGGCGTTCCAGCAGGCGGACGGCACGACCAGCCGCAAGTACGGCGGCACCGGCCTGGGCCTGTCGATCAGCCGCGACCTGGCCCGGCTGATCGGGGGCGGGATCTCGGTGTCCTCCGCGCCCGGCGCCGGCTCCAGCTTCACCCTGTACCTGCCGGACGTCCTGCTGCCGGACACCGTGGTGACCATCGCCCCTCCCGTCGCCGCGAACCAGCAGGGGCGGTCCGGCCCGGCGATCCTGCGCCCGGCGGCCAACACCCCGGTCCGGCTCGCCACGCAGGCGGCACACCAGTTGGACGGCGCCACCGTACTGATCGTGGACGACGACGTACGCAACGTGTTCGCCCTGACCAGTGCCCTGGAGCTGCACGGCATGACGGTGCTGTACGCGGACAACGGCGCGGACGGCGTCCGCCTGCTCAGCGAGCACCCCCGGGTGCACATCGTGCTGATGGACGCGATGATGCCCGACCAGGACGGGTACGAGACCACCCGCGTGATCCGGCGCAACCGCAACTTCGCGGACCTGCCGGTGGTCTTCCTTACGGCGAAGGCGATGCCCGGCGACCGCGAGTCGGCGTTGTCGGCGGGTGCCAGCGACTACATCACGAAGCCCGTCGACCTGGACGAGTTGCTTGAGCTGATGGCGTCCTGGGTATCCGGGAAGAATTCACGGCCGGGCGGTCCCGGCGGCGACAAGGAGGGCTGGGCGCCATGACGATGAACGGTCGGATGGACGGAGCGCCGGCAAAGGCGCTTCTGGTTGACGACCGGCGGGACAATCTGATCGCGCTTGAGGCGATCCTTCAGGGGCTACCGGTCGTGCCGATCGCGGTGGAAAGCGGAGAGGCGGCGCTCAAGCAGCTGCTCATCGACGATTTCGCGGTGATCCTGCTCGACGCGCAGATGCCCGAGATGGACGGTTTCGAGACGGCCGCCCACATCAAGCAGCGCGAGCGCACCCGGCACGTACCCATCATCTTTCTGACCGCCGCGGACCGCGATGCGCAGCTTGCCCTGCGCGGGTACGCGGCCGGCGCGGTGGACTATTTGACCAAGCCGTTCGACCCGTGGGTACTGCGCGCGAAGGTGTCGGTGTTCGTCGAGCTGTGGACGAAGACCCGCCTGCTGGAGGCCCAGGCCGAGGCCGCCCGGCAGTTCCGGTCGCTGACCGCGGCGGTGGACGAGGCGGTGGCCGTACTGCGTGCCGGGGACGATCCGGAGCGGGCTCTGGAAATCCTGGAGAGCGTCCGCGGCTAGTGGATCATCAAGGCCGGGCGCAGCCCGGTGATGTCCAGCACCCGCAGCAGGAAGTCGCCGACCTGGGTGAGTATGAGGCAACTCTGCGCCATCGTCGCTTTGCGTGAGAGCACCACAAGCGTGCCGAGCCCCTGGGAGTCACAGAACGTGACACCGGCCATGTCCAACACCACCCGCGGCTTCGCATCGACGAACAATTCGGTGATAGTGCTGGACAGCTTCGGTGCCGTAGACATGTCGATCTCGCCGACGAGAGTCACGACCGCTTCGGACGGCTCGCTACGTACCGAGATGGACAACTCCGGACGCTCCACCCGGTAAGCCTATCGTGGGCCGCCACATCCGGCAGCGTGTGGAATCCTGCCGGCCCCCCTGCGGTCAATATGTAGCGTGCTGACATAATGGCCGAGCCGTGACCGAGACAGACCGTGCCCCGCAGGACGCCGACGCGTCGGCGCCGTCCACCGGCGCCCCGAACACATCGGTGCCGTCCGCGTACCCGTTTGACGCCCCGGCCTCCCAGGCGTTGTTCGACCGGGCGTGCCAGGTCGTACCGGGCGGCGTGAACTCGCCGGTGCGGGCCTTCCGCGCGGTGGGCGGCACGCCCAGGTTCATGGTCAGCGGCGAGGGTTGCTGGCTGACCGATGCCGACGGGCGCCGCTACGTCGACCTGGTCTGCTCATGGGGCCCGCTGATCCTCGGCCACGCGCACCCGGCCGTGGTCGACGCCGTGACGCAGGCCGCCGCCCGGGGCACCAGCTTCGGCACGCCGACGCCGGGCGAGGTCGACCTGGCCGAGGAGATGGTCCGGCGTACCGCCGCCGAGGAGGTACGGCTGGTCAACTCCGGTACCGAGGCAACGATGTCGGCGATCCGGCTGGCCCGCGGGTACACGGGGCGGACCTGGGTGGTGAAGTTCGCCGGCTGCTACCACGGCCACGTGGACGCGCTGCTGGTCTCGGCCGGCTCCGGGGTCGCCACGCTGGGCCTGCCGGACACGCCCGGCGTCACCGGGGCGTCGGCCGGCGAGACCATCGTGCTGCGCTACAACGACATCGAGGCCGTGCAGGCCGCGTTCGCCGAGCACGGCGACCGGATCGCCGCGGTGATCACCGAGGCCGCGGCGGGGAACATGGGTGTGATCGCACCGTGGCCGGAGTTCAACGCCGCGCTCGCCCGGATCGCGCACGAGCACGGCGCGCTGCTGATCGTCGACGAGGTGATGACCGGGTTCCGGGTGTCCCGCGGCGGCTGGAACGGCCTGGAGCCGGTGCACGCCGACCTGTGGACCTTCGGCAAGGTGATGGGCGGCGGCCTGCCGGCGGCGGCGTTCGGCGGGCGGCGGGACATCATGGGCCGCCTCGCCCCGGTCGGCCCCGTCTACCAGGCCGGCACGCTGTCCGGCAACCCGCTGGCCTGCGCCGCCGGGCTGACCACGCTGCGGCTGGCCACCCCCGACGTGTACGCGCGGCTGGACGTCACCTCAACCATGATCCAGGACCTGGTCACCGGGGCACTGCGGCGGCACGGCGTGCCGCACCGCCTCTCGATCGCCGGCAACATGTTCTCGATCTTCTTCACGGACATCGAGGTGTCCAACTACCTCGACGCGCAGACCCAGGACGTGGCTGCCTTCCGCGCGTTCTTCCACGCCATGCTCGCGAACGGGGTCTACCTGCCACCCAGCCCGTACGAGGCGTGGTTCGTCTCGACCGCCATCGACGACGAGGCGCTGGACCGCATCGCGGCGGCGGCGGACGTCGCCGCGGCCGCGGCGGCATCGGCGGGGGGTGCGGCATGAAGACCGTCGTCCACATGCTGCGCCACGGCGAGGTGTTCAACCCGGAGAAGGTCCTGTACGGCCGGCTGCCCGGGTACCGGCTCTCCGAACTCGGCGTGCAGATGGCCAAGGCGGCGGCCGAGTCGCTGGCCGGCCACGACGTGACCCACCTGGTCGCCAGCCCGCTGGAACGCGCGCAGCAGACCGCCGAGCCGTTCGCTGCCCAGTTCGGCTTGGAGATCGCCGTGGACGAGCGGCTGATCGAGGCGGCGAACGTGTTCGAGGGCAAACGGGTGTCGGTCGGCGACGGTGCGCTGCGCGACCCGCGCAACTGGTGGGCGCTGCGCGACCCGTTCATGCCCTCGTGGGGCGAGCCGTACAAGGTGATCGCCGATCGGATGCGGGCGGCGCTGCACGCGGCCCGGGACGCCGCCGCCGGGCACGAGGCGGTCTGTGTCTCCCACCAACTGCCGATCTGGACGCTGCGGACGGCCGTCGAGGGCAGGCGGCTGTGGCACGACCCGCGCCGCCGCCAGTGCGCGTTGGCGAGCCTGACCAGCTTCCATTTCGAAGACGACCGGCTGACCGGGATCTCGTACGCGGAACCGGCCGCCCATCTGATCGTGAAGTCACCCACCGCCCGTACCGCCAAGGGGGCCTGATGCGTCGCATCCTGCTCGCAGCCGCGGCCGGCGTCGCCATGCTCACGGTGGCGGCCGGCTGTTCGACCGGCGCGGACGCG
This sequence comes from Rugosimonospora sp., assembly GCA_036494675.1. Classification (GTDB taxonomy): domain Bacteria; phylum Actinomycetota; class Actinomycetes; order Mycobacteriales; family Micromonosporaceae; genus Rugosimonospora. The sequence continues at coordinate 4,808 of DASXOA010000481.1, forward strand.
GTCAGCCAGACCGCGGGAGACAGCAACGGGTACGTCGCCGGTGACGGGAAGACCGTCACGATCCCGGTCGCCGAGCGCAAGGCGGCCCCCGCGATCACCGGAGCCACCGTGGACGGCGGCAGCTACGACCTCGCGGCGCACAAGGGCAGCGTCGTCGTGATGAACTTCTGGGCCTCGTGGTGCGCACCGTGCCGGCTGGAGGCCACCGCGCTGGAGTCGACGTACCAGGCGACCAAGGCCGACGGGGTCACCTTCGTCGGGGTGAACAGCCGGGACGAGAAGGACGCGGCCAAGTCGTTCGAGTCCGACCACACGACGTACCCGAGTCTCTTCGACCCGAACGGCAAGGTCGCGCTCGACTTCTCCGACGTGCCGCCGACCGCCCTGCCCTGCACGCTGATCATCGACAAGTCCGGGAAGGTCGCGGTCGCCATCCGCGCCTCGGTGACCCAGGCCGCGCTGACGCCGCTGATCCACCAGGTCGCGGCGGAGTAGGTCGACATGGGCGCCTCGTTCGCGAGCATCGCCGGCAGCGGCCCGCTGCTGCTGGCGATCGGCGTCGCGGCGCTGGCCGGACTCGTGAGCTTCCTGTCTCCCTGCGTGCTTCCGCTGGTACCGGGCTACGTGTCGTACGTGACCGGGATGGCCGGCGCCGACCTGGACGCCGCCCTGGGTACCGACCCTCGCGGCCGCCCCGTCGCCCGCACCGGCCGGACCGGCCTGGTCCGCGGCCGGATCCTGCTCGGCACCCTGCTGTTCGTCGCCGGCTTCACGGTCGTCTTCACGCTGGCCAGCGTGGTGGCCGCGCAGGCCGGCCGGGCGCTGATCCGGCACGAGCGCGTCGAGGAGATCGTCATCGGCGCGGTGACCGTGGTGCTCGGCTTCGCCTTCATGGGCTTCATCCCGGGGCTCCAGCGTGACCTGCGGGTGCACCGGTTGCCGGCGGCCGGGCTGGTCGGCGCGCCGGTGCTCGGAGCGGTGTTCGCGCTGGGTTGGACCCCGTGCCTGGGCCCGACGCTGGGTGCGGTGCTGACCATGGCCGCGTACGGCGGGCACACCGGCCGCGCGGTCACCCTGACGGTCGCGTACTGCCTGGGTCTGGGCATCCCGTTCCTCGCGTTCGGGCTTGGGCTGCGCCGCCTGCTCACCGTGTTCGCCTCGGTACGCCGGCACAGCAGGTGGGTGACCCGGATCGGCGGAGGGTTGCTGGTGCTGGTCGGGCTCGCGCTGCTGACCGGCGCCTGGTCCGATTTCGTCGCCTGGCTGCAGGACACCCTTGGTGGCGGGACGGTGAGCATCTGATGGCTGCCCTGGACGAACTGACCATCCAGGCACCGGCCGAGCCGCCGTCGCGGGGGTTGGGGCCCGGTCGGGCGCTGGTCGGCCTCGGCCGGCGACTGTGGCGCTGGCTGACGAGCATGCGTACCGCGCTGATCCTGCTCTTCCTGCTCGCTCTCGCGGCGATCCCGGGCTCCCTGCTGCCGCAGCGGAACCTGAACATCGACAAGGTCAACAAGTACCTGGCCCAGCATCGGGTCCTCGGGCCGCTGCTGGACCACCTGTGGGCGTACAACGTCTTCGCCTCGCCCTGGTTCTCCGCGATCTACCTCCTGCTGTTCGTCTCGCTGGTCGGCTGCCTGATCCCCCGGCTCCGCGCGCACATCGCCGCGGTGCTCCGGGTGCCGCCGGACGCGCCGAGTCGACTGGAACGGCTGCCGGTGCACGCCGAGGACCTGGACCTGCCGGGCGAGCCGGCGGCGGTCGCCCAGCAGTTGCACGACCTGCTGCGCAAGCGCCGCTTCCGGGTCAGGGTGCGCGAACAGGCGGACGGCGGGATCACCGTCAGCGCCGAGAAGGGCCACCTCAAGGAGACCGGGAACATCCTGTTCCACTTCTCCCTGCTGGCTATCCTGATCGCGGTGGCGCTCGGGTCGTGGTACGGGTACCACGCCGACCGGCTGGTGGTACAGGGCGCCGACCAGGGGTTCTGCAACACTCTCCAGCAGTACGACGACTACGGGCTGGGCGCCCGGGTGAAGCCCGCCAACCTGGAACCGTTCTGCCTCGACCTGACCAACTTCCAGGCCACGTACCTGTCCAACGGTGAGCCGAGCGTGTACAAGGCTTCGGTCGACTACACGATCGGCAACGGGCCGGCCAAGTCGACCGTGATCCAGGTCAACCACCCGCTGCGCCTGTCCCACGCCCGGATCTACCTGCTCGGTACCGGGTACGCGCCGGTGGTCAAGTACACCGACAAGTACGGGCACTCGCAGACCGAGGTCGCTCCGTTCCTGTCCACCGACTCGATGCTCACCAGTACCGGCGTGGTCGAGTTCCCGGACGCCAACGTGGCCCCCGGCAAGGGCGTCGACCCGAACGACAAGCAGCAGGTCGCGTTCAGCGGGACCTTCCTGCCGACCGTGCCCTCTGACCCGTCCGTCGGCCAGTCCGCGTTCCCGGCGGAGCGCAATCCGGCGCTGATGCTCACCATGTACAAGGGCGACCTGGGCCTGGACGCGGGCATCCCCACCTCGGTCTACGCGCTGGACCAGCACCAGATCGACGACGGCCGGCTGAAGAAGGTCGGCGCCCCGATCCAGTTGAAGCCCGGGCAGACCGCGGCGCTGAGCGACGGCACGAAGATCCAGTTCCTCGGTACCCGGCCGTGGGCGACCATGCAGGTGCGGTACGACCCGGGCGAGACCCTGGTCCTCGTCGGCGCCGTGTGCCTGCTGATCGGCCTGATCGTGATGCTGCTGGGCAAGCGGCTGCGGGTGTGGTTCCGGGTCCCGCCGGAGGGCCCGGTGGCGGCCGGCGCGCTGGCTCGTAGCGTGTATCCCGGGTTCACGGCCGAATTCGAGTCCATAGTGGAAGACGCCCGGGCCGCTGACCAGCGACCCACCCTGAGAGGATCACGATAATGGCCGCCCTCTCCGACCACCTGCTGGTGGTGGCGATCCTGGCGTACGCGCTGGCGATGCTCACGTACGCGGCCGAGTACGCGTTCGGCAATCGCGGCGTGGTTGCCCGGGTCGCGGTCCGTGAACGCAGGCGCGAGCTGGTCGGCGTCGGGGCGCCGGTCGACTCGGGTTCGCTGGACGAGCCCGGGCCGGTGGACCTGCCCGACGAGCCGGAATCCGCGGGCCCCCTCGACGATCCGCGGATCGCGGCCTGGGCCGGTCGGGTGGCGATCGCTCTCACCCTGGCGGGTTGGCTGGCCCATGTGGGCTGCGTGGTGTCCCGCGGCTTCGCGGCGCACCGGGTGCCCTGGGGCAACATGTACGAGTTCGTGCTCGCCGTCACCCTGGTCGGCGCGACGGCGTGGCTGGTGCTGCTGATGCGCCGGCCGAGCATCCGGCCGCTCGGACTGTTCGTCTCGCTGGCCCTGGTGATCCTGCTCGGGATCGACGGGGTGAAGCTGTACACGCCAGTGGCCCCGCTGGTCCCGGCGCTCAACTCGTACTGGCTGAAGATCCACGTCACGGCGGCGGTGACCGCGTCCGGCATCCTGATGATGGGCTTCGTGGCGGCGGCACTGACCCTGATCCGCACCGGCTTCGAGGCCGGCAAGACCCGCTTCCCGTACTCGCTGGGCGACCGGCTGCCCGCGGCCGACGGGCTGGAGCGGCTGACCTTCCGGCTGCACGCGTTCGCGTTCCCGATCTGGACCTTCGCCATCATCTGCGGCGCGATCTGGGCGGAGGCGGCTTGGGGCCGGTACTGGGGCTGGGACCCGAAGGAGACCTGGGCGTTCATCGCCTGGGTGATCTATGCGGGATACCTGCACGCCAGGGCCACGCCGAGCGTCAAGCGCACGATCGCGACCTGGATCGCGGTGATCGGCTGGGGCGCCATGATGATCAACCTGTTCGTGGTCAACCTGGTGGTCTCCGGCCTGCACTCGTACGCCGGCGTCGGCTGAGCCGTCCCGGCCGGCCCGGTCCGGTCACGAGCCGCCCGGCCCGGTCACGAGTGGCGGGGGTCATGTGTGACGGCGCGCCCGCGCTTGTCAGACTGGCGGCATGGCGCCGCGCGGATTCCCGTACCCCGATCTCAAGGACTTCCTGACCGCGCTGGAACGGGCGGGTGAGCTGCACCGGGTCCGGGCGCCGGTCGACCCGACCCTGGAGATCAGCGAGATCGTCACCCGTACCGTGCGCAACCAGGGCCCGGCCCTGCTGTTCGAGAAGCCGACCCGGGGCCAGATGCCGGTGGCCGTCAACCTGTTCGGGACGCACCGCCGGATGGCGATGGCGCTGGGCGTCGAGGACGTCAACGAGATCGGTGCCCGGATCGGCGAGCTGGTCAGGCCGGAGCTGCCGGTCGGCTGGTCCGGCATCCGGGAGGGCCTGGGCAAGCTCATGCAACTGCGGTCGGTACCGCCGAAGCACGTGAAGTCCGCACCCTGCCAGGAGGTCGTCTACAAGGGCGACGACGTCGACCTCGGCCGCCTGCCCGGGCTGAAGACCTGGCCCGAGGACGGAGGCATCTTCCACAACTTCGGCCTGACGCACACCCGGCATCCGCAGACCGCCAAGCGCAACCTCGGCCTGTACCGGCTCCAGCAGCACGATGAGCGGACGCTGGGAATGCACTGGCAGATCCACAAGGACTCGACCGCGCACCACGCCGTCGCCGAGCGCCTCGGCGAACGGCTGCCGGTCGCCATCGCGATCGGCTGCGACCCGGTCGTCTCGTACGCGGCGACCGCCCCGCTCCCGGCCGACATCGACGAGTACCTGTTCGCCGGCTTCCTGCGCGGCGAGCGGGTCGAGATGGTGGACTGCCTGACGGTTCCGCTCCAGGTGCCGGCGCACGCGCAGATCGTGCTGGAGGGTTACGTGGAGCCGGGCGAGCGGCGGCCCGAGGGCCCGTTCGGCGACCACACCGGCTTCTACACGCCGGTCGAGCCGTTCCCGGTGCTGCACGTCGAGTGCATGACGACCCAGCGCGACCCCGTCTACCAGTCGATCATCACGTCGAAGCCGCCACAGGAGGACGGCGGGATCGGGTACGCCACCGAGCGGATCTTCCTGCCCCTGATCAAGATGCTGATCCCGGACATCGTCGACTACGCCCTGCCCGAGCCCGGCGTCTTCCACAACTGCCTGATCGTGTCGATCGACAAGCGGTACCCCAAGCACGCGCAGAAGGTGATGAACGCGATCTGGGGCGCGCACCTGCTCTCGCTGACCAAGCTCATCGTGGTGGTGGACGACGACTGCGATCCGCACGACTACCACGAGGTCGCGTTCCGGGCCTTCGGCAACGTGGACTACTCGCACGACCTGCTGATCACCGAGGGCCCGGTGGATCACCTCGATCACGCCTCGTACCAGCAGTTCTGGGGTGGCAAGGCGGGCATCGACGCGACCCGCAAGCTGCCGAGTGAGGGCTATTCCCGCGGATGGCCGCCGGCCGCGGTGATGTCGCCCGAGGTCGTGTCGACCGTGGACCGGCGTTGGCAGGAGTACGGACTGTGAGCGCCATCGCGGCGCAGCCGCGGCCGAACCCGGTACGGGCGTTCCTGCGTCTGGTCATGATCGAGCACTCGATCTTCGCGCTCCCCTTCGCGTACCTGGCCGCGCTGACCGCGATGGTGACGGCGCCGGGCGGCCCGGGGATCCAGTGGGGCACGCTCGGGCTGATCACGGTCGCGATGGTGGCCGGGCGTACCGTCGCCATGGCCGCCAACCGAATCATCGATCGGCGGATCGACGCCCAGAATCCCCGCACGGCCAACCGGGAACTGATCACCGGTGTGGTGTCCCCGCGTACGGCGTGGGCCGGACTCATCCTCGCGCTGGTCGTGTTCCTGGGCAGCGCGGCGGCGCTGAACTGGCTGAGCCTGGCGCTCGCCCCGCTCGCCGTCTTCGTGCTGGTCATCTACTCCTACGCCAAGCGGTTCACCAACTACCCGCAGGCGTTCCTGGCGCTGGCCCAGGCGGTGGCGCCGCTGGGTGCGTGGATCGGGGTGACCGGCCACTGGTCGTGGCCGGCGTTCATCCTCGGGCTTGCCGTGGGCACCTGGATCGGCGGCTTCGACTGCATCTACGCCTGCCAGGACTACGAGGCGGACAAGCGGATCGGCATCGGGTCGGTGCCGGTGCGCTGGGGGATCGCCGGCTCGCTGCGGATCTCCTCGGCGGTACACGTCGTGACCGTGCTGCTGCTGGTCTGGTTCGGCGCGCTGACCGGGTACGGCTGGCTCTGGTGGCTCGGGCTGCTGCTGATCGGCGTCGTGTTCGTCTACGAGCACTCGATCGTGAAGGCCGACGACCTGTCCCGGGTCAACAGGGCGTTCTTCACCGCCAACGGGGTGATCGGGATCGCGCTGTTCGCCTTCGCACTGGCCGACCTGGTCATCCGTCAGGGGCTGCGCCCGTGACCGAGGCTGAGCCGACCGCGGCGCAGTCCCCTGCGGCCGAGCCTCCCGCGGCGCGCGTCCCCTGGGTGGTCGGCGTGTCCGGGGCGTCGGGGACGCCGTACGCGGCGGCGGTGATCACCGGCCTGCTCGACGCCGGGTTGCCGGTCGACCTCATCGTGTCCAGGGCGGCCCGGCTGACTCTGCTCGACGAGACCGGCGCCGGCTTCCGGGACGCGCACTGGAAGGACGACCTGGCCGCCTGGCTCGACCGTGATCTCGCATCGGACGACCTCGCGTACTGGCCGGCCGGAGACCTGGCCGCCGGTCCGAGCAGCGGCTCGTACCCGGCCCGGGGCATGGTCGTCGTCCCGGCCAGTACGGCCGCGTGTGCCGGCATCGCCATCGGGCTGTCCAAGGACCTCCTCCAGCGCGCCGCCGAGGTGAACCTCAAGGAGCGCCGGCCGGTGGTCGTGGTACCGCGCGAGACCCCCGTCTCGCGCAGCCACCTGGAACACCTCATCGTGTTGCTCGACGCGGGTGCCGTGGTGCTGCCCGCCAGCCCGGGCTTCTACTCCTCGGGTGCGCGGGCAACAGGGCGCCAGCTCGTCGACTTTGTCGCCGGTAAGGTGCTGGACGCCCTGGGCGTACCGCATTCGTTGTTCGCACGCTGGCGCGGTGAGCTTGGCTCTGGCCGCGCCAGCGGTTAGCTGCCCTAAACCGCCGTTAATAGGCGGCCCTGTTCCCATTCGGGTACTGTTGAGGCTGCTGTGCGTTATCTTCCGGTTCAGCGAGGCCCTCGCCCTCAAGGAGGGCGCGTACCTCGGACTCCCGAAACCGGCGGTGCCCGCCGGGCGTACGGATACTTCCTATCCGTCCCGCCGCGGCCCACCGGGTGACGGTCTTCGGATCGACCCGGAAAAGGGCTGCCACTTCTCCCGGCGTCAACAGGCGATCTCCCGTGTCCACGACCCCCTCCTCGCGTTCAGCGAAGCTCTGACCTGGCGCGATTCGGTGCCCGACCAAGGTCTCCGATGGACGTACGCCCATTAAACACCGGTCAGCGAGGGCCATCCCGGTAACAGGGAATACGCCCACATTGCGTAGTTAGTCGGTATGATTGCGAGCACTTCTCACACCTTGCGGAGCGCCGGAACCGCCTCAAGGCGCAGAGCGCAATGACGAATGTCGATACCGAGGGGCGACGATTCGCGTCGCGCGGCACCTCGCTCCGCGCAATACCGTCGGGCCGGATCCCGTCGGATGTCCACTATGGACAGAGCGTGCGGCCGCGGCCCACGGCCGGTATCCGCAGTCGCCGGCCTGCGGGGTCGGCACGTCGCGATGCGCGGCGAAAGTGGCGAAAGTGGCCTGGAACACGGCGATGATGTCCTCGTGGTGCGACAGCTTCGGCAGAGTCTCGTCGTTGTCTCGCAGCACGGCCGTCGAGTAGTTGTCGCTGCCGGTCCCGGCTCGCTCGGGGTCGATTCATCGAGGATTCCGACAACATCGATATTCACGTCGTTAACTGTGAGGCCAAGCCGGGATAGTGCGTGACGTATCCCGAGCCGTCGACGGACAGGTCGGCGGTGAAGTCGCCGCTGGCGAACCGGACCGTACCCGGACCGACCAGCGTGTAGGTCTGTTTGACGGGTACCACCACCAACTCCGGCATCAGCACCCAGACGGCGGTGATGGTGTGTGCCGTGCCGGGCGGCGCCGAGAGCAGCCCGAGGCGCCGGATCGGGAGCGTGTTGGCCAGCGGGCAGTACGCCAGGTCGACGTCCAGCGAGCCGGTCAGCCGGCTGGGATCCTCGCTGCCCGGCAGCCCGGAACGGGGGTGCCCGCCAGCGACCAGCGCCGCGTCCAGGTTTCCCTGCTCGCCGGACGTGACGTGCCAGCGGCCGTCGGGACGCTCCAGCTTCACGCTGCGCAGCCAGCCGGCACCCTCGGCGGTGACGGTCAGCCGCGCGCAGGCCCAGTTCTGGTCGGCGAGCAGCTCATAGGTGCAGGTGTAGGGCACGGGTGCGGCCGCGACCATGGTTCCGCGGGCGTAGAGGCCGGATCGGTCGTCGAACAGCACCTGTTCGATACCGGTGGTGTCGAGCCGTTGCCACAGCAGCGATCGGGGCGAGACAGCCATGCCCCGACCCTAGTGGTCTTCGATGGCTCGGGAACGCGACGCGCGGCGCCAGCCTCTCGGGCCGGCGCCGCGTGTCGGACGGGGTGCGGTCAGGCCGCCGGGCGCCGGTCGGGGCGCCGGCGCGGGCGGCCGTCGCCGTAGCGCCGGTCGTCGGCGGGGCGCCGCTCATCCGTGTGCCCCACGTTTCGCCGGTCGTCGCCGTAGCGCCGGTCCTCGCGTCGCCGGTTGTCGCGGTACCCGCTGGGCCGGTCGCCGTGGTGCCCGCCACCACCGTGGTACCCGCCGGTCCCGGTCGCGTTACGGCGGCCGTCCCGCCTGGGCGCCTTCGGCTCCTCCGGTGGCACCGGTACGCCGCTGGGCTCCCGGGCGCCGGTCAGTTCCACCAGTTCCGGTGCCTCCGGCCGCACGGACGTCCTGGTCGCGCTGACCCCAGCCTTCTCCAGCAGCGCGAACGTGCTGGCCCGCTGCCGGGGCAGGACCAGGGTGACCACGGTGCCCGCCTCGCCGGCCCGCGCCGTGCGCCCGGCCCGGTGCAGGTAGTCCTTGGGGTCCTTGGGCGGGTCGACGTGTACGACCAGCGAGACCCCGTCGACGTGGATGCCCCGGGCCGCCACGTCGGTGGCGACGAGCACGCTGGTGCGGCCCTCCCGGAACTCGGCGAGCGTACGGGTCCGTACCGCCTGGGTCTTGCCCCCGTGCAGCGCGCCGGCGCGGACGCCGACCTGGGCCAACTGACCGGCCAGCCGGTCGACGGCGAGCTGGGTGCGGACGAACATGATGGTCCGGCCCTGCCGAGCGGCGATCCGCGAGATGACGCTCAGCTTCTCGGTCGGCGGGATCAGCAGCAGGTGATGCTCCATTGTGGACACATTCGCCCTCGGCGGGTCGACCTCATGCGTCACCGGGTCGGTCATGAACTTGCTGACCAGTGTGTCGACGTCGCCGTCGAGGGTGGCCGAGAACAGCAGCCGCTGCGCGCCGGCCGGGGTCTGCTCCAGCAGAGCCGTGACGTCCGGCAGGAAGCCCATGTCGGCCATCTGGTCGGCCTCGTCGAGCACGCTGATCTCGATCTCGGCCAGCGAGCACTCCCGGCGCTCGATCAGGTCGGCCAGCCGGCCCGGGGTGGCCACCAGCACGTCCACTCCCCGGCGCAGGTCGCGGATCTGCCTGTCGTACGAGGTCCCCCCGACCGCGGTCCGGTTGAACACACCCACCGACCGGGCCAGCGGGGCCAACGCGTCGTTGACCTGCATGGCCAGTTCCCGGGTCGGTACCAGGATCAGCGCCCGAGGCCGGCCGGGCGCGGACTTGCCACCCGCGGCGATCCGCGCCAGCAGGGGCAGCCCGAACGCGAGAGTCTTGCCGGATCCGGTCTGTCCGCGGCCGAGCACGTCGCGCCCTGCCAGCGCGTCCGGGATGGTCGCGGTCTGGATCGGGAACGGCTGGGTAATGCCCTCCCTGGTCAGCGTGCGCACCAGCGGCTCGGGCAGCCGGAAGCCGGCGAACCCGGCGGGTGCCGGGGCGGCGTCGGTCCGGGTGGACACGGCGTCGGCCTCACCGGATGCGGCGGCGTTCGGCGCGGCGTCGACCTGGCTGGAGGCGGTGTCGTTCGACGCCGCGTCGGCCTGGCGGGAAGTGGCACCGTTCGGCGCCGCGTCGGTCTGGCTGGAGGCGGCGGCGTTCGGCGCCGCGTCGGTCTGGCCGGACGCGCCGGTCATCTGGTCGAACACGGACGGGAACGAATTCGGGTCGGCGAAGGGTGGGCGGGCTGCGGACAGCGTCATATGGGTACGGAAACCTTCCGGAATGCTGGCGTACCTCCGCGCGGCCGTGACACAGCCGCTGCCATGTGGTCCCGGAAGAACGCCCGAACGCGCCCCTGCTGGGCGCGCCACCTCGACAAGTGTACGAGCAGCCCCCAGTCAGTTCCCGGGGCGGGTGTCCAGCGTCACCAACCCGCCCCGAAAAGACCGCCCTCCCGGTCAGCCGCCGAGCGTCACGATCGCGCCGACCACCCCGAGCATGATGAGCCCCACGACCACCACGACCATGCCGATCATGAACTTGGAGTGCCCGCCGCCGGACGGCGCCTCCTCGGGTTGCCCCTGCGCCAGGATCTGACCGGTCAACGAACCGGAATTCTCCATCGGGGAGAACCCGGGGCCGGCGAATCCGCCGCCCGGGCCGGGACCGGCGTTCGGCGGCTGGGCGCCGTACACCGTCCCCTGGATGCGCTGGCCCTGGGCCGGCTGGCCGTACCCGCTCGACTCGCGCTGGGGCGAGGCACCCCGCCATTCGAGGCGCTCGACATACTCCGGCGCCCCGATGGCCTGGGTCTTCTCGGGTTGTGCGGCCGGCCGCTCCGCAACCGGCTCGGCAGCCGGCGCCGCCGCGTACGGCGGGGCGGACATCGGCGGTGCTGAGAACGGCGGCGCCGAGAAGGGCGGTGCGGAGAACGGCGGAGCCGACTGTGGCTGTCCGACCGATGCCTGCCCGGTGAGCGGCGGCCCGGAGAACGGCCGGCCGGTGGGTGGGGGCTCGCCCGGTGGCTGCCCGGCGAAGGGTTGCCCGGCGTACGGCGGGTCGGCGGACGGGGGGCCGAGCGGCGAGCGCCCGTTGAGTGGCTGTCCGCCGCCGTACGGCGGGTCGGCGGGTGGCGACCCGAGCGGCGAGCGCCCGTTGAGCGGCTGCCCGGCGTACGGCGGGTCGGCGGGGGCCTGCCCGACGAGCGGCGGTCCGGAGAACGGCCGGCCGGTGGGTGGGGGCTCGGCCGGTGGCTGCCCGGGGAAGGACTGCCCGGCGTACGGCGGGTCGGTGGGCGGAGGCCCGACTGGTGAGCGTCCGTTGAGTGGCTGCCCGCCGTACAGCGGCTCGGCGGGCGGCTGCCCGGGGAACGCCGAACCGGAGAACGCCGAACCGGAGAACGGGGCGCCGGAGGACGGCGGCCCGGAGGACGGCGGCTCGGACACGGCCTGCGACGAAGGGTCGAACGAGGCGAAGTCACTGCCGTTCAAGCCGGGTGTCGTGGACGGTGGCCAGGTCGGCAGCGCTCCCGCCGGTACGGCGAACGATCCCGGCGGCGCCTCGCCCGTCGCGGGTGGCGGCGGGAAGGGTGGCATGGGCGTGGGCGGGAACGGCGGCAGCGGGCCGGGTGGCATGGGCGGTCCCGGCGGTACCGGGCCCGGTGTCGGGTCGGGCGTGGGCGGCTCCGGCGGTACCGGTCCGGGCGGCGGCTGCGGTACCGGCCTGGGCTCCGGCCACGGCGTCGGGAGCGGCTCCGGAGTCGGTGGCGCCGGTGGCTCGGGCGGGGACCCGGGGTCGAGCGGCTCGGGAGCCTCGCCGGGGTCCGGGTCGCTCAGGCGTGGCCAGGCCGGCAGGTCATCCGACCGGTCCGAGCCCAGGAGCCCCGCGTCGCCGGGGTAACCGGGGGCGTCCGAGTAGCCCGACATGCCCGGCTGGTCGTTGAAGCGCGAGTAGTCCGGCTGGTCGTTGGAACGGGGGTAGTCCAGATCGTTGGAGCGGAAATCGGGAGCGTCAGCGTTCTCGTCGGTCCCCGATGGAACGCTCGTCGACCGGTACACCCGTGGCTCGCTCGGCTTGGGCCCCTGCATCAGCGCGGCGACCTCCGCAGCGGACGCCCGCCCGGTGTCGACGCTGGCCCGGGCGACCGTGGCGCGCCCGGCCGCCGGGCCGGCGGGGATCGGCGGGACGGCTGGCTGGGACGGCGCCAGCGAGGTCGGCGGCACCGAGGCCACGGACCGTACCGGCAGGGACGACGGCGCCATGGGGTCGTCGGCGTGGTCGAAGCCGGCCGCGGAGGCCGACGCCAGCTGGCCGAACCCGCCGGACGGCGTCTCGGAGCCCGGGGAGAATCCGCCGGACGCGTCCGAGCCCAGCCGACCGAACCCGCCGGACGGCGCCTCCGAGGCGGAAGGGAACCCGCCGGACGGCGTGTTGGAGCCCAGCCGGCCGAAGCCGCCGGACGGTGTCTCGGAACCCGGGGGGAATCCGGCGTCCGAGCCCGGCCGGCCGAACCCGCCCGACGGGATCTCGGACATCGGCGCCTCGGCCGGCCCCGACGGGCCTCCGCCCGGCGTCGAGTCGCTCGCCGGCCAGCCCGGATCTCCGCTCGGCGGCATGTCGTCCAGCCAGGGCTGAGCGAAGGCCGCCCACGGAGAGTCGACGGCGGTGCGGGACCGGCGCGACGGGTCCTCGTCCGGCACCGGCGGCGGTGTCGCGGCCGGTGGAACCACGGACGACTGGTACTGCGGCTGGTCCGGGACGTGTGGCAACTCGGGCAGCGACGGGTAGCCGAACGAGTCGCGAAGCTTGTCCGGTTCCGGGGACGCCGTACCCGGCTCCCCGAACCCGTCGAACGCGGAGCGGCCCAGCGGCGGCCGGTCCGGCAGCCCTTCCAGGGACGCGCCCTCCCGCCGGCGCGGCAGCTCCCCGCCGAAGCCGGGCGCCGTGGCCCGGCCTTCGAACGGGTCGGCGCGCTCCGGACCGGGCGCCGGCTCGTCCTGCCAGGCCGGCGGGTCCTGGGCTGGCTGCTCGTTCCAGCTGGGCTGGTCGTCGCGGCCGGAACGCTCGCCTCCGGCAGCCCGGTCCTGGACGGGCTGGTCGGCCCAGCCGGTAGCGGGCTGGTCGTTCCAGGAGGGTTGCTGGTCGTGAGCGGGCTGGTCGTTCCATGAGGGCTGGCGGTCCTGGGCGGGCTGGTCGCTCCAGGAGGGCTGGCGGTCCTGGGAGGCCTGGTCGATCCAGGAGGGTTGCTGGTCCTGCGCCGGCTGGTCGGTCCAGGACGGTTGGCGGTCTTGGGCGGGCTGATCGGCCCAGGACGGTTGCTGATCCTGCGCCGGCTGGTCCTTCCAGGACGGTTGGCGGTCCTGTGCCGGCTGGTCGGCCCAGTTCGGCTGCTCGGGCCGGCCCATGTCGCCGGCCCGATAGGTGCTCCCGCCCGAGCGCTGGGAGGGCACTCCCGCTGCCGGCGGGGCCACCACGGGTGCGCTGGCCCGCCCGACCGCGCCAGGCGATGCCTCGCTCATCGGGGAAGCGCTCATCGGGGGAGCGCTCGATGGCGTGCCGGCCGGCGGCTCAAAGGGCGCGGACTCCGGTGTCGGCCAGCCGTTCGATTCCGCCCGCGACGGCTCCGGACCGGAATTCCACGAGCCGGCCGATGGATCCGGTGCGGCGCTCCACGGGGTCGCGGGGGGCGAATCCGGTGTGGCGCTCCAGGCGGCCGGAGGCGGCTCGGGGGTGTTGTGCCATTGGTTTGCCGGTGGTTCGGGAGAGGTGTGCCACTGGTCCACCGGCGGCGGTTCGGGAGTGGCGCTCCAGGAGGTGGCAGCGGGTCCGGGTGTGGCGCCGGGTCCAGGCGCGGCGCCCCATGGCGTCGAGGGCGGCGGCTCGGGCCCCGCGTTCCACGGGTCCGGAGTCGCGCCGCGCGACTCCGGTGCCGAGCCCCAGGACGCCGGCGGCGTGGAGGACGGCTCCGGCGCGGGCGGCGGCATCCACGGCGCCCAGGCGGAGTCGGGGGCCGGCGGCTCGGCTGCTGGGGTCGACGGCGGGCGCGAAGCGGCCCCGTCGCGCTGCACCTGCTGATCCGGCTGGCCTGGCCACAGTGGCCCGGAGGCCGGCGGGGGCGGAAGCTCGAACGGGTCGCCGTGAGGCGCCTGGCCGGACTCCCGGTTCGGGAGCGTGCCGCCGAATGACAATGACGGCGGCAGGCCAGCGTCAGGTCCGGTCGACGACCTACCGGACGGCACGGCCTCGGCCGATGCGTCGCGGTAGGTGTTCTGGTCTTCCATGACAGTCTCCCAGCGTGTGCCGCCGGTCGATGGGTGGGCCGGCGGTTGCGTGCTGCACCTGGCGTTCACCGTGCCACATTCCGGCCGAAGAGCACAGTCGGCCCCGGCATCGTCGTGCCGTCAGGGGACGCGGTATAGCACTTAGCTGGTCGATGGCGTGCTGTCCGGTGATCCATTACCCGAGGGGCTGCTCTTCGCCGACGGGCTCGACGTTCCGTCACCATCCGACGGCGGCGGGGCCGACGTGGGGGTCGAAGTCGGGGTGCCCGTCGGCGCGCCCGAAGTGGGGGTGCCGGTCGGCGTCCCCGACGTGGGGGTGCCGGTCGGCGGCCCCGACGTGGGGCCGGTCGTTGGCGCGCTCGTCGGCGGCGGGGTCGTCGGGTGCGTGGGCGGCGTCGGAGCCTTGGTCGGTGGCGGCGCCGTCGGGCGTACCGCCGGGTAGACCCGGGTCGCGCCGAAGAATGCGGACCACCAGACCTGGTTGACCCGGACCGGGGTGCCCTCGTGGGCCGCCTCGATCATGAGGTTGTCGCCGTAGTAGATCGCGACGTGCGAGACCGTGGTCCAGTCCGTCTTGCTGGTCGTACTGAAGAAAAGCAGGTCACCGGGGAGCAATTGGCTCGGCGGCACCCGCGACCCCGAGGTGGCGTGGTACTGGTCGGCGGCCACCCGGGGCAGCGTGTACCCGGTCGACCGGTACGACGCCCAGGTCAGCCCCGAGCAGTCGAAGTAGTTGGGCCCCTCGGCGCCGAACTTGTACCACTTCGGCGGGTTGGCGGTCGCCTGCGTGTATGCCCAGCGCACGGCGGCCAGCGCCTTCGGGTTGGCGACCATGCCGTTGACCTGGGTGCCGGCGCCGAACTCGGGGTCCAGTTGCCGGTCCGAGGCCGCCTGTGCCGCCTCCGCGGCCTCCACCTGCGTCTCGTTGGTCGTGCGCAGGTTGGTCAGCGTGGCGTTCTGCTGGTTGTAGCTGTTCTGCAGGCCGGCTTGCTCGGTCTCCAGGTCCTGTTCGTGATTCAGTGCCGCCCGGTAGGCGTCCTCATCGGTGTCGGCCTGCACACGGGCCTGGGTGGCGTCCTGCGCGGCCGTCTCGCCGCCGGTCGGGCCGCTCTGGGAACCGAGCCCGGGTGCCAGCATGCCGAGCTGGTGGACGTCGTTGGCGTAGTCGGCGAACGGGCCGAGCCCCGCCGCGTCCTTGTACGCCTGCGCCGCCGCGGTGTCGGCCTTCTGCTGGAGCTGGGCGGCGTCGGCGAGCGCGTCCTGCCAGGCCTGGTACGTCGTGTTGGCCGACTGCTTTGCGTCATCCAGGGCGATATTGGCCTGTTTGAGTCTCTCCCCAGTGGCTTCCAAGGTCGAGTACTGAGCCATGATCTGCGTCGCGTACGGGCCGGTCACCGGCGTCACGGTCTGCGCGCTCTGGCCGTCGGTGCTCGACGGCGGGCTGAGCGGCGCCGACGGTACCGGGATGGATCCCTGGTCGGGAATGGTGGAGCCCGAGTTGGCGCCGGCCGGGTCCGCGTACGACGGACGCGCGATCAGCACGCACACCACGCTGCACATCAGCACGGGCCAGGCGAACCGCCGAACCCCTGACCGCTTGCGTGGAGCCTGTCGCGTGTACTGATTCATGCCACCCGTCCCGCGCTGCCGCCTTTTATCTCTCACCGTCCTACCTCACCCGCACGCACCCTGTCACCCGACGGCAGGTAACAGATTCCTGAGCGCCAGGTGTCGCCGCAGCTCGGACCGCTGGTCACCCCGGATCGCGCACCGGATGGGTGCCGTGCCGATATCAGACACTGGGACGTAGGCTCGGTCACAGCGATCGCGGCCACGGCGACCGGGCTGAACCGGCCGGCGACGCTTGACGGGTTTGACGGGAAGGCGGCGCTGCGTGGACGCGGGACTCAAGCGGGAACTCGAAGACAAGGTGTCCGCTGGTGAGCGGCTCACCCGTGCGGACGGCGAAGCGCTGTACGCCAGCGACGACCTGGCCTGGCTGGGCCGGCTGGCACACCAGAAGCGCACAGAGCTCAGCGGCGACCGGGTCATGTTCAACGTCAACCGGCACCTGAACCTCACCAACGTCTGTTCGGCCGCCTGCGCGTACTGCTCGTTCCAGCGCAAGCCCGGTGAGAAGGACGCGTACACGATGCGGGTCGAGGAGGCCGTCGCCAAGGCCACCCAGATGCAGGACGAGCAGCTTACCGAGCTGCACATCGTCAACGGCCTGCACCCGACGCTGCCCTGGAAGTACTACCCGCGGGTGCTGCGCGAGCTGAAGGCCGCCCTGCCCGACGTGACCCTGAAAGCGTTCACCGCGACCGAGATCCACTGGTTCGAGAAAATCTCCGGGCTGCCCGCCGACGAGATTCTCGACGAGCTGATCGACGCCGGCCTGGAGTCGCTGACCGGTGGCGGTGCGGAAATCTTTGACTGGGAGGTCCGGCAGCAGATCGTCGACCACGCCACGCACTGGGAGGACTGGTCGCGGATCCACCGGCTGGCGCACGGCAAGGGCCTGAAGACGCCGAGCACGATGCTGTACGGGCACATCGAGGAGCACCGGCACCGGGTGGACCATGTGCTGCGGCTGCGCGAACTCCAGGACGAGACCGGCGGCTTCCAGGTGTTCATCCCGCTGCGGTACCAGCACGACTTCGTCGACTCGGCGGACGGGAAGGTCCGCAACCGGCTCCAGGCACGGACCACGATGGCGGCGCCAGCCGAATCGCTCAAGACCTTCGCGGTCTCCCGCCTGCTGTTCGACAACGTCCCGCACGTCAAGTGCTTCTGGGTCATGCACGGCCTGTCGGTCGCGCAGCTCTCGCTCAACTTCGGCGTCGACGACCTGGACGGTTCCGTCGTCGAATATAAGATCACGCATGACGCGGACGACTACGGTACGCCGAGCACGATGCACCGGGAGGACCTGCTCAACCTGATCTGGGACGCGGGCTTCCAGCCGGTCGAGCGCAACACCCGTTACGAGGTCGTCCGTGAGTACGAGCCGCCGGTGCCGCTGGCGGCGCGGCGCGCAGAACCGCAGCGGGTATGGGCCTGACGGACGCCGGCCGGGGCGGCGGGGACGGCCGGAAATCCCGGGCCGGCCGAGGTGCGCGGGCCGACCGAGACGCGCAGGCCGGGCCCGACGGACGTGCCCGGGTCGACCGAGGTGCGCAGCCCGGGTCCGACGGACGTGCCCGGGTCGACCGAGGTGCGCAGGCCGACCGAGGCGGGCAGGGCCGGCCCGGTCGAGGTGCTCGCGACGGGTCGTCAGGCCGGGGTCCGCAGGGCGACCGGAAAGCGCGGGGCGACCGGAAGCAGAGCGGCCGGGAACCTCAGAGTGGCCGAGAACCTCAGAGCGACCGTGGCGCCAAGAGCGACCGTGGCGCCAAGAGCGGCCAGCCGGCCGGACCCTGGCAGGTCACCGGCCCGGACGCTCACCTGACCGACCTGCTCGGCCAGGTGATCATCGGGCTGTTGGTCGGGCTCGCCGGACTCGTGGTGATCGACCTCATCTTCGCCCTGCTCGGCCTCGGCCCGTTCGGGCACGCCTCCGGCTGGATCGCCGCCATTCTGCCGGTCTGGCTGTTCGCCGAGGAGTTCCGGGCCTGGTCAGGAGTAGCGTTACGGATCGTCCTGGCGGCCGTCGCCGCGGCGTTCGGGCTCGTCCTGGGCTCGGTCGTCGGCGGCGCCGCGGGAGCCCTGCCGCCGCTGGCCGTGGGGGCCATCGGCGCAGCGGTGGCTACGGTGAGTTACACGTTGTTGTGGTACTTCGGCGTCCGGTGGCTGGCCCACCGGTCGGGTGGGAGGTGAGATCGGTGAGGCTCAGCCCCGCGGTCAAGTACACGCTCGGTCGGGTCGGCCTGTTCGTGGTGGTGGCGCTGCTGCTCTGGCCGGTACCGATCGACCTGCTCGTGAAGCTGATGGTCGCGATCATCGCCTCGTTCGGGCTGCAGTTCGTCCTGCTGCGCCGGTGGCGGGACGAGATGATCGGTCACGTCGACCAGGCGGTGACCCGCCGGAAGGCGGAGAAGGCCAAGCTGCGCTCCGCCCTGGCAGGCGAAGAGGACGGCGAAGCCTAGGCGGTCCGGCCGCGCCGGCCCCGCCGGACGTCGCCGATATTCCCCGGCCCGTGCGAAATGCCCTTTCCCGGGCTGGCCCCGAATGAGCCGGCCCGGCATGGGTTACCGTCTACCCGACCACTGCACAGCGAAGCCGGTGTGACTCCGGCGCTGTCCCGCAACTGTGATGCCCCACCGGGTCCTGCGTCCTGGGTGGGGACGAGCCAGGTCGCCTGTGCGGCGGATCGCGACACCACGCTCTCGAGGAGGGGCGTTCTCGCGGACGGGACACCTCCCGTCGGCGAAGCACCAGGCCTCGACCGACAGGAGGACAGATGACCCGGTACGCCCTATTCGTCGCGGGCCGCCCGGCCCGGGTACCCGTGGCCCGGCGCCGCCGACCGCGCGCGCTGCTGCTCGCCGCGCTGGCCCTCACCGGTCTGGTTGCCGGCTGTGGCACCACCACCACCGGGGCCGCCGGCCCGGCACCGGCCGCGAGCGCGTCGGCGTTCCCGGCGAGCGCCGGGGGCGTCACGCTTCCCCAGCGGCCCACGCACATCGTGTCGCTGACTCCGACCGGCACCGAGATGCTCTTCGCGATCGGGGCCGGCAGCCAGGTGACCGCCGTGGACGACCAGTCCGACTACCCGGCCGGCGTACCCGCGAGCAACCTGTCCGGGTACCAGCCGAACGCCGAGGCGATCGCCGCGAAGAACCCGGACCTGGTGGTCATCTCGGACGACACTAACAAGATCAAGGATCAGCTGACCAAGCTGAAGATCCCGGTGTACGTGATGCCGGCCGCCGCCACCCTCAACGACTCGTACGGGCAGCTGACCGACCTCGGCACGCTCACCGGCCACCGGAGCCAGGCGACCCAGACGGTCACGCAGATCAAGACCGGCATCGCGAAGCTGGTCACCGGCGTGCCGAAGCGGACCAAGCCACTGACCTACTACTACGAGCTGGACCAGACCTACTACACGGTGACCTCGAAGACCTTCATCGGGTCGCTGTTCGCCATGGTCGGGCTGACCAACATCGCTGATCCGGCCGACGCCGACGGCAAGGCAGGCGGGTACCCGCAGCTGTCCGCGGAGAGCATCGTGCAGGCGAACCCGGACCTGATCTTCCTGGCCGATACCAAGTGCTGCAAGCAGTCCGCGGACACCGTACGAACCCGGGCCGGCTGGAGCGAGCTGGCGGCGGTACGCGGCGGCCGCGTCGTCGGGCTGGACGACGACATCGCGTCGCGCTGGGGTCCGCGCGTCGTCGACCTGGTGCAGGCGATCGTCAACGCGGTGGAAAAGGTACCGGCTTCGTGAGCTGGCGCTCCCGTCCGTCGGCGACGGTGGCGACGCCGGACCCGCCCGCGACCAAGGCGCGCAGCGCCACGATCCCGGGCGGGCGCCCCAACCGGCTGCGCCCCGGCTGGCTCGCGGCGGGCGTGGTGGCGGTCGTGGTCGCCGCGCTCGCCGGGCTCGCCCTCGGGCCGGTACGGCTCAACCCCGTCGGGGTGGCGCTCCAGCTTCTCGACCTGGTCCCGGGCGTCCACGTGCACAGCGGCCTGTCCGCCACCGAGGCGGCCATCGTCACCCAGCTCCGGCTGCCCCGGGTCGTGCTCGGGCTGCTGGTCGGCGCGACCCTCGCCCTGGCCGGCGGCACGTACCAGGGCGTCTTCCGCAACCCGCTGGCCGACCCGTACCTGCTGGGAGCCGCCGCCGGCGCGGGGCTGGGCGCCACCGCGGCCATCGCCGCCGCGCACGCTTTCGATGTCGCCGACGCGGACGGCGGTGCCGCCACCCCGCTCACGGTGCCGGCGGCGGCCTTCGTCGGGGCGCTCCTGGCGGTCGGCCTGACCTACGTGCTCGGCGTCAGCGGCGGATCCGGTCGGGCACAGCGGGGCGGCCGGTACCGGAGCCCGGCGGCGCTGATCCTGGCCGGGGTCGCGGTGTCCAGCTTCCTCACCGCCGGCCAGACGTTCCTCCTGCAGCGGTACGTGGACACGATCCGCGAGGTGTACTCGTGGATCTCCGGCCGGCTCAGCACGGCGGGCTGGCACGATGTGCTGCTTCTGCTGCCGTACACGGTGGTGATGGCGGTGGTCGTGCTGGCCCACCGGCGGCAACTCGACGTGATGTCCGTGGGCGACGAGGAGGCCGCCAGCCTGGGAGCCCACCCGGAACGCACCCGGATCATCCTGATCGTCGCGGCGTCACTGGGCACTGCGGCGGCGGTATCCGTCTCCGGGCTGATCGGGTTCGTCGGGATCATCGTGCCGCACACGGTACGGCTGCTCGCCGGCTCCAGCTACCGGGTGATCCTTCCGCTGTCGCTGCTCTTCGGCGGCGCGTTCCTGACCCTGGCGGACCTGGCCGCCCGGACCCTGCTGGCGCCGAACGAGATCCCGATCGGCGTGGTCACCGCGTTCTTCGGGGCGCCGTTCTTCATCGTCGTGCTGCGGACATCCCGGCGGACCTGACATGTCGGTGGAGATCAGGGACGTCGGCGTGGACCTGGACGGCAACGGGATCGTCCGGGGGGTGAGCCTGTCCGTCGCCGAGGGCGAGTGGGTGACCGTGATCGGCCCGAACGGGGCCGGCAAGTCCACGCTCCTGCGCGCGATCGGCGGGCTGGTGCGCTTCCGAGGCGACATCGAACTGTTCGGCCGCGCCAGCGGTGGGTTGAGTCGCCGGGAGCGGGCCCGGCTGGTGGCGATGGTTCCGCAGGATCCGGTGGTGCCACCCGGCATGGTGGTGCTCGACTACGTCCTGCTCGGCCGCACGCCGTACATCCCGCCGCTGGGCCGGGAGTCGGTCGCCGACCTGGTCGCGGTCGACGAGGCCCTGTCGCGGCTCGACCTGACCAGGTTCGCCGGACGCCGGCTGGAGTCGCTGTCCGGTGGCGAGCGGCAGCGCGTCTTCCTGGCCCGGGCGCTGGCCCAGGGCGCGACCCTGCTGCTGCTCGACGAGCCGACCACGGCACTGGACATCGGCCACCAGCAGGAGGTGCTGGAACTCGTCGACCGGCTGCGCCGCGATGGCGCGCTGACCGTGCTGTCGACCATGCACGACCTGTCCATCGCGGGAGAGTTCGCGGACCGGATGGTGCTGCTGGCTGGCGGGCGCGTGGTCGCCGCCGGCCCGCCCCGGGAGGTGCTCACCGAGCGGCTGCTCGCGGAGCACTACAAGGCGCGGGTACGGGTGATCGACGGCGATCACGGGCCGCTGGTGGTACCGGTCAGGTCAGCGTGACGAACGCGAACACCGCCCCGGTCGGGTCGCCCGCGATCGCGAACCGCCCGGCGGGCGAGTCCGTCGGCGGTACCGAGATGGTGCCGCCCAGTTCCCGGACCCGGTCGGCGGCCGCGTCGGTGTCGGCGACCGCCATGTAGATCATCCAGTGGCTGGGCAGATCCTCCGGCCACTGGGCGCCGGCCATCGGCATCATCCCGGCGACCGACCGGTCGCCGATCTGGAACAGCGTGTACTCCATGCCCATCTGGTCGTTGGTCTGCGTGGTCCAGCCCAGTACCTTGCCGTAGAAGTCGGTGGCGCCGTCGATTTCCCGGACCATGAGTTCGTTCCAGGCGAACGAGTGGGGCTCGTTGACCACCTCCGCGCCCTTGAACTCGCCCGGCTGCCAGGCCGAGAACGCGGCGCCGGTGCTGTCCATGAACACCGCCATCCGGCCGGCGCCCGGGATGTCCATCGGGGCGGCCACCACCTTGCCGCCGGAGCCCTCCACCCGGGCCGCGGTCGCGTCGATGTTGTCGGTCGCCGCGTACCAGGTCCAGGCCGGCGGGGCGGCGTCGCTCATCAGCCCGCCGAGCCCCGCGACCGGCGAGTCGCCCTGGTGGAACATGGTGTAGCCGCCCATGGCGGGATCGTCCGACGTGTGGGCGGTCCAGCCGAACAGCGCCGTGTAGAACGCCTTCGAGGCTTCAAGGTCTGGTGAGCCGAGATCGATCCAGCACGGCGTGCCGGGGTCGTACCGCGTCATCTTCATGACGTCTCCCCTCGTCGAACGCATCCTGGCAGTCGAACGCATCCTGGCACCGGGGTGCGCCGGCCGTCGCCCATATGGGGAAAGTCGTCACAACGGCTCGGGGAGCGGTCGTGCGTGGATCACCGCCAGCCGGGACACGGCCCGGGTCAGCACCACGTAGAGCCGGTTGAGCCCGCGCGGCTCCGCGGCCACGATCTCGGCCGGCTCCACCACGATGACGTGGTCGTACTCCAGGCCCTTGGCCAGGGTGGCCGGCAGCACCGTGATCCGTTCCTCGTCCTCGGCGCCGCCGACGTCCAGCCCGTCCGCGCGCAGCGCCGCCGCCAGCCGCTCGACGGCCGAGTCCGCCGCGATCACCGCGATCGAGCCGTCCTGCTCCAGTGCCGCGCGTACCGCGCCGACCGCCGCACCGTCCACATCGGACACATCCTGTACCCGCAGCCACCCGTCGCCCCGCAGCGACGTGGCCGCCGCGACGTTCACGCCGAGCGCCGGCAGCAGCCGATTCGCGAGCGCGACCACGGCCTGCGGTACCCGGAACCCGATGGTCAGCGGTACCACGGCGGCGCCCGGCTTGCCCAGGTGTGCGAGCGAGTCGGCCCAGTCCCGGGCGGCCCACGGCGCGGTGCCCTGTGCCAGGTCGCCGAGCAGCGTCAGCGAGGCGTGCTCGCTGCGGCGGGCGACGGCGCGGCACTGCATCGGTGACAGGTCCTGCGCCTCGTCGATGACCACGTGACCGAAGCTGGGCAGCCGGTCGATGAGCCCGGCCGCCTCGTCGATGAGCACCGCGTCGGCGGCGGACCAGCGGGTCGCCTTCGGCGATCGGGCCGGCTTCGCCCAGCGGATCGCTGCCTGCTCCGGCTCGGTGAGGATGCCCTCGGCGGCGCCGGCGGGATCGCGCAGCACCTCGTAGACCAGCGCCTCGGGGGTGACCGCCGGCCAGCACGCGTCGAGGAACGCGGCGACCGGGGCCGAGCGGCCCATCCGCCGTACCCAGCCCTCGCCCGGCGACTCGCCGCTGCGCGCCTCGACCTGCCGTTGCAGCAGCCCGACCACCCGGGCGCGCAGCCGCTCCCGGCCGATCGCGTGCGGCGGATCCTCCCGGCGGACGTCGTCGACGAGCCGGCGCAGTACCGCCTCGGGCAGCCGCCACCGGTACGCCCCGTCGGACACCGCGATCGGCTCCTCCGGCCGGCGCACGTACCGGCCCATCGCCCGGCGCAGTACCGTCGCCATCCGCGGATCGTGCTTGACCAGTTGCGTTTCGGGCGAGTCGGTGCCCCGGACCGTCGTGCCCAGCAAGTCGTCCACAGTGGACTGAGTCACATCGAGCTCGCCGAGGGCCGGCAGTACCGCGGCGATGTAGCGCAGGAACGCCCGGTTCGGGCCGACGATCAGCACTTTCGAGCGGCGCAGCCGCTCCCGGTGCAGGTACAGCAGGAAAGCCGCCCGGTGCAGCCCGACGGCGGTCTTGCCGGTGCCGGGTGCGCCCTGCACGCAGATGGTGTCCTCGATGGCGGCGCGGACCAGTTCGTCCTGGTCGGGTTGGATGGTCGCGACGATGTCGCGCATGGGCCCGACGCGCGGTCGTTCGATCTCGTTGGTCAGGATGCGGCTCGTGGTGCCCAGTTCCTCGCCCCGGTCCAGGTGCTCGTCCTCGAAGGAGGTCAGCATGCCGGTGGAGAACCCGAACCGGCGGCGCAGCGCGACGCCCTGGGGGTCGGCGGCCGAGGCCCGGTAGAAGGACCGCGATATCGGTGCCCGCCAGTCCAGTACCAGGGGCTCGCCGCGATCATCGGTCACGTGCCGCCGGCC
>DASXOA010000482.1:0-3321 GCA_036494675.1 Rugosimonospora sp.
GGGGACGAGGTCATCGACAATGCGGGTGCTCGCCTGTTCCTCGACGCCGAGGCGGCCTCGATGCTCGACGACAAGGCCCTCGATGTGGCCACCGACGGGCAGGGCCGGATGGAGTTCAAAGTTGGCGAACAGCCCGCCTAGCAGCTGACGTTCGAGCGGCGTGCTCGCGCCGACCGCCGGGATTGACCCTGGCGGTCGGCGCGGGGCCGCGAACGACAAGCGACACATCGTGCGGGGACGCGAGAGTGACCGTCGCCGTGTCACCGGTGCGTCAACGCACGTAGCGACCGTTGGGCGGAGCGAAGTCCGGTGTTCGGCCGCCGTACCCGCCACGTTCGCTCACCCCCGCTAGGGTGCCCGCCGTGGTCGACCGTGCGCCGGAGCCATCGAGCGTTTCCAGCACAGGAACCGAGGCCGATACCGTCCGGCACCGCTTCGTCGTGTGTGGCGACAACGCGCTCGCGCTGCGCCTGGCCGACGAGTTGGTGGTTCGGCACGGCGCCAGCGTGACGGTGATCCTGCCCTCGCGTACGCAGTATCAGGGCCCGAGCCTCGCCGCGCTGCCCGGCGTGCACATCGTCGAGGCGTCGCGGCCGACCGCGGAGGCCTACGCCAGCGCCGATCTGGCCGACGCCACCGCTCTCGCGCTGGTCTCGCAGGACGACGCCGGCAACATCGATGCCGCGTTGCTGGCCGAGGAGATCAATCCGGGCCTGCGCATCGTGGTACGGATGTTCAACCAGAGTCTCGCCGCGGGTGTCCACGCGTTGCTGCGCGACTGTGCCGTGCTGTCGGAGTCCGCGATCGCCGCACCCGGGTTCGTGGCGGCGGCGTTGGGCGAGGGTGCCCCCACGTACCTGCGGGTGGCCGACCGTACGCTGGTTGTCGCGCGTCGTTCGGAAGTACCCGCCGAGGATGTCGTGCGCGGTCTCGCGATCGTGGCGCCGGCGGCGAGCGAGGGCACCGGGAACACGGGAGACCCGGACGAGCCGGAACTACTTCCCGACGATGACCGCCTCGCCGACCTGGTTCTCGCCGACGTGCCGGTGATAACCCCGGTGCGGCGGCGGCGACGCAAACATCCGCTGTACACGATGTCGGTGCTCGTCGGCCGGCGGCTGCGGGTGATTCTGGCGGTGGTCCTCGCTCTGCTCGTCATCGGCGCGCTGCTGTTCCGGCAGATCGACAACCTGAGCTGGTTGGAGGCCCTGTACGTCACGATCCTGACCACGCTCGGCGGCGCCAGCCCCGACGGCAGCCTGTCGTGGCCGGAACAACTTCTCCAGACGGTGCTGGCGGTACTCAGCGTGGCGCTCATCCCGATCCTCACCGCGGCGGTTGTCGAGGGGGCGGTACGCGCGCGGCTGGCCCTGGCCTCCGGCGGGCCGATCGAACCGATGCGCGACCATCTGGTGGTGGTCGGCCTGGGCAACATCGGCACCCGGGTGATCACCGCGCTGCACGATCTGGGGCTCGACGTGGTCGCCGTGGACCACCGGGAACAGGCCCGTGGCGTTGGGGTCGCGAGGGATCTGGGCATACCGGTGATCATCGGCGACGCGACCCAGGAGGCGGTGCTGCGCGCGGCATGGGTACAGACCTGCCGGTCGCTGGTCGTACTGACCACCGACGACGTACGCAACCTGGAGGCCGCGCTGCTGGGCCGGACCATCGCCGGGCAGTTGCGGGTGGTGCTACGGCTGTTCGACGGGGACTTCGCGACCCGGATCGAGCGGGCGTTCGGCCTCG
Source organism: Rugosimonospora sp. (assembly GCA_036494675.1). Classification (GTDB taxonomy): domain Bacteria; phylum Actinomycetota; class Actinomycetes; order Mycobacteriales; family Micromonosporaceae; genus Rugosimonospora. The sequence continues at coordinate 1,750 of DASXOA010000482.1, forward strand.
CCACCTCCCGCAGCGTGTCCTACCTGGCCGCACCGACGTTCGCGGCGGCGATGATGGGCCGGGCGGTGCTGGACACGATCGCGGTACGCCGCCGGGTGCTGCTCGTCGCGGAGCTGCCGGTGGGTGCGGACTCGCCGCTGGAGGGTCGGCTGGCTTCGGAGGTCAACCGGCCGCACGAGACGCGACTGCTGGCGCTGCGTACCGGTCGCGGCGCTCAGACGCTGTGGTCGCCGCATCAGGGGCGGCAACTGGTACGCACGGACCGGATCGTCGTGGTCTGCACGCGGGCGGGCCTGGGCTGGCTGCTGACCCGATGCACCCCGCCACCGGAGTCGGCCGCACCGGCCACGGTGACGGCGTTGAACCTCGACGAGTTCCCGCCGACACACGCGTTCCGGCGGGAGCCCTGAAGTCACGACAGCGCCGACTGTCACGACAGCGCCGACGCCATCCGGGCGACGGCCTCGGTCAGCAACTCCGGTGACGTGGCGAGGTTCAGCCGGAGTGGCCGGCGCCGCCGGTACCGAAGTCGGCTCCGGGGTTCGCCATGCCCCCGCACGTTACCGGCTCTATCGACGGTCGAGAGCGTCGGAGAGTACCTCGGCCAGGTGCCGGCCACGCTTTCCGGCCAACTGGTCGAGCTGGATCCGGCACGAGAAACCGTCGGCGAGCACGACGGTGTCCGGCGGTGCCGCCCGTACCGCCGGCATCAGCGCGACCTCGGCCACGGCCGTGGACACCTCGTAGTGGCCGCGTTCCATGCCGAAGTTGCCGGCGAGCCCACAGCATCCGCCGAGCACGTCCACACTCGCGCCGGCGTCGCGCAGCAGGGACTGGTCGGCCTGCCAGCCGAGTACGGCGTGGTGGTGGCAGTGCGGCTGGGCCACGGCACGCACCTCGTCCAGGCGTGGCGTCGTCCACTGTGGACGGTCGGTGAGCAGTTCAGCGAGGGTACGGGTACCGTCGGCCACCGCCGATACCGCGGCGTCCCGCGTGCCGAGCAACTCCGGCAGGTCGGCGCGGAACACCGCGGTGCAGGACGGCTCCAGGCCGACGATCGGCACCCCGGCCTCGGCGTACGGGGCGAGCGCGGCCACCGTACGGCGCAGGATCCGCCGCGCCGCGTCGGTCTGGCCGGTCGAGATCCAGGTGAGCCCGCAGCACAGGCCGGGCTCGGGGATGCGCACGGTGTACCCGGCCGCTTCCAGCACCCGTACCGCGGCGATGCCGACCTCGGGGCTGAAGTGGTTCGTGAACGTGTCCACCCAGAGCAGCACCGGATCGGTGCCGGGGCTGCCGGCGGCGGCGGGGCCGGGGCTGCCCGCGGACCCTGCTGTGCCGGCGGCCGGCGACTCGTGGCCGGCGAACCACTGCCGGAACGTCTGCGTCGCGAACGTGGGCAGCGGCCGCCGCGCGTCGACTCCGGCCAGTCGCTTGCCGATGGCGGCCAGCGGGCGCACGGTGAGCATCCGGTTGGCCAGCCGCGGCATCCGGGACGCCAGCCGGGCCCAGCGGGGCAGCCAGCCGAGGCTGTAGTGGGTACGCGGGCGCAGCCGGTGCCGGTACGCCTGG
>DASXOA010000483.1:0-30566 GCA_036494675.1 Rugosimonospora sp.
GTCGGTGGCGCCGAGGACGGCATGGCAGCCGATTTCGCGGAAGGCGCAGCAGGTGGCGTCGAAGGCGGCTCGGTGGGCCGCCCCGGCGCCACAGACGATGCAGGCGGCGTCGCGGACGACTTGGCGGGCTGCGCCGGCGGAACGGGCGACGCAGGAGTGCCCGAGGGCGACGTCTTGGGTGCGGACGGCGTCGCGGGCGACGCGGGAGAGGCCGCAGACGACGTCTTGGGTGCGGACGGCGTCGCGGGCGAAGCCGGCCCCGCCGGCCGCGCCGGCGATGTCGGCAAAGCCGCAGACGGCACGGCGGCCGACTTCCCGGAAGGCGCAGCAGGCGGCGTCGAAGGCGACTTGGCGGGCTGCGCCGGCGCCACGGGCCACGCAGGCGGTATCGCGGACGACTTGGTGGGCTGCGCCGGGGGGATGGGCGCCGCCGAGAGGGCCACGGGCGTCTTGGGTGCGGACGACGTCGCGGGCGAAGCCGGCGCCGCCGCCGACGTCGTCGGTGCGGCCGCTGATGACTCGGCCGCCGACTTCCCGGAAGGCGCAGCAGGCGACTCGGCGGGCCGCCCCGGCGCCACGGACGACGCGGGCGGCTTCGCGGACTGCCCCGGCGCCACGGACGACGCAGGCGGCTTCGCGGACTGCCCCAGCGCCGCGGACGACGCAGGCGACTTCGTGGACGACTTAGCGGCCTGCGCCGGGGCCACGGACGATGCGGGCGGCTTCGCGGATGGCGCCGGCGGCGAGCCCGGAATCCGGGCGCGTCCCGGGGCCGCGGTCGTGGACTGCTGCGCCCGAGACGGCGACGGCGCGGAAGGCGGCGGCTTCGGGGACGGGGCGGCGGCAGCCGGCGGAGCGGAAGGCGACGGCCCCGAGGGCGGCCGAGCGGCCGGAGCCGCGGGAGACGAGGCGGCCGGAGCCGCGGGAGACGAGGCGGCCGGAGCCGTGGGAGAGGAGGGCGTCGGGGGCGTTGACTGCTGCGACTCGTACCGGTGGGGTGCCGCCGGTACGCTCGCCCGACCGGTACGGGTAGTCGACGTCACCGGTCGCAGCCGGGGAGCATCGGGCCGATCGGCGGCCTGCTGATCCGGGGTGTCCCCGACCGTCTCCGACTGCTGTGGCTCGACATCCGGATCGGTACCGGAGTTCGGATCCTGCCCTCCCACCGACGCCTCCTCACGCAGATCCCCGGCCGCCCCGGACCGCCGCGGCCCGGTACCGGCATCGCTCACCCGCCCGGGACGCCCGGGACGCAGGTCGGCCGTCCCGCCCCCTGCCCCGCGAGCCTAACCGTCACGGCGGCGCGCCGAGTGCATCCCTCATCACCGATCCCCCGGGTCGGCCACCCGCCGACCGGCCGCCACCGTACGGCGGTGCGATCGGCTCAGCCGCGCGGTGTAATGACCCCTGCCCTACCGTCGTCGAAATCCGACCTTGAAGCCGTGTACGGCGGGTCCACGGCCCGATATCGTGCGCGCGGCGCGGTCGCTGGAACCGGGCCGCTGCCGTACCCGCCGGAGCCCGAAGGCACCGGTGAATGGCTCCCACACTGGCCACCGAGGATGGCCCTCACCCGGGGGATCGGCATGTCGCAGTGCCGGCACCTCGGATTCTCAGGCCGCTGCGAGGATTCTCGGGCCGCTCCGAGGATTCTCAGGCCGCTCCGATGAAAGGAATGCAGGCACCTTGTCCAGGAAATGGCTTCCGCTCGTGCTTGCCGCCGCGCTGGCCGGCAGCGTCGTCACCATCGTGGCGTCGCCGGCCAATGCCGCCGATTCGCTTCCCGATGGCGGCGGGCATGCGCAGGCCGGCGCGCACGGCAACGGCTCGATCCGGCCGAACCTGCGCTCGGCCGTCGCCGCCCCGCCCGGGTACTCGGTCACCGGGATCGACGTATCGAGTCACGACCACGCGGCACCGTTCACCACCATCGACTGGAACGGCCTCGTGAACAGCGGCGTGCAGTTCGCGTACGTCAAGGCGACCGAGGGCAAGACCTACACGAACCCGTACTTCGCCGGCGACAACCAGGCCGCCAAGGCCGCCGGGCTGCTCGTCGGCGCCTACACCTTCGCGCGTCCGGACTCGCGTGACCCGGTCGGCGACGCGAACGCGTTCATCAACGCGGCCGCGTGGACCGACGACTCGCACACCCTGGTGCCGTTCCTGGACATGGAGTGGCCGGACGACTCGAGCCTGTCCACCTGTTACGGGCTCAGCACGACCGACATGGTCGCCTGGATCCAGAGCTTCCTGAACCAGGTCCGGATCCGGATCGGCCGCAACGCCATGATTTACACCGCGGCGAGTTGGTGGAACCAGTGCACCGGCAACTCCACCGCCTTCGGCGCGTACCCGCTGGACGTCGCCAGCTACAACACCTCCCCCGGTACCCTGCCGAGCGGCTGGTCGACGTGGACCCTCTGGCAGTACGCCGGGGGTGACCACAGCCAGCAGGGCAACTACGACAAGGACGTGTTCAACGGCGACTACAACAGCCTGCGGCGGCTGGCCGGCATTGACCCCCCGCCGCCGCTGACGTCGGCGCCGACCGGGTTCGAGAACACCACCACCGGGCGGCCCGAGGTGTACGCCAACGCTGGCGGGGATCTCGTTCAGCGGTTCTACCAGGCGAGCGATGGCTGGTCCGGCTGGAGCAACTTCGGTGGGAGCCTGACCGGTGAGGCGACCGTCTTCCACAACCCTCCGCACGGCTACACCGAGGTGTACGCGAATTCCAACGGCCACCTCGTCCAGAAGTACCAGGCGGGCGGGGTCTGGTCCGGCTGGAGTGACCTGGGCGGCCCGATCGACGGCAAGCCGACAGTGATCTTCAATCCCAAGTACGGCACCACGGAGATCTACGCCCGGTCGGGCACCCACGTCGTCTACAAGTACTACGGCGGCTCGTCGTGGTCCCCGTGGATGGACCTCGGTGGAGCCATCGACGGCGACCCGAGCGTGATCTACAACTCGAAGTACGGGACCACGGAGGTGTACGCCCGGTCGGGCACCGACACGGTTTACATGTACTACGGGGGCTCGTCGTGGTCGGCGTGGATGGACCTCGGCGGAAGCCTGTCCGGCGACCCCACGGTGTTCTTCGACGCGAAGGCCGGCAAGACGGAGATCTACGCCCGCGCGGGCACCGAGTTGGCGTACAAGTACTACTCGGGGTCGGCGTGGTACGGCTGGCTGGATCTCGGCGGCACCATCTCCGGCGACCCGTCCGTGATCTACAACCCGAAGTACGGCACGACCGAGGTCTACGCGACGTCCGGCACGCACGTGGCCTACACGTACCTGCTCGGTTCGACCTGGGGCGGCTGGACGGACCTGGGCGGGGACGCGACCAGCGACCCGTCCGTGATCTACGACGCGTACAGCGGCAACACCGATGTCTTCGTCAACTCCAACGGCAACCTGTACGAGAAGGTCTACCTGGCGGGATCCGGCTGGTACGACTGGATCGACCTGATGCAGTGACGGCGACGCAGTAACACCGCCGTGGACCGGCGGGCACCGCGCCTGGCGCGGCGGCCCGCCGGTTCGTCGTTCACGGTCGGGCATCGGCGGGAGCCGGGGTACCGGCACAAAACGGAGGCGGGCGGCGCTATCGGACCCGTCGCCCGCGGGGAGGTACGTTTACCCCGGTACGCGGCCGCTCGGCCAGCGGATCCCACCCATCGGAGGCGATCTCCGCCACTCTCGGCATGCCCGATGCCACGCGGGTGCCCGAGGTTAGGCGACACTAGTCGTGTCGGTCGCGGCGTGGCGAACACGAGCATAGGAGCGGTGAGATGGATTTCGACGTCACGGTTGAGATCCCCAAGGGGCAGCGCAACAAGTACGAGGTTGACCATGCCACCGGGCGGATCCGGCTCGACCGCACCCTGTTCACCTCGACCCAGTACCCGGCCGACTACGGCTTCATCGAGGGGACCCTGGGCGAGGACGGCGACCCGCTCGACGCACTCGTCCTCGTACAGGAGCCGACCTTCCCGGGCTGCCTGATCCGGTGCCGCGCCATCGGCATGTTCCGGATGACCGACGAGAAGGGCGGCGACGACAAGGTGCTCTGCGTTCCCGCCTACGATCCCCGGCTGGAGCACCTGCGTGACATTCACCACGTCGCCGAGTTCGACCGCCTGGAGATCCAGCACTTCTTCGAGGTCTACAAGGATCTTGAGCCGGGCAAGAGCGTCGAGGGTGCCTGCTGGGTGGGCCGTGCCGAGGCCGAGGCGGAGATCCTCAACTCGCGCGAGCGGCACCGGATCGCGATCGCCGACGGGACCTACACCGACCCGGGCGTCGCACCGATCGCGCGACCGGTCGACTGACGCCCGCGCATCAGCCGGCCAGCCCGCGCACCGCACCGTAGAGGCCGAGCACCGCACAGGCGAGCGGGATCACGGAGATCACGCACAGCGCGTCGAGCAGGTCCGCCACCCGGCCGAGGTACGGCCCCGGCGGCCGGTCCCGGTACCGGAGCCCGGCCACCACGCACAGCACCGCCAGCGCGAGCGCCCCGGCCACCACCGGCAGCGTGGCGGGCATCCGGACCAGCAGCGCACCGGCCGTACCGGCGCCGGCCACGAGCAGCGGCAGGCGCTGCCGTACCGCCGGGAACAGCCGGGCCCGTGCCAGGAAACCGGCGGACGCCACCGCGACCAGCAGGCGACCGGCGGCGCCACCGGAGCCGGCGAGCGGCACCGCGGCGGCGGTGGCGGCGACCGCCAGGCCGCACAGCAGGCCGGTCAGGATCTCGTCGGCGCGTACCGCCGCGGCGTGCACCCGGGCACGGTCCAGCCGTTCGGTCTGCCCCGGCGCCAGCACCGGTACCGGCAGGTTGCCCAGCCTCATCGCCAGCAGCGGAGCCACCGCCGCGCCGGTGACCAGCACGGCGAGCACGATCGCGGCGGCCCCGGCGGCCGGCAGCCGGTACCCGAGCCCGGCACCGAGCGCGCCGAGGCCCCCGGCGGCCACCGCGCCCACGAAGATCCGCAACCGGTCACCGGTCCCGACGGCCCCGACTGCGGCCACCACCAGTACCGCGACCGAGCCGACCAGCAGTCGCGGCGCACGGTCCCCGGCCACCCCGGAGGTGAGCATCCAGAGGCCGCGGCCGGCGGCCGTACCCCGGCCGAGCACGAGCAGGCCACCGGCGAACGCGTACGGCAGGGCGCACGCCGCCAGCACGGCACCGGCGACCGTGTCGGCGTAGGCCCGGGAGGCCACGATCCCGCCGAGCGTGAGCAGCACCGCGGCGCCGAGCCCGACCGTGCCGGGCAGCGGGCCGTGCTGCGGGGCACGCAGCAGCGCGACGACACCGAGGAGCAGCGCGACGGCGGCGACGACCAGGCCGGTCGCCCGGGTCGCCGCCCCGTCCCAGGTCCGGCCGTAGCCGCGGGCACCGGCGGCGATCGCGTCGACCACGTCGTCGTACTCCAGTTCCGGCCAGGGCGCCTGACCCGGTCCGAGATAGAGCACGTCCCCGTCGCGTACCCCCTGGGCGGCGAGGCCCGCACCCACGGACAGTGCCGCGCCGTCGGCCCGGCGCAGTGCCCAGCCGCCGTGTGCCTGCCCGTCGTCGGCCAGGCCCGCGCCGGCATGGCGCAGCAGGTCCGGCAGGAGTTCGGCGAGCGGCGACTGCTCGGGCAGCGCGACGTCGATGCGGCGCTGCGGCGTGCTGACGGTCACCTTCGCGAGTCCGGTCGTGGTCGTCACCGGCACTGCCTACCACAATCACGCACGGTGCGCGGGGCACCGGCGGTCCCACCTCCGCCACAGTCCGGCACGGCCGCGGCGGCGACGGGCTCACGCTGGGTCGTCCGGCCGCCTACCATGAGGCGTCGCCGCCCCACCTCGCCGGCGATCGTGCGTCGACCGGCTCCGCCGGGCCACCTCGATTCGTGATGGCGCGCACGGGTGGACGGGCGATGACTGGGGAGGTTGCCTGTGGCCACGGTCGTGGTGACGCGCGGGCCGCGCCGGCAGGCGCCGGAGCTACCGACCGGCGAGCTGGCGATCCAGGCACCGCCCGAGGTTCGGCACCCGGCCGGGTCGCGCTGGGGCCAACTGCTGACCGTGCTGCCGATGCTCACCGGCACGGTCGCGACCGCCATGATGTTCGCCGGCCGCCAGGGCGGCGCCTACTCCTATGTGGTCGGTGGGGTGTTCGGGATCTCGTCGCTGGGCATGCTGGCGACCGGTTTCGGCACGGGCGGCGGAGCGCCGAAGAAGGCCGAGATGATGGCGGCACGCCGGGAGTACCTGCGCCACCTGGCCGGGCTGCGCCGGCGGGTACGGGAGAACTCGGCCCGCCAGCGGGACGCGTTGCACTACCGGCATCCCCGGCCGGAGTCTCTGTGGTCCACTGTGGACAGCTATCGGCTCTGGGAGCGGCGGCCCGGCGACGGCGACTTCGCCGTGGCGCGGGTGGGCATCGGCCCGCAGTCCCTGGCCACCCCGCTGGTCGCGCCGGTGACCGCGCCGCCCGACGAGCTGGAGCCGATGACCGCCGGTGCGCTGCGCCGCTTCCTGGACGCGTACGCGGTGGTGCCGGACCTGCCCGTGGCCGTGGCGGTGTCCGGCTTCGCCCGGCTCTACCCGCGGCCGGCGACCGGGGAGGATGCCCGCGCCGGGGCCCGACCGGACGCGTACGGCACGGCGCTGCCCAGGGCCGACGAACGCGGGCCCGAGGAGCGGGTGCGGGATCTGGTCCGGGCGCTGCTCGCCCAGCTAGCCGTCTTCCACTCGCCCGCCGACCTGCTGATCGCGGTGTGCGCCAGCCACGACCGCCGGCCCGAGTGGGAGTACCTGAAATGGCTGCCCCACACGCTGCACCCGACCCGTACCGACCGGCTCGGCCCGGTACGGCTGATGGCCGGCTCGGGGCCGGAGCTGGAACGGCTGCTCGACGATGTGATCGCCAACCGGCCACGGTTCGGGCCCGGCAACCCGGTGAGCGGGCCGCAGGTCGTCATCGTGGCGGACGGCGGCGACCTGACCGGCTGCGAACACCTGACGATCGACGGCGGAGTCGCCGGAGTGGCCCTGATCGACCTGGACGGCACGCCGCCCCGGCTTCTCGACCGCGCGACGATCAGCCTGACCGTCGCCGCCGACGGCACGCTGCACAGCGACACGCTCGACGAGCGCGGCGAGGTCGGCCTCGCCGACCGGCTGGACCTGCCGGCGGCCCAGGCGCTCGCCCGGCAACTCGCCCCGCTGCGGTTGGCGGCGCCGGCCCACACCGGGGACGGCACCGGTCAGTCCGAGCTCGGCCTGGCCGAACTGCTCGGCATCGGCGATCCGGACGACTTCACCGCCGCGGCCGGCTGGGCGCCGCGACCCGGACGCGACCGGCTGCGGGTACCGATCGGGGTCGGGGACGGCGGCCACCCGGTCGAGCTGGACCTCAAGGAGTCGGCCCAGGACGGCATGGGCCCGCACGGGCTGCTGATCGGCGCGACCGGCTCGGGCAAGTCGGAGCTGCTGCGCACCCTGGTGCTCGGGCTGGCGGCGACGCACGACTCGGAGGCGCTGAACTTCGTTCTCATCGACTTCAAGGGCGGCGCCACGTTCGCCTCGCTGGACCGGCTGCCGCACACCGCCGCGGTCATCACCAACCTGCGCGACCAGTTGCCACTGGTCGACCGGATGACCGACGCGCTCAACGGCGAGCTGCAACGCCGCCAGGAACTGCTCAAGCGGACCGGCAACTTCGCCAGCCTGCGCGACTACGAACGGGCCCGGCCCGGCACCGGCCTGGCACCGCTGCCGGTGCTGCTGGTGGTCTGCGACGAGTTCTCCGAGCTGCTGTTCGCCAAGCCGGACTTCATCGAGACGTTCGTCCAGATAGGACGGTTGGGCAGGTCGCTCGGCGTCCACCTGCTGCTGGCCAGCCAGCGGCTGGAGGAGGGGCGGCTGCGCGGGTTGGAGACCCATCTGTCGTACCGGATCGGGTTGCGCACGTTCTCCGCCATGGAGTCCCGCTCGGTGCTCGGCGTACCGGACGCCTACGAGCTGCCCCGCAGCCCGGGGCACGGCTTCCTGCGGTACGCGACGGAGCCGCTGCAACGGTTCCGGGCGGCGTACGTCTCCGGCCCGTACCTGCGACCCGGCCCGGCGCCGACCGCCGCCGGGATCCTCGACTACACCTCGCACCTGGTACCGGCGCCCGCCGCCCCGGCATCGGCCGCGCCGGATCCCGCCCCGGACCCCGCCGCCGCGAGCCTGCTCGACCTCCTGGTCGGCCGGCTGGCCGGAGCCGGGGCGGCGGCGCACCAGGTGTGGCTGCCGCCACTGGACCGGCCGGCGACGCTGGAGGAGCTGGTCGGGCCGCTGGTGACCGTGCCCTCGCTCGGCCTGAGCACCGCCAATCCGCAGTTGCACGGCGGCCTGCAGGTCCCGGTCGCGCTGGTGGACAAGCCGTTCGACCAGCGCCGCGAGCTGCTCTGGTTGTCGTTGAACGGATCGGCCGGGCACATCGCGATCGTCGGTGGGCCGCGCAGCGGCAAGTCCAGCCTGCTGATGACCGTCCTTTGTGGACTCGCACTGACGCACACCCCACAACAGGCACAGATCTACTGTCTCGACTTCGGTGGCGGCTCGCTGGCCGGGATCCGGAACCTGCCGCACGTCGGCGGAGTCGCCGGCCGGCTGGAGCCGGACGCGGTGCGGCGCACCGTCGGCGAGGTGACCAGCCTGCTCACCGAACGCGAGCGCGGGAGCGCCACCGGGGACGGTCGCGCCGACGTGTTCCTGGTGATCGACGGCTGGGCGACGATCCGCGGCGAGTACGACGACCTCGAAGCCGGCATCACCGACCTGGCCACCCGCGGCCTGTCGTACGGCATCCACGTGCTCGTCGCCGCCACCCGGTGGATGGACCTCCGGCCCGCCATCCGGGACCTGTTCGGCTCCCGGCTGGAGCTGCGGCTCGGCGACCCGGCCGACTCGCTGATCTCCCGCAAGGCCGCCGGCAACGTCCCGGAGAGCAGTCCCGGCCGCGGCCTGACCCCGGACGGCTTCCACTTCCTGACCGCCGCCCCGCCCCCGGACACCCTGGTCTCCGCCGTGGCGGCCGCCTGGTCCGGGCCGAAGGCGCCGCCGGTGCGGCTGCTGCCGACCCTGATCGGGTACGACGAGGTCGCGGTACCGGACGAGGTGGCCATCGGCATCGCGCAATCCGACCTGCTGCCGGTCACCCTGGACCTGGCCGGCGAGCCGCACTTCCTGCTGTTCGGCGACTCGGAGAGCGGGAAGTCCTCGTTCCTGCGCGCGCTGGCCACCTCGATCACCCGCCGGTACCCGCCGGAGAACGCCCGGCTCGTCGTCGTCGACTACCGGCGCAGCCTGCTCGGCGCGATCGACTCCGACCATCTCATCGGGTACGCCACCGGTGCCGCCCAGACCGCCGAACTGGTCGAATCGGTCGCCGGGTACATGAAGGGCAGGCTGCCCGGCCCCGACCTGACCCCGCAGCAGTTGCGCGACCGGTCCTGGTGGAGCGGCCCGGACTGCTACCTGCTCGTCGACGACTACGACCTGGTCGCGGCCGGTCCGAGCAACCCGCTGCACCCGCTGCTGGAGTACCTCGCCCAGGCCCGCGACATCGGCCTGCACCTGGTGCTGACCCGGCGGACGGGTGGTGCCGGCCGGTCGATGTACGAGCCGGTGATCCAGCGGCTGCGCGAGCTGTCCACGCCCGGCCTGGTGCTGTCCGGCGACCGGGAGGAGGGCGCGCTGCTCGGCACGGTACGGCCCGGGCCGCTGCCGCCCGGACGCGGCTGGCTGGTCACCCGGCGGGAAGGGGTACGGCTGGTCCAGCTCGGGTACCTGCCCCCGACCTGACGGGAAGGCCCCGGCCCGACGGGAAGGCCCCGACCTGACTGGGGAGGCTCAGCCGTCGGTGCAGGCGCCGGTGCCGGTCTCCTGGGTGGCGGTGCGGCCGGCCGAGGCGACCGGGGCGGCCTCGGCGGCGCTGAGCGCGAACCCGGTCTCCTGGTCGTCCGCCGCAGCGGCGAAGACGACCCCGAGCACCGTGCCCTCCGGGTCGACCAGGGGACCGCCCGAGTTGCCGCTGCGCACCAGGCCCCGGATCGTGTAGATGTCGCGGGTCACCGTCGCGGAGTTGTAGATGTCCGGGCCCCGGATCGGGCCGTCCTCACGGATCCGTGCCGCCTGCGCGTTGTACGGGCCGTCCAGCGGGTACCCGAGCACGATGGCGTCCGCCCCGCTCTGGGCGGGCGAGGCGGCGAAGTTCATCACCGGGGCGGACAGTCCCGGCACGTAGAGCACGGCCAGGTCGCGCTCCGGGTCGTACTCGACCACCCGGGCGCTGTGCAGGTCGCCCTCCTGATCGACCGAGACCGACCGGGTTCCGGCCACCACGTGCGCATTGGTCAGCACGTGCTGCGGCGCGTACACGAACCCGGAGCCCTCGATACGACGCGAGCAGGACGGTGCTGCGCCGAGGACCTTCACCACCGAGTCCTCGGAGCGGGTCACCACGCCGGAGTTGTCCAGCGCGGGGTCGGGCGCCGGGACCTGGCGGACGCGGGTCGGGTCCAGTTCGCCGAAAACGTCCGGGAAGTCATTGGTATCGACCGTGCTGCGCAACCCGTCCGACAGCGTCTGGGCACTGTCCGGCATGACCGCGTTTATCCCGTGCAGGATCGCGCTGTTCCGTACCGACCGGGCCAGGCCCGGCAGCGCCGAGGAGCCCAGCGGCGCGGCGACAAGCCAGGCCACCAGGAGCACCGCGATCACCGACACCACCGAGCCGCCCAGGTCGTCGAGGGTCTGGCCGGTCCGGTTGCGGATCGAGGCACGCAGCCGGCTGCCGAGCCAGCCGGCGAGTGCCTGGCCGGCGATGGCGATGCCGAAGATGGTCAGCAGCGAGATGAACACCCGACCGAGGTCGGCCTGCACGAAGCCGGCGAGCCACGGGCCGAGCTGCAGTCCCAGCGCCGCGCCGCCGAAGAACCCGACGAAGGACAGCAGGCCCACGAAGAAGCCCTGGCGGTAGCCGTTCACGGCGAAGACGATCACCAGAATGACGAGGATGACGTCGATGAGGCTGCCCTGCACGGACCTAGGGTACGGGCCGATCACCAGAGACCGGTAACTCCACCGTCTCGGCGTGCCCCTGCCAGGGCCGTGACCAGCCGCCCAGCTCCAGCAGTGCGGACAGGACCCCGGCGGTGAAGCCCCAGACGAGCATGCCCCGAACCCGGAACGCCGGCCCGACCCGGCCGCTGGAGTGCCGTACCCGCAGGCGGTTGGCCGGCTCGACGAGTTCGGCGACCGGTACCCGGTCCACCCGGGCCACCTCGGCGGCCTGCCTGGCCCGTACCGGATGGGGCGCGTACCACCAACCCAGCACCGGCGTGACCACGAACCTGCTCACCGGTATCCAGAGCGACGGCAGCGTGGCGAGCACGCGCACGGTCTCCGGTTCGAGCCCGACCTCCTCCCGCGCCTCCCGCAGCGCGGTCGCGGTCGGGTCGGCGTCGCCGGGATCGGCCGCCCCGCCGGGGAACGCCGGCTGTCCGGCATGGTGGCGCATGTCGGCGGCGCGCTCCAGGAGCAGCACGTCGGGCCCGTGCTCGGCGTCCTCGCCGAACAGCACCAGCACGGCGCTGGGCCGACCGCCGGTGGCCGGCACCGGCAGCGGGCGGAACACCTGCTCGTCGGCGTCGTGCACGCGGCGCAGCAACGGCTGCCACCAGGCGGGCAACGCGTCGCTCATCCGGCCCGACCGCCTCCGCCCGCGGCCGACCCCCGGCCGTGACCGCTACCACCGGCCGGTCGCTTCACGGCGTGTCGTCCCGGCCGGTCGCCGCGCTCGCCCTCGCCGCGGCGGTGTTCGCCGCGGGCGCCGGCACCTCGGCCAGCGCGGCAAGCTCCGCCGCCCGGGGACCCTTGAGCAGCTTCGCCGCCTCGACCGGATCGGTCGGCCCGGTGCCGTAGGACGGGCACAGGTGGGCCAGGGTGCACGCGCCGCAGGCCGGCTTGCGGGCATGGCACACCCGGCGGCCGTGGAAGATGATGCGGTGCGAGGCCATGGTCCAGTCGCGCCGCTCGATGAGCTTGCCGACCGCCGTCTCGATCTTGACCGGATCGGTCTCCTCGGTCCACTGCCACCGGTGGACGAGCCGCTGGAAGTGGGTGTCGACGGTGAGGCCGGGAATGTCGAAGGCGTTGCCGAGGATCACGTTGGCGGTCTTGCGGCCGATGCCGGGCAGGCTCACCAGGTCGGCCATCCGGCCCGGCACCTCCCCGCCGTACCGCTCGACCAGGGCCTGACCCAGCTTGATCAGCGCGTCGGCCTTGTTGCGGTAGAAGCCGGTCGGCCGGACGATCTCCTCCATCTCGGTCCGGTCGGCGGCCGCGTAATCGGCCGCGGTCGGATAGCGCGCGAACAGCTTCGGAGTCACCTGATTGACGCCCTTGTCGGTGGACTGGGCGGACAGGATCGTGGCGACGGCCAGCTCCAGCGCATTGCGATGGTCCAGCTCGCAGTGCGCGTCGGGGTGTGCCTCGGCCAGCAGCCTGGCCATCCGGCGGGCCCGACGCTTGCGGGCGAGATCGGTCTCGGGCGCACTCACGCTGGGAAGCCTACGTCGACCGACCGACAACCACGGACTTCCGGCCGGTCAGGACGGCGTGATCGCGCCGTTGGCGGCGATGTGTGCCCCGGTCTGCGGAAAGTCCGACCTGGACAGTCCATTGACCATGGTGATCGCCTGCTTGCCCGGATCCATCCGGGGTAGCCCCGGCGAGACCATCCGCGTGGGCACCAGGGTGCCGGCGACGAACGTACCGTCCTTGCGCAGGGTCACCCGGAGGATCCCGCTGACCCCGAGCACGCCGGTGGCGCTCAGGGCGTGGTACCCGGCGAAGTTGCCCATGCTGTACGCGATCAGGTGGCCCTTGTAGAACTCCATGGCCCGCAGTACGTGGGGGCTGTGCCCGATCACGATGTCCGCCCCCGCGTCGATCATCGCGTGGCTGAAGCCGATCGGATCGCCGCGGTTCTCTCCGAGGTACGTCTCGGTACCGGGCTTGACGTGCGTGTGGTCGGCGCCCTCGCCCCCCATGTGCACCTGGATCACCACCAGGTCGGCCTCCCCCTTTGCCTGGCGCACCAGGTCCTGGGCCTTGGGGATGTTCGTGACGTCGTTCGCCCAGGAGTACGGGGCGAAGCCCAGCACGGCGACCTTGATCCCCTTGACGTCGACCATGGTGATCATCCCGGGCGGCCCGGTGTACTTCACCCCGGCCGCACTCAGCGCGTCCTCGGTCTGCTGGTGGCCGGCCGTCCCGAAGTCCAGCGCGTGGTTGTTCGCGAGGTTGACCAGCGAGAATCCGGCCTGCTTGAGGATGTTCGCGTAGGACGGCGGCGACCGGAACTGGAAGCAGGTCTTGCCCAGGGCGGTGGCCGAGCACTTGCTCACCCCGGTGTCGTTGGTCAGCGGCTGCTCGAGGTTGGCCATCTGCAGATCCGAGTGCAGTGCGGAGGACACGTCGTCGAAGAAGCCCTGCCCACCGTTGGGCGGCAGGTAGGTGGGCGCGGCGCTCATGATCGTGTCGCCGACCGCCGACATCGTGATCTCCTGCTGGGTGGCTGTCGGGGCGGCGGACACCGGGTCGGCCACCGGTGCCGCGGACGGCTTCGACCCGCTGCCCGCGACCCAGTCGGCCGTGGACGCGCCGGCGGACCCGCTCCGGACCACCGCGATGCCCATCGCAGCGGCCCCGATGAGCAGCACGATGAGCACGGCCGCGAGCGGCGCGGGGCGGTTGGTCCCGCGCGTCGCCGAGTGCGACGAGCCGCGCGATGCCGGCTCCCGATGCGGGGGCATGGTGATTGTGCTCCCTGGTAGTAAGGGGATCAGGGTTCGACCGGACGATACCGGAGCCGGATCCTGCGGCTAGTCCGCCGAACGTCCAGGGGACTGTGCGCTCCCGGACCAGGCCGCCGGCTCCGCCTGCCAGGCGCGGGCTCCATCGAGGACGGCCGCGTGCGCCGCGCGGGCCAGCCGGGCGCCCCAGACCGAGCGGGGACCGCAGTACGGCTCGGCCGGCCCCTCGGCCGGGCAGACCACGCAGACGGCATCCGTACAGGTACCCGTCGCCTCGATCCCGGCCCGCCAGATGGCCTGAGCCTTCGCCTCGGTGATCGTGGCGACCGCGTTCACCAGCGCCCCGGGGGACAGCCGCACCGGTACCCGCGCCACGATGTTGATCGTGCCCACCGGCTGCCGGGGTACCGGCCGCGGGCCGCCACGGTCTCCGGCGGCACAGTCACCGGCGGCACCGCCGCCCCGATCCGGGTCCGGAGCCGCCGCCCAGCAGGGAAGGCCCAGTCCGACCGTGGCGGTCACCGACACGCCGCCGTCCGCCGCCCCGACCCTCCTGCCGACGTCGAGCCCGGTCAGCAGGCCGACCCCCGGTCCGTCACCCAGACCGAGGGAGGCGGCCAACTCATTGAGGTGTACGTCTGGATCGTCACGGTCGTACGACATCGGCACCGTCGCGTTCAACGCCCAGTTCCGTACCCCGATCCCGCCGCCCAGCGGCCCGGACGAGATCGCGAGTACCGGCGGATCGAAGCGCCAGACCAGTACCGGCACCTCGTCCCCGGCCTCGAACCGGCTGGCGAGGAAGGGCTGCACGTCAGACATCGTCCCGCCGGGCGGCCTCGGCGATCTTCCCGGGGTGGACGCCCTGTTCGGCGTGGCGTATGCCTAGACTGGCCTGGCGCGGTCACGCGCGAGCGGAGGTGTGCGGGATGGACGAAGTACTGGCTCGGAGCGGGATCTTCCAGGGCGTGGACCCCGACGCCGCGGAGTCACTCGCCAAGGAGATGGACACCATCGAGGCCCGCAAGGGCGAGGTGATCTTCAACGAGGGCGAGCCCGGCGACAGTCTGTACATCGTGCTGTCTGGCAAGATCAAGCTGGGCCGACGGGCCGCCGACGGCCGGCAGAACCTGGTCGCCATCATGGGCCCTTCCGACATGATGGGCGAATTGTCCCTGTTCGACCCCGGTCCGCGTACCGCCACCGCCACCGCCGTCACCGATGCCCGCGTCGCCCGGCTGCGCAAGCAGGCGCTGCGGCCGTGGCTGACCAACCGGCCCGAGATCGCTGAGCAACTGCTGCGGGTGCTGGCCCGCCGGCTGCGCCGCACCAACGACTCGCTGGCCGACCTGATCTTCACCGACGTGCCCGGCCGGGTCGCCAAGAACCTGCTCCAGATGGCCGGCCGGTTCGGCACCAGGGACGGCGGCGTCCTGCGGGTCACCCATGACCTGACCCAGGAGGAGCTGGCCCAACTCGTGGGCGCGTCCCGGGAGACCGTCAACAAGGCGCTGGCCGACTTCGCCTCGCGCGGCTGGCTGCGGCTCGACGGCAAGAGCGTGATCATTCTCGACCCCGAGCGGCTGGCTCGGCGGGCCCGCGTCTGACCTTGCACCGCACCGGCGGCCCGACCGGCACGCGCTCCCGCACGTCAGCGGGGACCAGCGCCCTTTTTGTGCGCGGAAAACATGCAGGCTTGACTGTTTGTTTCCGACCCAGGCACCCTGACGGGGTGCTGACCCGGACCCCACAGCAGGAACGCAGCCGGGCGACCCAGCTACGGCTGCTCGAAGCGACCGTGGACTGCCTGGTCGAACACGGCTGGTCCGGCACTACGACCACGCTCGTCGCCCGGAAGGCCGGGCTGTCCCGGGGCGCCCAACTGCACCACTACCCGACGAAGACCGCCCTGGTCCTGGCCGCCGTCGAGCACCTCGCCCGGCGGCGCGCCGAGGAGATCCGCGCCGAGGCCCACCGGCTGCCACCCGGCCGCATCGACCAGGTCATCGACCTGCTGGCCGGTGCGTTCACCGGTCCGCTCTACGTCGCCGCGCTGGAGGTGTGGGTCGCCGCCCGCTCCGAGCCGGAACTGCGCCACGCGCTGGTGCCGCTGGAGGCCCGGGTCGGCCGGGAGCTGTACCGGCTGACCGTCGACCTGCTCGGCGCCGATGACAGCCGGCCTCCGGTGCGCGAGGCGATGCAGGCAACCCTCGATCTGCTCCGCGGGCTCGGCGTCGCCAACCTGCTCAGCGACGACTCCGACCGCCGCCAGACCATCCTCGCCAGCTGGACCCGCCACCTCGCCGCCGTGCTCGACCCGAGCCCCTGACTCGCCTCCGCCCATGACTCGCCGCCCTGACTCGCGCCGCCCCTGACTCGCGCCGCCCCGCTCCGACCCCCGAGGAGTACCCGTGGTTGACCTCGCCGAAATCCTCATCGACCTGCGCGACGAGTCCGAAGACCTGGACCGGATCGTGGCGGGCCTGCCCGACGGCGACTGGCAGCAGCAGACTCCGGCGGAGGGCTGGACGATCGCCCACCAGATCGCGCACCTGACCTGGACCGACCGGGTCACCGTCCGGGCGATCAACGACCCCGACGGGTTCGCCGAGGTGGCCGCCGGGGCGCTGGACGATCCGTCCGGGTTCGTGGACCGGGCCGCCGCCGACGGCCTCGCCGAGCCGGCCGAACTGCTGCGCCGGTGGCGCGAGAGCCGGGCCGAACTGGCCGCCGCGCTGGCGGCCAGTTCGCCGCAGAGCAGGCTGCCCTGGTTCGGCGTGGACATGACTCCGGCGTCGATGGCCACTGCCCGGCTGATGGAGACGTGGGCGCACGGCGAGGACATCTCGCTGGCGCTGCGGCAGGCGCGGCTGCCGACCAGGCGCCTGCGTCACGTGGCCTGGTTGGGGTGGCGCACGCTCGGGTACGGCTTCCTGGTGCACGGCCGTCCGGTGCCGGACTCGCCGGTGTACGTCGAGCTACAGGCCCCGGACGGCGGCGTGTGGGCCTTCGGGCCACCGGACGCGGCCGACCGGGTGACCGGACCGGCGATCGACTTCTGTCTCCTGGTCACGCAGCGCGGCCACCGCGCGGACCTCGCCCTGGAGGCGAGCGGCCCGACCGCCGGCGAGTGGTTGGACGTGGCGCAGGCGTTCGCCGGCCCGCCCGGCGCCGGCCGGCGTCCAGAGTCCGGGTCATCCGGCACCGGCCGGCCTCCAGAGTCCGGCCCACCCGGCGGACCGGCGCCCACCGGGGCGGTGATCCGCCAATGATCCGGATCGGAAACGCATCCGGCTTCTACGGGGACCGGTTCGACGCGTTCCAGGAGATGCTGACCGGCGGCGAACTGGACGTGCTCACCGGTGACTACCTGGCCGAACTGACCATGCTGATCCTCGGCCGGGACCGGGCCCGCGACCCGTCCCTCGGGTACGCGCGCACGTTCCTGCGCCAGATGCGCTCCTGCCTCGGCGAGGCCCTCGACCGCGGCGTGAAGATCGTGGTGAACGCGGGTGGCCTCAACCCCGCCGGTCTCGCCGGTGCGCTGACCGAGCTCGCCGGTACCCTCGGCCGGCCCGCCGCCGTCGGGTACGTCACCGGGGACGCCGTGGAGCGGCCCGATGCCCTGGCCGCCAACGCGTACCTGGGTGCGTTCGGCATCGCCGAGTGCCTGCGCGGCGGCGCGGACATCGTCGTCACCGGCCGGGTGACCGACGCCTCACTGGTGGTCGGCCCGGCCATCGCCCGGTACGGCTGGGAGCGCACCGACTTCGACCGGCTGGCCGGTGCGACGGTCGCCGGCCACATCCTGGAGTGCGGTACCCAGGCCACCGGCGGCAACTTCGCGTTCTTCACCGAACTGGCCGACGTACGGCACCCGGGCTTCCCGATCGCCGAGGTCGAACCCGACGGCTCCTGCGTCATCACCAAGCACCCGGGTACCGGCGGCGCGGTCACCATCGAGACGGTCACCGCTCAACTGCTCTACGAGATCGGTTCGCCGGACTACCTCGGGCCGGACGTGGTGGCCCGCTTCGACACCATCCGGCTGTCAGACGCCGGGCCGGACCGGGTGGCGGTCGACGGAGTCCGCGGCACGCCGCCGCCGGAGACGCTCAAGGTCGGCGTCAGCAGCCTCGGCGGCTTCCGCAACTCGATGACGTTCGTACTCACCGGGCTGGACATCGACGCCAAGGCGGCGCTGGTGCGCGAACAGCTGACCGATGCGGTTGGCCCGGACGGGCTGGAGTTCGACCTCGCCCGTACCGACCACGCCGACCCGGACACCACCGAGACGGCCAGCGCGCTGCTGCACGTACACCTGCGGGACGCCGACCCGAAGCGGGCCGGGCGGGCCTTCTCCCAGGCCGCGGTGGAGCTCGCGCTGGGCTCGTACCCGGGCTGCAACCTGACCACGCTGCCGGGCGACGCCACCCCGTACGGCGTGTTCACCGCCGACGCCGTCGCGCAGGATGCCGTGGAGCACACGGCCGTGCTGCCGGACGGGAGCCGGACGGCGATCGGGCCGCCCCCCGTGACGGCGCCGATCGCGGTGCGCGCGCCCGACAGGGGTACGCAGGCGAAGCCGTTCGGCGGTACCACCCTGCGGGTGCCGTTCGGCACGGTGTTCGGTGCCCGCTCCGGCGACAAGGCCGGCGACGCCAATCTCGGTGTGTGGGCACGCACCGACCAGCGCTGGGACTGGCTGCGCGGCTTCCTGACCGTCGAGCGGGTCCGGGAACTGCTGCCGGAGGCCGGCCCGCTGCCCATCGACCGGTACGAGCTGCCCAACCTGCGGGCGGTCAACCTCGTGATCCGGGGCCTGCTCGGCCCCGGCGTGGCCGGCTCGACCCGGTTCGATCCCCAGGCCAAGGCGCTCGGCGAGTGGCTGCGCGCCCGGCTCGTCGACATCCCCGAGAGTTCCCGGTGAGGCCCGCATGCCGGTTCTGAACAGTACCGTCGACTCCCATTCGACGTCCTATCTGGACAATCGCGAGGCGATGCTGGAACGGCTGACCGAACTGGACCGGGCGCTGACCGCGGCCCGGGACGGCGGCGGGGAGCGCTACGTGCGCCGGCACCGATCCCGCGGCAAGCTGCTGCCCCGGGAGCGCATCGAGTTGCTGCTCGACCGGGACGCCCCGTTCCTCGAACTGTGCCCGGTGGCCGCCTGGGGCTCCGACTACCCGGTCGGCGCGAGCACGGTCGGCGGGATCGGTCCGGTCGAGGGCGTGGACTGCATGATCATCGCGACCGATCCGACCGTACGCGGCGGGGCGGTCAACCCGTACGCGCTGAAGAAATCCCAGCGGCTGGGGAGGATCGCGGCGGAGAACCGGCTACCGCTGATCAACCTGGTCGAGTCCGGCGGCGCGGACCTGCCGTCCCAGTCGGAGATCTTCATCCCGGGCGGCGCGGTCTTCCGGGACCTGACCCAGGCCAGCGCCGAGGGCCGGCCGACCGTCGCGGTCGTGTTCGGCAACGCGACGGCCGGCGGCGCCTACATCCCCGGCATGTCCGACTACACGATCCTCGTGCGCGACCAGGCGAAGGTGTTCCTGGCCGGGCCGCCGCTGGTGCAGATGGCCACCGGCGAACGCACCGACGACGAGTCGCTGGGTGGTGCGCAGATGCACGCGACCCGGTCGGGGCTCGCGGACTTCCTGGCCGAGGATGAGCGGGACGCGATCCGGCTCGCCCGGCTCGTGGTACGCCGGCTGAACTGGCGGCGCCGGGGCGCGCAGCCGCGACCGGAGGCCGAGCCGCCCCGGTACGACCCGGAGGATCTGCTCGGCATCGCCAGCGCGGACCAGCGGGTGCCGTACGACCCCCGGGAGATCCTGGCCCGGATCCTGGACGGTTCGGAGTTCGACGAGTTCAAACCCTTGTACGGCACCGCGCTGGTGACCGGCTGGGGCGAGCTGTGCGGGTACCCGGTCGGTGTGCTGGCCAACGCCCGCGGCGTGCTGTTCTCCGAGGAGTCGCAGAAGGCGGCCCAGTTCATCCAGCTCGCCAACACGAGCGACACCCCGCTGCTGTTCCTGCAGAACACCACCGGGTACATGGTCGGCGAAAGCTACGAGCAGGGCGGCATCATCAAGCACGGCGCCCTGATGATCAATGCGGTGGCCAACTCGGCGGTGCCGCATCTGACCCTCAACATCGGCGCGAGCTACGGCGCCGGCAACTACGGCATGTGCGGGCGCGCCTTCGACCCGCGCTTCCTGTTCAGCTGGCCCAACGCGCGCTCGGCGGTGATGGGCGCCGCGCAACTGGCCGGCACGCTGGAGATCGTGGCACGCCAGGCGGCAGCCGCCCGGGGCCAGGAATTCGACGACGACGCGGCGACGGTGATCCGGCTCGCGGTGGAGCAGCAGATCGACCGGGAGTCGGTGGCGCTGTTCCTGTCCGGGAAGCTCTACGACGACGGAGTCATCGACCCGCGCGACACCCGTACCGTTCTCGGCCTCGCGCTGTCGGCCGTCCACAGTGGACCCGTCAAGGGTGCCGCCGGTTTCGGCGTGTTCCGGATGTAGTGGAGGCTATGTTGATCCGTCGACTGCTGGTGGCCAACCGGGGCGAGATCGCCCGCCGGGTCTTCGCCACCTGCCGGGCCATGGGCATCGAGACGGTCGCCGTGCACTCCGACCCGGACGCCGGCGCACCGCACGTACGCGAGGCGGACCGCGCCGTACGCCTGCCCGGCGACGCGGCCACCGACACCTACCTGCGGGCCGGGCTGATGGTCGATGCCGCCCGGCGTTCCGGCGCCGACGCGGTGCACCCGGGGTACGGGTTCCTGTCGGAAAACGCCAGCTTCGCCGAGGCGGTGCTCGAGGCGGGGCTGACCTGGGTCGGGCCGCCCGCGAAGGCGATCGCCGCCATGGGCTCGAAGCTGGAGGCCAAGCGGTTGCTCGCCGGCGCCGGGGTGCCGATGCTACCGTCCACTGTGGACCCGAACGAGGTGTCCGAGTTCCCGGTGCTCATCAAGGCGTCCTCGGGTGGCGGCGGGCGGGGCATGCGGATCGTCCGCGACCCCGGGGAGCTTGCCGGTGCGGTGGACGCGGCGCGACGCGAGGCGGCTGCCGCGTTCGGCGACGGTACGGTCTTCTGCGAGCGGTACGTGGAGCGGGGCCGGCACGTGGAGGTCCAGGTCTTCGCCGACTCCCACGGAAACGCCGTCGCCCTCGGCGAGCGTGAGTGCTCCATCCAGCGGCGGCACCAGAAGATCATCGAAGAGGCACCGTCGCCGGCCGTCACCCCAAAGCTGCGCCAGGCGCTGTACGAGGCAGCGGTCGGTGCCGCCCGGGCGGTCGGGTACGTCGGCG
Source organism: Rugosimonospora sp. (assembly GCA_036494675.1). Lineage (GTDB taxonomy): Bacteria > Actinomycetota > Actinomycetes > Mycobacteriales > Micromonosporaceae > Rugosimonospora. The sequence goes on from DASXOA010000483.1 coordinate 21,203, forward strand.
CCGGTACCGTGGAATTCCTCCTCGACCCGTCGGGTGAGTTCTACTTCCTGGAGATGAACACCCGGCTGCAGGTGGAGCACCCGGTGACCGAGGGCGTCCTGGGCATCGACCTGGTCCGGTTGCAGCTCCTGGTCGCCGAGGGTGCACCGCTGCCGTTCACCGGGCCGCCGCCGGTTCGCGGTCACGCCATCGAGGCGCGGCTGTACGCGGAGGATCCGGCGCACGACTGGCGGCCGTCCACCGGAACCCTGCACCGCTTCGCCGTACCCGGGGTCGCCGAGTCGTTCCGACCGGCGGATCGGGCCGGGCTGCGGCTGGACTCCGGGGTGCGCGACGGTTCGGTGGTCCCGGTGCACTACGACCCGATGCTGGCCAAGCTCATCGCGTGGGCGCCGTCGCGCGCCGAGGCGACCCGGATACTCGCCACCGCCCTGGCCTCGGCCCGCATCCACGGGGTGGTCACGAACCGTGACCTGCTGGTACGGGTGCTGCGCGAGCCGGAGTTCGCCGACGGCGGCACGGACACCGGGTTCCTCGACCGCCACCCGGCCACCCTGACGCCGCTTCTGTCCACTGTGGACGACGTCCGGCTGCCGTGCCTCGCGGCGGCACTGGCATCGGCGGCCGGGCGCGCCACGGGCTGGTCCGCCGCCGTACCGTCGGGGTGGCGCAACGTGCCGTCGGTACCGCAGGTGGTCGGGTACGACGGGCCGGCCGGGCCGGTCCAGGTGAGCTACCGGCTCGACCGTACCGGCGCGCTGGTGACGTGGTCGGTGGACCCGGTCGACCGGCTCCGTGCCGGCATTCCCGACGCACTGGCGCACCGGGCGCCCGCCCCATCCGCGCCCACCGGCCCCGCGGTGTGCGTCGTGCGGGCCGAGCCGGACCGGGTGTCGCTGGACGTGGCCGGGGTCCGGATCGAGTTCGCCGTCCACCGGATCGGTGATGTGTCCTACGTGGACGGTCCGGACGGCTCCGTCGCGGTCGTCGAACTGCCCCGGTTCCCGTTGCCGGAGCCGGCACTGGCCGAGGGTTCACTGACCGCACCACTGCCCGGAACCGTCGGAAGGGTGGCCGTCGAGCCCGGCCAGCGGGTCGCCGCCGGCGCTCTGCTGCTCACCCTCGAAGCGATGAAGCTGGAGCACCAGGTCTGCGCGCCCGGCGCCGGCGTGGTCGCCGAACTGCTGGTGCGGGCCGGCAGCCAGGTGGACACCGGCACGGTGCTCGCCGTCATCACCCCGGACTAGCCGAAGCCCCGACCCAGCCGAAGCCCCGACCCAGCCGAAAGCCCTCGACCGGCCGAAGCCCCGAACCGACCGAAGCCCCGAACCAGCCGCAGCCATACCGGCGGAAGCGCCCCGATCAGCGGAGGCCCACGATGGACTTCAACGAAACACCCGAGCAGCGGCAGCTACGCGACGCCGTCTCCGCGCTCGGTCGCAAGTACGGTCACGGGTACTTCGTCACGAAGGCCAAGACCGGCGGGCACACCACCGAACTGTGGGCCGAGGCCGGCAAGCTCGGCTACCTCGGGGTCAGCGTCCCCGCCGAGTACGGCGGCGGTGGCGGCGGCATCACCGAACTGGCCATCGTCTGCGAGGAACTGGCCGCGGCCGGCTGCCCGCTGCTGCTCCTGGTCGTCTCGCCGGCCATCGCGGCCACGGTCATCGCTCGGCACGGCAACGCCGAGCAGCGCGCCGAACTGCTGCCCGGCTTCGCCGACGGCTCGCTCACCGTGGTCTTCGCGATCACCGAACCGGAGGCCGGCTCCAACGCGCACCGGCTGGCCACGGTGGCCCGCCGGGACGGCGACGACTGGCTGATCAGCGGCCGGAAGTGCTTCATCTCCGGCGTGGACCAGGCCGACCGGATCCTGGTGGTGGCCAGGACCCAGGACGCCGCGACCGGGCGACTCAAGCCGGCCCTGTTCCTGGTGCCGGTGGACGCACCCGGCCTGACGAAATCCAAGCTGGACATGGAGATCGTGTCGCCGGAGAACCAGTGGCTGCTGTACCTCGACGACGTCCGGGTGCCGGCCGGCGCTCTGATCGGCGACGAGGACGCCGGGCTGCCCGCGCTGTTCTCCGGGCTGAACCCGGAACGCATCACGGTCGCCGCGATGGGCGCCGGTACCGCCCGGTACGCGCTGTCCCGGGCCGCCGACTACACCTCGAAGCGCGCGGTGTGGGGCCGCTCCATCGGTTCCCACCAGGGGGTCGCGCACCCGCTGGCGCACGCCCAGATCCAGGTCGAACTCGCCCGGCTGATGATCGCCAAGGCCGCCTCGCTCTACGACGCCGGCCGGGACCTGGAGGCCGGGGTGGCGGCGAACATGGCCAAGTACGCCAGCGCCGAGGCCGCCGCGCTCGCCGTGGACACGGCGGTCCAGGTGCACGGCGGGAACGGCATGACCACCGAGTACGGGGTGGCCACGCTGCTCGGCGCGGTACGAGCGGGACGGATCGCGCCGGTGTCCCGGGAGATGATCCTCAACTTCGTCGCCCAGCACGTACTCGGGCAGGAGAAGTCCTACTAGGACTGTCCAGAAGGGACGGTGCTCAGAGGACGGACGGGCGCTGCCGCGCCAGCGGTATCGTCGCCTCCGACGACGGTACCGGCTCCTGAACCGGCCGGCGTACCGGCGGCTGCCGCCCCGCCGGGGGCCCCGGGCTCATCGTCCCGAGCGGGTACAGCGACAGTGCGGCGAGCCGTTCGCACAGCTCAGCGGCGCTCGGCCGGATCCGCGGGTCGTTGACCATCCCGTCGCGCAGGACATCGGTCAGCTCGACCGGGACGCCGGGTACGTTCGGGATCGGCCGGTCGAACAGCTCCAATATGGTCAGCAGGGTCGGGTCACGCTCGTCCGACCAGCGTGGCGGCCGCCCGGACAGCAGCGTGTACAACGTGGCGCACAGCGAGTAGACGTCGGCGGCCGGAGACGGCTCGCAGGGCTGCCGGAACATCTCGCGCGGCGCGTAGGCCGGGGTGAGCACGTCGAGCGTCGTCGACACGTCGCGCATCTCGCTCAGCACGGCGAGCCCGAAGTCCGCCAGCGTCGGCTCGCCGAACTCGGTGATCAGGATGTTGGCCGGCTTGACGTCCCGGTGCAGCACACCGACCTTGTGCGCGTCGGCCAGCGCGTCGGCAATCTTCACGCCGACGTCGCGCGCCTCATGCGCGGTCAGCGGGCGCTGCCGCAACAGGTCCGCGTAGGACCCGGCGCACAGCTCCATCACCATGTACGGGTGGCCGTCGGACGTGACGCCGGCGTCGAACAGGTCGACCACGAACGAGTGGCTGGACATCCGCCCGGCCGCCCGCGCCTCGCGCAGGAACCGGCGGCGGTCGTGCTCGCTGCCCAGCGCACGGTTCTCAATCTTGACGGCGACGTCCCGGTCGACCGACACCTGCACGGCCCGGTACACCGTCGAGTAGCCACCCTGTGCCAACACCATCAATCCCGTCAGCCCGGGAACGGTCGGAGGTGCCGGCGAGGCGGGATCATCCACAGCTACAAAAATAACGCCTCGCGCGGAACTGCCAACGCCGCGGACTGATCAACTGGCCGAAGGGCCGGGCCTCGGCCGGAGAACGGCCGGGCGGCGCCACCCGCACGGCCATCACGTGATCGCAGACTGCGCCGCGCCGCCAGCCCGTCACGGCGGGCCGCGCGATCAGGAAAGCCGCGCCGCCAGGCCGTCACGGCGGGCCGCGCTGCCAGGAAAGCCGCGCCGCCAGGAACGATGCGCCGTCAGCTCGTCGCGGCGGGCTGTGCGGTCAGCGACGCGAACAGCGCCTCGCTGGCCGCCCGCTCACCGGTCTGCGACGACGAGTGCGCCACGGTCACCGCCTCGGCGGCCACCGCCCGGGCCTCCTCGCAGGCGCCGGTCGCGGCCAGCGTCGTAGCCAGCTCACGCAGCGCGATCACGTGGCTACGGATGTCCTCACCCGGCATCGCCGCCGCCCGCCGGGCCTGCTCCAGCGCCGCCGGGAGGTCACCGATGGTGCGCAGCGCCGCCGCGTGCAGCGCGACGCCCTGGCGTCGGGAGAACAGCACCGCTGGGTCGTCGGGAAGGCTCGCCACGGGTTCGAGCTGGCGCAGCGCGGCCCGCGCGTCGCCGGCCGCCAACCGGGCGGCGCCCAGCAGCACCCGCGGCCCGACCTGCGCCGGCTCGAACACGTCGTGCGGTTCGACCACCGCCAGCACCGCGAGCGCGTCGGCCTCCGCTCCGGCCGGGTCGCCGCGCTCCAGGCTGACGAAGCCACGGATGGTGCGGGCCATCCCGATCAGCAGCGGATGCGCGGTCCGCTCGCCGTACGCGAGGGCATCGGTGAGCAGGTCGTACGCGTGATCCAGGGAGCCCAGCCCGCGAGCGATCACCCCGCGTACCACCAGGGCCAGCCCGCGTCCCCAGTCGTCGGAGGCGGCGGCGAAGTCCCGGTACGCGCGACGGGCACCGCGGTCCGCCTCGGCCAGGTCGCCCAGCTCGGCCGCGGCGAACGCCTCGACCGCGCGCAGCGTGCCGACCGCCCACTGCTCGCCGACCCGTTCCCCGAACGGCAGGAACGCCCGGGCCAGCCGGCGCGCCTCCACCAGGCGACCGGCGAGCATCCGGGTGAACGCGGTGGTGCCGCGCAGCCACGCCCGCCCGACCGGGTCGCCCTGCTCGGCGAACAGCCGGACGGCGCGGCCGAGCGCCGCATTGGCCGCGGTGAAGTCGCCGCGCGTAGTGGTCACCCAGGCCAGGTTCTGTAGCGACCAGGCCTGGCTGCGTCGGTCCTGCGCGCCCAGCGCGATCTCGTACGCGCCGCCGAACCGGTCACCGGCCTCGGCCAGCCGCCCGCCGAGGAAGTCCGCCATGCCCAGCCGGCGCAGCGCCTCCGCCGCGGCCGGTGCCAGCCCGGCCCCGGTGGCCGCCGCGAGCGCCTCCTGGAGGGTGGCGTAGGACCGGTCGACGTCGCCGAGCAGCCGGTACGCGCGACCGGCCAGCAGCAGTGCGCCGGCCCGGCTTGCCGCGTCGTCACCGGCGTTGGCGCTGATCTTCTCGGCGTACGCGAGCGCCTCCGCCGCGCGGCCCAGCTGCAGCAGCGCCCGGGCGTGCACCAGCCGGTCGGCCGGTGGCAGCGTCTCGCCGGCCAGTGCGCCGGCCCGCTCCGCGTACTTCACGGCCTGCGCCGGCTCGCTGGCCACCAACGCCCGGCGCGCGGACCGGCCCAGTGTGGCCACCCCGAGCGGCGCCACCGTGCGGGCATCCGCCTCGGGCCGCAGCCCGACCGCGTCGGCCAGGGTCGTCGCCCGCTCGACGTGCTCGGCCACGAACGCGTCGCGCGCCTCCGCCGACATCCCGGCCGGCCCGTCGCCGGACGCCGCCCACCGGGCGAGGTTCGCGTGCCGGTCGGCGAGGTCGGCCTTGCCGATGCCGGCGTACGCGGCCTCCCGCATCAGCGGCGTGGCGAACCCGTACCCGGTACGCAGCCGGCGCAGCATCCGGCGTTGGAGAAGCTCCTCGATCGCCCGTTCCAGCTCGACCGCCGCCACCTCGGTCGGCCGCACGTCCCGGCCGGTACGGGTCTCCCGCAACGCGCCGAGCGCACCCGCCGGTACCGTGTCGCCGACCACCGCCGCGTCGCGCAGCACCGAACGGGCGTCCGGCGGCAGCGCATCGATACGGGCGGCCAGCACGGCGGCCAGGTCGCGAGAGAGCAGCCGACCACCCAGCGAGCCGGGGGCCAGCCGCCAGCCGCCCGCGGTGCCACCGGTCGGGGCGCCACCGACGGGGCCGCCACCGGCCGCCGGATTGCCGGGGTTGTTCGCCTCCGCCACGAACCGGCTCCGGCCGCGTTCAGCCGCGGCCCTGCTCGCCGTCAGGCCGCCGCGCTCCAGCAGCAGGGTGACCAGCTCGGCGAGGTAGAACGGGTTGCCCTGGGCGGTGGCCAGCAGGCGGTCTTCGTCCGGCTGGGGCAGGCGTCCACCCTCCAGGTAGGACCCGAGCAGCCGGCTCGCGTCGGCACCGCGCAGCGGCGGCAACGTGCTCACCTCGGCATCCGCGAGCCGGGTCAGCACACCCGCCGGGCGTACCAGCTCCGGCCGGCCGAGCAGCAGCACCAGTACCGGACCGGTCAGCCGGGACAGCGTCGCACCCAGCGCGTCGACGGTGTCCGGCGTCGCGTCGTGCAGGTCGTCGACGACCATGACCAGCGGAGTCTCCCTGGCCAGCGCGCTGAACAGGTCCGCGACCGTCGCCGGGATCGCCTCCACGTCCGGCCGTTCACGTCCGGCACCCGCCGGGCCCTCGACGTCGGCCATGTCGCCGTAGCCGAGCAGGGTCAGCAGCAGCTCGTTGGAGGGGCTCTGGACGTCGGGTGCGATCCGGGCCAGCCGGGCGCCGAGCCGGCGCAGTCGCTCCTCGACGGCCGGGCGGGTGGCGTCCGCCGCCGTGTCGGGCGGCAGACCGATCGCGATCCGTACCAGGTCAGCCAGCGGCGCGAGCCGGCGCAGCTCGCCGTACGCGGCGCAGTGCACACTCAGTACCCGCGGCGGCGGCCCGGCGTCGTACCGGGCGACGAGCCGCTCCACCTCGGCCGCGAACCGGCTCTTGCCCAGCCCCGCCTCGCCGGTGAAGACCAGCAGTCTCGGCTCTTCCCGGTCCACCACCTCGGCCAGCCGGCTGGCCACCCGGGCCAACTCGGTCTCCCGGCCCACGAACGGCGCCTCGTCCCCGATTCCGGACCGGGTACCCGGCGCGTCCAGCAGGCCGAGCAGCTCGTACGCCTCGACCGGCTCCCGCTTGCCCTTCAGCCGCAGCGGGCGAAGGTGCCGCCAGGAGGCCAGGTGCCGGCTGCTCATGGTGGTGCGCTCACCGGCGTAGATCGTGCCGATCGCGGCCGCGTCGGCGAGCCGTGCCGCGGTGTTGACCGTGTCGCCGATGACCGTGTACTCCAGGCCAGCCTGCACGCCGGCCACCACGTCGCCGGTGTTGAGCCCGACCCGCAGCCCGAGCGGCGCGCCGCCGCCCCGCTCATCGTCGAGAACCCGGCGCACGGCGCGCTGCATCGACAGCGCCGCCCGTACCGCCCGTTCGCCGTCGTCCTCGTGTGCGACCGGTGCGCCGAAGACCGCCATGATCCCGTCGCCGGTCAGCTTGTCCACGTGCCCACCGAACGTCTTGACTGCCCCGGCCAGGGCCGCGAGCACCCGGTCGGTGACGGCACCGACCCGCTCGGGATCAAGATCCTCGGCCCACGCGGTGAAGTCCGAGAGGTCGCCGAAGAGCACGGTGACGATCCGCCGCTCGGTCGCCGGGAGCGTCGCGGCGGCCGGCAGTGCGGCGCCGCAGTGGTGGCAGAACCGGGCACCGGGTACGGCAACAGTTCCACACACCGGGCAGGTCACGACGTGTCCCAACGCACATGTACGTCCGAAGATTCCGCCGCGAGGTAGGCAAGTTGCGCACGGACCGACCACTCGGCGTACGGCCACAGCGACCGGTCCACGTCCGCATAGACGATCTCGACGACCTCGCCAGCGGTGCTGGCACCCGCCGCGACCGCGCTCCTCACCTGGTCCAACCGCACCTTGCGGTGCTCCAGGTAGTGCCGGGCCGCGGCGGCGCAGTCGGCGAGCGGCGGCCCGTGCCCGGGCAGGACCGGGATCGGGCCGAGCCCTTCCAGCAACTCCAGGCTGTGCAGGTAGTCGCCGAGGTCGCCGTCCGGGTGGGCGACCACGGTGGTACCGCGACCGAGGATCGTGTCCCCGGTCAGCACCGCGCGCTGGTCGTCGAGATCGACCAGAAAGCACACCGAATCACCGGTGTGCCCCGGTGTCACGATCCGCTCCACGCCGGGAGATTCGTCCATCACCGCGGCGCCGGTCAGCTCGATGAGCCGGTCCACTCCGTCGGTGTGGTCGTGGTGTCCGTGCGTGAGCAGGATGCCGGCGACCGGCCCGTGATCGGCCAGCGTGCGCAGGTGTCCCTCGTCCAGCGGCCCCGGATCCACGATCACGCAGGTGTGCACTCCGGCCGGGCGCAGCACCCAGGTATTCGTCCCGTCGAGGGTCATCGGACCCGGGTTGGGTGCGCGGATCAGCGTTGCCCAGGAAGGCAGCCGATCCGCCACCCCGACCACGGGTTCACCTGCCATGGCTGTGATCGTACGGCGCCGAGCCGGCCACGCCAGCCGGCCTCAGGCCACCTCCAGGATCGCCTCGACCTCGACCGGCGAGTTCAGCGGCAGCTCGGCCACCCCGATCGCGCTGCGGGCGTGGTGGCCCGCCTCGCCGAACACGGCACCGAACAGCTCGGAGGCTCCGTTGATCACCAGTGGCTGGCCGGTGAAGCCCTCGGCCGACGCGACGAATCCGACCACCTTGACCACTTTAATCACATTCTCCAGGCCGACCAGGGCATCGACCGCCGCGAGCACGTTCAGCGCGCAGCGCTCGGCCAGATCCTTGGCCTGCTCCGGAGACACCCCGGCGCCGACCTTGCCGGTCGCGAGCAGCTTGCCCTCGACCGTCGGGATCTGACCAGAGACGTAGACGTGCTTGCCGGTCTGCACCGCCGGGACGTAGGCGGCGGCCGGCGGGGCCACCGGGGGTAGCTCCAGGCCGAGTTCAGCGAGCTTCGCGTACGGGTCCACTCACGCCTCCTTCGGGCGCTTCAGGTAGGCGACCAGCTGCTCCGGATTCGGGCCCGGCACCACGGCCACCAACTCCCAGCCGTCGGCGCCCCAGTTGTCGAGGATCTGCTTGGTCGCGTGCACCAGCAAGGGCACGGTCGCGTACTCCCATTTCTGCATGGAGCCATCTTGCAGCAGGCACGGGACTGACCGGCGTGGGCATCCGTGGTTACGCTCTTGCAGCGGTTCCCGCACCCGTACCAGTGATTCGCCCGTTTCGGCCCGTTCGGTGACCACAACAAGGTGACGACATGACCCAGCCGCCCTCGCAGGACCCGACCGAAGCGGCCGAACCGGCCGCGCCGGCACCGACGGATGGCGGCGCATCGACGCCGACCGGCGCGCCGGGGCCGGCCGAAACGGTGGCACCGGCACCCGCCGAACCGGTGTCGTTGAGCCAGCCACCCGCCCCCGCGCCGGCCGAAGCCCCGGTCCCGGCCCAGCGGCCGGCACCCGCCGAAGCCCCGGCCCCGCTCCCGGTCGACGCGCCGACGGCCGAAGCACCCGCCCAGCCGGCCGGCGTGTACGCGCAGCCCGGCACCCCCTACGCCGCCCCCGGATACCCGATCTCCGCGCCCCCGTACGGCGCCCCCGGGTACCCTCCGCCGTTCCCGCCCCCGTTCCAGCCGGCCCAGCAGCCACCGGCCCGGAAGCGGCGCGGCCTGGTCATCGGGCTCGTGGTCGC
>DASXOA010000484.1:0-1715 GCA_036494675.1 Rugosimonospora sp.
CCGCCCGCGCCCAGCAGGCCTGCCCGGCCTGCGGCCAGGTCGGTGACAAGATCCCGTCCCGGATCACGCTGGGCGGCCGGGCCGATCCCGGGCCGTCGAAGGAACAGATGCCGCAGACCTGGCGCGGTACCTACGAGGGGAACCCCGAGTACGTAGGCCAGCTGCGCCGGCAGTGGAGCGCCCGGCAGAAGCTCGAGGAGAAGTACCCCGAACTACGCGGCGACCAGCGGCCCGTACTGGCTCACGAGGGCAAGTACCACGCCAAGCCGCTGCGCGCCGGTGACCCGCCCGCCAGTGCCTAGGGGGCACGCATGTCCGTCTATGACGAGAAGCCCTGGCTGAGCCTGTACGACCCGGACCAGCCGGCCGAGATCAGCCTGGAGTTCACCGACGCCCTGTCCATGTTCGGTGCGTCGGTGCGCCGGAACCCGGACGGCGACATCATCCGCTACTTCGGCGGGCGGATCACCGCGCGCGAGCTCGACGAGCTGACCGGCGCGTTCGCCGTCGCCCTGCGCGACCTGGGCGTCGGCCGGGGCGACCGGGTCGTCCTGTACCTGCAGAACGTGCCGCAGTTCGTCATCGGCATGCTCGCCACGTGGAAGGCGGGCGGCGTCGCGGTCCCGGTCAACCCGATGTACCGGTCCCGCGAGCTCGAGGCGGTGCTGAACGACTCCGGCGCCCGGGTGCTGGTCTGCCTGGAGAGCCTGTACCGCGACGTGGCCGCGGGCGTAGTCGCCGACACCGGCGTCACGGCCGTCGTCACCACCTCGGAACTCGACTACCGCGCCCGCGACGACCAGCGCGTCTTCGCCGGCGCCGAGCGGATCGACTCCGAAGACGCGCACGACATGGCCGCGCTGATCGAGCGCCACCGCGGCCAGGAACCGGCCGACGTCACCTTCGGACCGGACGACACCGCGTTCCTCACCTACACCTCGGGCACCACGGGCCCGCCGAAGGGCGCGATGAACACCCACGGCAACGTGGTGTTCAACTCCCAGGCCTACCGCCAGCTGTGCCGGCTCGGCCCGGACGACGTGGTGCTCGGCGTCGCGCCGCTGTTCCACATCACCGGGCTGATCGCCGGGGTCACCACGTCGCTGCTGCTCGGCGCCCCGCTCGTGCTGGCCTACCGGTTCGAGCCGTCGATGATGCTGCAGACCATCCGCGACGAGCGGGCGACCTTCACCGTGGGGTCGATCACCGTGTTCATCGCGCTGATGAACGCGCCGGACGCCGACCGCGACGCGCTGGCCTCGCTGACCAAGATCTGGTCCGGCGGCGCGCCCATCCCGCCCAGCACGGTCAAGGCCTTCCAGGCCCAGTTCGGGCAGTACATCCACAACATCTACGGGCTGACCGAGACCACCTCGCCGTCGCACGGCGTGCCGTCCGGCGCGACCGCGCCGGTCGACGACGCCTCCGGCGCCCTGTCCGTCGGCGTGCCCATCTTCAACACGGTGGTGCGCATCGTCGGCGACGACGGCCAGGACCTGCCGGCCGGAGAGGTCGGCGAGATCGTCACCAGCGGACCGATGGTGGTGCCCGGCTACTGGAACAAGCCCGAGGAGACCGAGCACGCGCTGCCCGGCGGCGCCCTGCACACCGGCGACGTCGGCTACATGGACGCGGCCGGCTGGTTCTACATCGTCGACCGCAAGAAGGACCAGATCAACGCCGGCGGCTACAAGGTGTGGCCGCGCGAGGTCGAG
>DASXOA010000485.1:0-3322 GCA_036494675.1 Rugosimonospora sp.
GGACCGGGGTGCTGGCGGCGGTCACGACCGGGCCTGGCCAGCGGGTACCGTCATCGCGTCCTCATCCACAGCATCTCTATTGCGCCAGAAAGCCGATCGGTTCGCGAGCAAGTAAACCGAGGCTGCCGCGACACGCCGGGCTGGGTGGCGCTTGGTGTGACCATGGGGCGGCGCGGACCGGCTGCGCGGATCTGACCCCGCAGGCCACCGCCGCGTTGCAGGCGATCCTGGACGCGCTGGGCAAGTCGCCCGAGCCGGGGGATCTGTGCAGCAAGTGGCAGCGTCAGCACGACGCCCTGGAGGAGGCGTGTGCTTGGCCTATTGCATCGGTATGAGTTTCGAACCAGGTCTGCTGAACACGTCAATTCTCCTATCTGTACGGCGTTTGATCCCGATGGCGCGTAGGTGGTACTCGGTGGTAGCTGTGTGCTGTGGGTCGATGGGGAAGGTCGCGCTGGGTCTGGCGGTGGCGCTGGGTCTCGCGGGTTGTGTGTTCCTCGGTGTGTTCCTGGCTGGGCAGGGCGTTTCTCATGCGGCGCTGTGGGCGACGGTGCTGGCCGTGCCATTGACGGCGGTCGGCACGATCGCGAGCGTGAAGGCGGCAGCAGGAACCGTGCAGCCAGTCGGCGCCGTGACTTGGCTTCGGGACGAAGCGGCCGCCGGTTCAAATCCGGCCACCCCGACCAGGTCACAAGGCACATGGCACATGGCACACCAGGGATCGGTGCCCAGGTGGCAGTGAGTAACTACGCATCATGGTCGCCGGTTGGGGTGATCAGATCCATAGCGTCAGCACCCCGGACTAGAACCGGCCGGATCTGCTTGCGATAGATCGCCTCCGTCGTCGTGGTGGCGTTATGGCCGACCAGGCGCGAGATCTGCTCGATCGGAACGCCAGCGTCAGACAGCAGCGAGACGAAGCTGTGCCGCAGCGAGAATGGCTGTCGTCCGCAAATGGCGTCCATACCGGACACGAGCGCGGTGTGATCGAACAGCCTGATCCGCTACCGGCCGGAGGCGACCGCCACCGCGCCTGGGTGGCTATGGGTGATGAGGAAGCGCTGGTTGACGCCGGTGCCGTTGAGGTTGGCGCGCCCGATCGTGCCACTTCCGAAGTTGGCCCAGTAGACACGCTTGGAGTCGATCGCCAACGCGTCCGGGCTGTCGGCGCCGGTGATGAAACGCTGGTCAATGCCAGTACCGTCGAGGTTGGCACGCCCGATCCTGTTGGTGTACTCGTTGGCCCAGTAGATGTAGTGGGAGCTGACCGCCAACCCCGACGGGCCGCTCGCGCCGGTGATAAAGCGCTGGTTAACGCCCGTGCCGTCGAGGTCCGCGCGGCCGATCGTGTGGTTGTTGGCCCAGTACACGTACCTGGAGTTGACCGCCACCCCGTCTGGGACGTTGGCGCCGGTGATAAAGCGCTCGTTAACGCCAGTACCGTCGAGGTTGGCGCGCCCGATCGTGCCCGTTGAGTTGTTGGCCCAGTACACGTACCTGGAGTTGACCGCCACCCCGACTGGCCCGCTCGCGCCGGTGATGAAGCGCTGGTTGACGCCGGTGCCGTTGAGGTTCGCGCGTCCGATGGTGTTGTTGTCGGAAGCCCAGTAGATGTAGCGGGAGGTGACCGCCACCATGCGCGCACGGCGGACGCTGATGAAGCGTCGGATGGCGCCGGTGCCGTTGAGATTGGCGCGCCCGATCGTGTTGTTGTTGGCCCAGTAGACGTGCGCGCTCGCCTGCGCGCCGGACAAGCCACTGCTACCTCCGCCGCACGCTGCCAGCAAGGCGATCGCCGCTACTGCGGCGGCCAGGATCAAAGCTTGCCGCCGCCCGCCGCGGCTGCCGCGGGAGGTCTCGTTCATCTGTCAGCCTCTTGACTTCAGGGGATAGTTGTGAGTGCACCATCATTGACCACGGAGCTCGGGACATCGCGGGAATTGCGTGCGAATCACGCGTGCCCGCTCCCTGCGCGGTTGAACGAGTCCAGGCGAGCGCTCATGGTCAGACGGGGTTGTTGACGGATGCACCCGCAGATCTCTACGGATCAGAAGGTTGAGCAACCGAACCTTCTGGGCCAGTCTCAAGAGCCGAGTAACCAAGTGAGTAACTACGACTGTCACCAGCGGCGGACGCCAAAGGACGTTGACGGACGACGCTGCGCAGCTCAGGCATACAAGATCCTGGCAGGGCGCATTGCTACTTGGCTTCGGGACGAAGAGGCCATGCGTGCCAGATCCGTGCCAGAACAAGCGTGCTGCAGCGGTCGTTCACGGGCACGTAGAGACCACCGAGGCATGAGTGGGTCGCTGAGGTGTGATGCAGATCACGATGCAATTGGCATGCCAGCCCTGCCGCTGGGCGGTAGCTGCCCGGTGTGCTTGACGTCGGTCCGGTCCAGCCCTGCCCAAGACCGATGCCGCCGTAAGCACTGCCGCGGCGCATATCACCGCAGGACAGGCGTCCCGACGCGAGGCTGAACACGATGGGCTGACCGCTTCTCCGGTCCAGTGGAAGATTTCGTGCCTCGCGGTAGTGATCGTGCTCACGCCTTCTACCGCGGAGAAATCGTCGATGGGCTTACCCGGCTGTTCCCACAGCTACCGGACTAGACAAAACGCCGGACGAAGTCGAGGCAGACTTGCGCGACCTCCTGCCAGCCGCTGTCGATGGTGAGCGAGTGGCCGCGGTTGGCGATTTCAGCGATCTCAGTGACGCCGGCGTTCTCGCTCTGCTCCTTGTAGGTGGCGTTGGCGATCGCCATGGGAACCTGGTGGTCTTTCTCGCCGCCGATAATCAGCATTGGCCCGCGGTCAGGGTTCTTCTTGTCGGCCCTGGCCTCCGTCCGAGGATTGATGTTGGCGAAGGCAGCCTGGAAAATCGGTATCCCGGAGCCCGCCACGTGATACTGCTCATACAGCTGCTTTGCTTCGTCCTCGCTGACGGCGTTGCCGAAGCCGTAGCGGAACTGGTCGAACGTCAGGGCGACCGCCCGGTGACGGTTTGCCGGGTTGGTCAGCACCGCGGACGCCGACTTGATCGCCGCCGGCGGCAGCGGCAGGACGCCGCGGGACGGAGCCGGGTCGACGGCGACCGTGGCGGCCGACAGCCCGCGGCCGGCCAGGATCTGCACGAGCAGGCCGCCGAAGGAGTGGCCGATGATGGCCGGCTTGGTGTCGAGCTTCTCGATGATGGCCTGCTGGTAGGCAGCGACGTCACCAACGCTCTTCCCGGCGAACACGCTGGGATCCTCGCGGGCCAGTTCGACGGTAGGGGGATCGTCGGGCCAGGTCGGAGCCACGGCGACGTAGCCGGAGTCCTC
>DASXOA010000486.1:0-10416 GCA_036494675.1 Rugosimonospora sp.
GCCCGGGCGCCGGGTCAGTTCAGGCGCCGGGTCGGTCCAGGCCGGGTCGGTCCAGGCCGGGTCGGTTCAGACGGCGGGTCGGTCCAGGCCGGGTCGGTTCAGGCGCCCGGTCAGTCCAGGCGGCGCGTCGCGGCCTCGGCAAGCTCGTGGAGCACCTTGACGGCCTCGCCGTCGAGCCACACGCCGTCCAGCGCGGCCAGCGCCTCGTCGGTCAGCTCGTCGATCCGCCGCTCCGTGCGGTGCAGCGCCCCGGTCTCCTCGATGATCTGCCGCAGCCGGGCCACGCCGGCCCCGTCCAGGTCCGGGTCGCCCAGGCCGGCCCTCAGCGCCTCCCGCCCGGCCCGGTCGGCGGCCTCGATCGCGACCGCGACCAGGTAGGTCCGTTTGCCCTCGCGCAGGTCGTCGCCGGCCGGCTTGCCGGTGCGGGTCGGGTCGCCGTACACGCCCAGGATGTCGTCGCGCAGTTGGAACGCCTCGCCCAGCGGAAGGCCGTACCGGGAGAAGGCCGCCCGTACCGGTGGTGGCGCGTCCGCGAGCGACGCGCCGAACAGCAGCGGTCGCTCGACCGTGTACTTGGCCGACTTGTACCGGGCGATCGTGCCGGCCCGCTCGACCGAGGTGTCGCCGGTGACCTGGGCGAGCACGTCGAGGTACTGGCCGGCGCTGACCTCGGTGCGCATCTCGTCGAAGTCCGGCCGGGCGCGGGCCAGCGTGACGGGATCCAGCCCGCTGCCGTGCAGCAGCTCGTCCGACCAGGCCAGGCAGATGTCGCCGAGCAGGATGGCGGCGGCCCGCCCGTACGCCTGTGGATCACCGGCCCAGCGGCTGTCCAGGTGCGCGTCGGTGAACCGCCGGTGCACCGAGGGACGGCCCCGGCGGGTGTCGGACCCGTCCATGACGTCATCGTGGATCAAGGCGCTGGCCTGCACAAACTCCAGTGCGGCCAGGGCCGCCACGAGCTCGTCGCGGTCCACGCCCCCGGCGCCCCGGTACCCCCAGTAGGCGAACGCGGGGCGCAGCCGCTTGCCGCCGTTCAGCACGAAGTCCTCGATCGCGTCCGCCACGGGTGCGAGCGCGGGATCGATGCCGGTGAGCCGGGCGCGCTGGCGGGACAGAAAGGATTCCAGCGCCCTTTCCACGCGGAAACGGAGGTCGGCGCGGTCGACCGGCGGCAGGCTCACGCACCGACGGTAGCCGGTCCGTAGACCAGCCATAATCCGGCATGTCCACCATTGGATGGCGGGACGGCGCGGTGGGCTCTGAGGCCAGGGGATGAGATGACCGGCGAGCCGGACCCGGTACCCCGCTAGAGTCAGGGGGTGGCACTTGGTCTTCCGTCCGTGATGCCTGGCGGACCCGCATCCGTCGGTGGGTTGATCGGCGGACATGAGCCGACGTTCTCGTTCGAGTTCTTCCCGCCCCGCGACGACCAGCAGGAGCGCCAGCTCTGGCAGGCGATCCGCGAGCTGGAGCCGCTGCGCCCGTCGTTCGTCTCGATCACCTATGGCGCCGGCGGCTCGACCAGGGACAACACGGTCGCGGCCACCGAGCGGGTCGCCAACGAGACCACGCTGCTGCCGATGGCCCACCTGACCGCGGTCAACCACTCGGTCGCCGAGTTGCGCAACGTGATCGGCCGGTTCGCCGGGGCCGGCATCCGCAACGTGCTCGCGGTGCGCGGCGACCCGCCGGGAGACCCGCAGGCCGAGTGGGTCTGCCATCCGCAGGGCCTGCGCTACGCCGAGGACCTGGTCCGGCTCATCAAGGAGGCGGGGGACTTCTGCGTGGGGGTGGCTGCCTTCCCGTACAAGCATCCCCGGTCGGCCACCATCGAGGACGACACCGAATACTTCGTGCGCAAATGCCGGGCCGGCGCGGACTTCGCCATCACGCAGATGTTCTTCGACGGCGATGACTACCTGCGGCTGCGTGACCGGGTCGCCGCGGCCGGCTGTCAGACCCCGATCCTGGCCGGCATCATGCCGGTGACCAGCATGCGCACCATCGAGCGGGCGGCCACGCTGTCCGGCGCGCCGTTCCCCCCAGGGCTGACGGCGCAGTTCGAGCGGATCAGCGACGACCCGGTCGCGGTCCGCCGGTTGGGCATCGAGCAGGCCAGCCTGCTCTGCGAGCGGCTGCTGGCGGAGGGCGTGCCGGGCATCCACTTCATCACGCTCAACCGCTCGACCGCGACCCGCGAGGTCTGGCAGAACCTGCCCATGGGAGTGCGCATCTGAGCGTGGACGGACTGCGCACCTGGGACCAGTACGCCACCCGGTGGGCGGGCCTGCACGGCGGTGTGGACCCGCGCACCAGTTCGGCGTCCGTGGCGGCCTGGCTGAGGATGTCGTACCGGGTCGGCCGGATGCTGGCCAGGATCAAGGTGCGGCCCTCCCTGCTCACCACCGCCGGGCTGGTGTGCAACGGCCTGGTCCTATACGTCACCGCGCAGCACCGCTTCTGGCCGATCGTCGCGGCGGTGCTGGTCGTGCTCTCCGGGGTGATGGACACTCTGGACGGTGCCGTCGCGGTGATCACCAACCGGGTCACCCGGCTCGGCTACGTGTACGACTCGGTGGCCGACCGGCTCGGCGAGGCGGCCTGGGTCGGGGCGCTCTGGCTGATCGGCGCGCCCGGCTGGCTGGCCGTGCTGGTCGGCGGCCTGGCGTGGCTGCACGAGTACATCCGGGCCCGGGCCACGGCCGCCGGCATGTCGGAGATCGGCGTGGTCACCCTCGGCGAGCGACCCTCCCGGCTCATCCTGATCGTCATCGGCCTGCTGCTCGCCGGCGTGTCCGGGCTGGTCGCGGTCGATCTGCCGGCGGGGACCGCGACGATCGTCTCCGCGATCTTCGTACTGCTCGGCGTGGTCGGCCTGATCCAACTGGTCGCCGCGATCCAGACCGCGCTGTCCGCCCCGCCCCGCCAGCGCTGACGCGCGATCAGGCCGGCCCGATCCGGTCGGCGACGTTCCTGGCGGACAGCGTGACCATCGGCAGGCCGCCGCCGGGGTGGGTCGAGCCGCCGACCAGGTACAGGCCGCGAAGCGGGCCGCGGTTCGCGGGACGCAGCAGCCGGTGGGCGGCCGTGCCGTAGATCGAGCCGCCGGGAGTGAGGGTGGCGGCCTCCAGATCGGCCGGGGTACGGATCTCCCGGAACACGATCCGGTCGCGCACGTCCACGCCCCGTTCGGCCAGTACGGCGAGGATCCGGTCGGCGTACCCGTCCGCCACCCCGGCGGCCCGCCAGTCCACCGGCCCCTGGGGCGCGGCGTTGACCAGGATGAACCACGCCTCGTACCCGTCCGGGCGCACCGCCGGATCGTCCGCCACCGTGACGAGCACCGTCGGGTCGCCGGCCAGCCGGCCGCCGAACACCGCGTCGAATTGGGCGTCCTGGTCGGCCGGGAAGAACACGGTGTGGTGGGCCAGCCCCGGGGTGCGGCCGCGGACCCCGAGCAGCAGCACGAATCCGGCCAGACTCGGGGTGCCGAGCCGGACCAGCCGGCGCGGGTCGGGCAGCAGGTCACGGTAGACGCTCCGGGCGTCGGCGTTGGCGATCACCACCTCGGCCGGCACGCTGTCGCCGCCGGCCAGGGTGACGCCGCCGACCGCGCCCCCGGCGCCGTCGATCCGGGTCACCGTCCGTCCGGTGTGGACGGCGACACCCAGTTCGAGGCACCGGGTGGCCAGCGCGTCGGCGAGCGTACCGAGGCCACCTCGCAGGTACCAGCCGCCGAAGGTCAGCTCCGCGTACGGGATGGCGACCAGCGCGGCCGGTGCCCGGCGGGGATCCGCCCCGGCGTACGTGGCGTACCGGTCGAGCAGCATCCGCAGCCGGGCATCGGTCAGGTAGCCGCGGCCCAGCCCGCGCAGGGTACGGCCGGGCGCGACGGCAGCCAGGTCCCGGAACCGCCAGGCCAGCCGGTACAGCGCCAGCGGGGAGTCCACGGTGGACGTGAGCACGTGCCGCCATGAGGTGTTCCACACCTTCGCGGCTCGACGCCACAGCCGCTGCCAGTCCCGTGCCGCCTCGGCCGAGAAGGCGGCGCGCAGGCGGGCGGCGAACTCGTCCGGGTCGGCGCACGAGTCCAGCCGGGTGCCATCCGGGAAGACATGCCGGACGATCGGGTCCAGCGGCCGCGGGTCCAGGTCCACGTCCTCGAAGACCTGGGGGAGGGTCAGCAGGCCCGGCCCGGTATCGAAGCGGAACAGCCCCTCGGGCGTGCGCCGCGAGTACCGCCCGAGCTTGCCGCCGACCACGCCGGCCTGCTCGAACACGGTCACCCGGTGCCCGGTCCGGGCCAGCCGCACCGCGGCGGTGAGCCCGCCCACCCCGGCGCCGATGACCACGACCCGACTCAAGGGGACAGCGTATCCACTCCCCGGCCCTTCCAGGACAGCAAACCCCTGCGGTGTAGCCGGTACGAGCGTGCGGTGAGGTAACCGAGGATCACGATCGACGCGGGGTGGGCCAGCGCGTCGGGCAGCGTACGGCCACCGGTCGCCCGAGCCGTGATCATCCGACCCAGCGCGCCGAGCAGGTACCCGGCGAGTCCCGCCCACGGCGCGACCGGGATCAGCGCGACCGGCGCCACGTACAGCAGCAGGAGCGCCAGCACCGCGGCGGCACCGCCGGCCGGCGAGCCGAAGGACGCCCACAGCGACTTGGCGTACCCGTCCCGCACGCCGGCCCACGACACGTACATCCGGCAGGACGCGATCGCGCTCCCGTCGGCCAGCGCGATGCGGCCGCCGCCGCGCTTGACCGCCCGGGCCAGTTCGACATCCTCCAGTACCGCGCCACGGACCGCCGCATGGCCGCCGGCCCGCTCGTACGCCGCGCGCCGGGTCACCAGGAACTGCCCGCCGGCCGCGGCCAGCGACGGTCGCGACGAGCGCTCCATCGCGCGCAGCGGCAGGAAGGTCAGCCAGAGCCACTGGAGCAGCGGCTGGACCAGCCGCTCGCCGGCCGACGCGGCGACCATCCGGGGGTACGGGCAGACCAGGTCGAACCCGTCCAGCAGCCGTACCCCGGCGGCCACCGCGCGCGGCGTGAGGATCACATCGGCGTCGAGGAAGACCAGTACCTCGCCGCGGGCCGCGTCGGCCAGTTGCTGGCACGCGTACGGCTTGCCCAGCCAACCGTCCGGCGGCGTGCCGCCGTCCAGCAGCCGTACCCGGTCGCCGGCCACCGCGCGGACCACGTCGGCGGTGCCGTCGGTGGACCCATCGTCGAGGACCAGGATCTCCAGGCGTGGCACGGATTCCTGGGCGAGCAGCGCGTCCAGGCACGGCCGGACCCGGTGTGCCTCGTCGCGCAGCGGCAGCAGCACCGACACCGGGGTATCCACGGCGGACGGCGACGGTGCGGGCCGGCGCAGCAGGAGCGCGTTCACCGCGGTGTGCACGGTCAGCAGGCCCACCGCGACGGCGATGACCAGCGCCGCCACGGCAACGGGCGAGCCCGCCAGCGGCATCAGGGACCTATCACAGCGGGCATCGCTGACCTACCACAGCGCGACCGCCAGCGGGATCGCGACGAGCCCCATGCCCACCGCCCCGGCGGCGGCGGAGACCGGCAGGTCCAGGAAGACCGCGTGGGCGAGCACCGAGGACAGGTAGGTCCACAGGTACAGGGCGGACATCGGGGCGTCAGCCCGCCGGTCGCCGGCCCGGACCCGCTGCCCGGCGACCGCCGCGAACAGCGCCATCATCGCCACCGCCACCGCCAGCCAGCCCAGGTCGTTCGTGTACGGGATGCCGGCCAGCCCCGGCGCCGGGTGCCGCCAGTGCCAGTACCCGTCGGCCACCATCTGCGGATCGAGGAACAGATCCCAGGCGGCCAGCCCGAACCCGGCGACCGCGATCCGGGCCGCCCCACGCCGGGCCAGCAGGGTCGCGGCCAGCCAGGCCGGCCAGGCCATCCAGGTCCAGGCGAGCGGGATCACCAGCGGTACCCCGAGCAGCCGCGGCCCGAGCGCGCCGGAGTACCCGTACCCGCCGAACGGGAACCCGGTGCGCAGGCCGAGCGCCTCCACGGCCAGCCCGCCGACGCCGGTCACCGCGACCAGGGCAGCGGCGGCCCGCGGGCCCCGGGTCGCCAGCGCGTGGCCCACCGAGCCGGCGAATCCGAGCACCACGGTCGCGACGACCAGGCCGGTGCGGGTACCCGCGTGAGTGAGCGGGTACCCGATCTGGATCAGGATCAGGCCGCCGAGCGGGAGCCAGCGGACCCGTCCGTACCGGCCGGCGTCGGCGGCGCCCGCGCTCTCACCCGCGCCCTCGCGCAGCCGGTCGACGGTCCGCAGCCGGTCGACGGTCCGCACCCGGTCGGCGCCGCGCATCAGACCAGCGGCAGGGGACGGCCGAGGATCGCGAAGGGCCGGTCGTCGCCGGGGAAGTGGAAGTGGCGCAGCACGTCGACGAACTGGAACCGGCGGTACAGCCGCCAGGCCCGGGAGCGCTGCTCGTCCGCCTCGGGGGTGGACAGCAGGGTGGTACGCCCGGAGGCCATGCTCAGCAGCGCGTGCAGCTGGCCGGCGCCCAGACCGTGGCCCTGCGCGTCCGGGCGCACGTGCAGTTCGACCACCTCGAAGCAGTCGGACAGCCAGGTCCGCCGGGCATCCCGGCGCAGCGCACCGCGTACCTGGTCGTGCCACCACTGCCCGGTGGCCGAGGTGTACCCGTATCCGAAGCCGAGCAGCCGATCGTCCGGATCGAGGGTGGCCACGGAGCGGAACCCGGACCGGTGCACGTGGCCGGCGACGTACCCGCGACGCGCCTCCAGCAGCTCGGCCGAGTAGCCCATGGCCTGCCCGTACACCTCGATGACGTCGCCCAACCGCCGGGCGAGGGTCTCCGGCGGCCATGCCACCAGTCTCACCGCGGCGGGTTCGGCGAGGTCTCCCCGCCGGTCCGCTGCCTGTCCGCGCTGGGTCTCCCCGCTGCGTGCCTCTCCGCGCCCCACCCGATCACCCCGGAATCGCCGACGACGTTCAGCACGGCAAAGCGGGCGAACATCTCCTCGGCGTACCAGCCGGTGGTTGTGGTCCACTCAATCGCCTGGCGGTGCTGTGGGTGACGGTACGCGAAGGAAAAAAGATCTGTGGGTCGACGCCACACGGTTATCGTGCCCTGCCAGCCAATCGGGGCCTCGCCGATGCCGAATGCGGCGAGCAGACCGGACGCTTCGGACGCTGCGGCGGCAACCGGACCTATTGCCCGCCAGAAGGCGGCGGCCCGGGTCAGCCGGAGTCTTGCCCGGGTCAGTGCCAGTACCGGCCTTTCTGTGCCTTCTGTTCTTTCTGTTCGTTCTGGTCCTGTCGTTCCGTGCGCTACCGTTCCGGCCGCTTCTGCCGTTCCGTCCGTTCCCGTCGTTCCGTCCGCTTCCGTCGTTCCGTCCACGCTGCCGGTCGCGAACGGTTGCCGGCCGGCCCAGGAGCCGCGCACGGCCAGTGGCGCGAGGTCGATCCGGCAGCTCGCGACCGCCCGCCGGTCCCAGCCCGGGAAGCGGGGCCGCGTCCGGTCGTAGACGGTCAGCGCGGCCCACCGGGTCGGGTCGGCGCTCGCCGGGCCGAACCGGCCGTCCCTCCCGGTACCCAGCAGCTTGACGAAGCGCACACCGGCCTGGCGGCGTACCCGTCGCGGGTCGACCGCCATTCGCCACATGGCCGCGGGGATCGCGGCGGCGGGTACCCGCCACACGTACAGCGACACGGCGCCGTCCAGGCCGGTCACGCCACCTCGGCGGGGGTTCCGGAGGTGATCCGGACCAGCTCCGCGTACGTGGTGGGGAACACCGCGTGCGGGATGCCCCCGGCCGCCCAGATCTCGTCGTACTGCCCCAGCGCCGTGTCGACGAGGGTGCGCAGCGGGCTCGGGTGGCCCACCGGGGCGACGCCGCCGATCGGCTGGCCGGTGTGCGTGCGCACGAAGTCGGGGGTGGCCCGCTTGAGCCCGGTCACGCCGACCAGCGTGGCGACCTTGGCGGTGTCCACCCGGTGCGCTCCGGAGGTCAGTACCAACAGTGGCCCGCCGTCGGCATCGAAGATCAGCGAGTTCGCGATCTGGCCGACCTCGACGCCCAACGCGGCGGCGGCCGCGACCGCGGTGGAGACCGCGTCGGGCAGCATGCGTACCCGGCTGGGCGTGTCGCCATCAGCGAGCGCGTCGGTGGAGTCGAGAACGTCCTGTACCGCGGTCACGTTGGGATGCATCGCACCGTCCTTTTCCGGTTTCATCGGCGGGTCGGACCTGTTCTGGTCGAGTCTGGTCGGGTTCGTTGAGTTGTGCGGTTCATCGAGTTTGTCGAATTCATCGAGTTTGTCGAGCACATTCGGCCCTGAGATTGACCGAGTCGCACAACCTGTCGAATTGTCGGTGCCGCCGGGTTGACGTGATCGGCCGGCCCGTCGTCGCAGGCCGGACTCACGGTACGTGCCACGTCTCGCACGGTGATCCGTGCCTCGACCTGATCGGGCGGACCTCGATCGGGCGGACCTCGATCGGGCCCGGGCTCGCTGCCGGCCCGGTCTCCGCGGCCACCGGCGGTGCCGTCGGCGCGCCCGGACCTGGGAAACCCGCTGCTCACGAATAAATTCTGGAGCCGCCCGGTACGGGATTGCGGTCTTGTCGTACCCGGGGTTTACTCTAGTTGTGGTTCGAACGGTTGTTCGAACCGATCGGGAGGGGCGATTCGCGGCGTGCCTTCCGAGGCGCCGTCACGGCAGGCCAGCCGTGGTCGGTCGCGGAGATCGGGCTTTCGCGGGTCCGGTCTCGACAGGGTGCTCGTCCACCGCCCCCGACCCCCGGGCGGTGGACGAGAACCCGGGCCGGAGGGCGTGGCGTGGGGAAGCGCCACCCCGACCGGCACCGAACGTTCCGGGTCGCGCGGCGCGGCCGGGTGGCCCGGAACGTTCGCCGCCCCAGGCTCAGGCCCGGGTCGGCAAAGCCGCTGCTGCGACTTCCTCCGCAGCAGAGTTCGACACCCCGTCGATCCGGAGGAGAAACAGCATGCGCCCGACCCCAACGCTCACCGTGGCCGATCCCGGCCACCCGGCCTCGGCCTCGGCAGTGGGGCCGACCCGTCCCGCGCCGGCGATCCCTGCCCATGCCCTCCCACACCGCACGCCCGCCGAGCTTCTCTCCCTCGCCCGCCGGGGCCTGGCGGAAGCCGGGGAACTACGCCTCGACGGCCTGCGCTATGCCACCGCCCACCTGGCCGCATTGCGGGCCGCGGCGGCGGTGCTCGCCGCCCGCGCTCGACCGGTGCCGGCCCGGCGCGGCAGGTTGACCAACGTGTGGGTGCTGCTCACCATGGTCGCCCCGGAGTTGGGTGACTGGGCGGCCTACTTCGCGGCCAGCGCGGGTAAGCGTGCCGCCGCCGAGGCTGGCATTCCCCGGGTGGTCAGCGCGCGGGAGGCCGACGATCTGGTGCGTTCGGCCGAGTCGTTCGTGGGAGTTGTCGAGCTGGTGCTGGGCCTGACCCACCCCTCATTGCTCGACGAGATGGTCGCCTGAGGCAAGGTTCGGCGTAACAAGGGGGCGTACAACCGTGGCCGGCATCGTCGCGCTGCGTCGTATCGGTGATGCGGCACGGAAGGGGCCCGCGTCCACGGGGGACGCGGGACCCGGCCCCGGTACCGGGCAGGCCGGGCTTTCCGCCCAGCCGGACTCCGGTACCGGGGCCGGCCTCGCCGCGCTGGTACGCGACGCCGGGCTGGCCGGACTGGTCCACCCCGCCAGCGCGCAGCATGCCGGGGAGACCAGTACGGCCGGCGACCGGGTGCTGCCGGTCCTGCCCGAACTGCGGTACCTGCTTCCGGCCGGTGGGCTGCGGCGCGGTTCCACGGTCGCGGTGCGCCCCGGCGCGACCTCGGTCCTGCTGGCGCTGCTCGCCGCCGCCTCCAGATCCGGTTCCTGGTGCGCGGTGGTGGGCCTGCCCACGCTGGGCCCGGCCGCCGCCGCCGAACTCGGCATCGCCCTGGACCGGCTGGCACTGGTGCCTCATCCCGGGCCGGAGTGGCCGAGCGTGGTCGCCGCGCTGCTGGACGGCGTGGACATCGTGGTCGCCGCCCCGCCCGGGCAGGTCGTCGCGGGCGTGTCCAGCCGGCTGGCCGCGCGGGCCCGGCAGCGGGGCAGCGTCCTCGTGCCGTACGCGCAGTGGAGCGGCGCCGACGTGGTGCTCGAATCGTCCGGTGGGAGCTGGCACGGCCTCGGCCAGGGGCGCGGCCGGCTGCTGCGGCGGGAAATGGTGATCTCCGCCCGTGGGCGGGGTGCGGCGGCCAGGCCCCGTGGGATCACCGTCTGGCTGCCCGACCGCACCGGCGCCATGGCGCCCGTCGACCCCGATGCCCTCAGCCCGCTCCCGGAGCGCGCCGGCCCGCCGGCCCTGGAGGCGGTGTCGTGACCGGCT
>DASXOA010000487.1:0-2008 GCA_036494675.1 Rugosimonospora sp.
ACCTTGTAGCCGCCGGCGTTGATCTGGTCCTTCTTGCGGTCGACGATGTAGAACCAGCCGGCCGCGTCCATGTAGCCGACGTCGCCGGTGTGCAGGGCGCCGCCGGGCAGCGCGTGCTCGGTTTCCTCGGGCTTGTTCCAGTAGCCGGGCACCACCATCGGCCCGCTGGTGACGATCTCGCCGACCTCGCCGGGCGGCAGTTCCTGCCCGTCGTCGCCGACGATGCGCACCACCGTGTTGTAGACCGGGACGCCGACGGACAGGGCGCCGGTGGCGTCGTCGACCGGTGCGGTCGCGCCGAAGGGAACGAGGTGTGAGGGCGAGGTCGTCTCGGTCAGGCCGTAGGCGTTGTGGATGTACTGCCCGAACTGGGCCTGGAAGGCCTTGACCGCACTAGGCGGGATCGGCGCGCCGCCGGACCAGGTCTTGGTCAGCGAGGCCAGCGCGTCCCGGTCCGCGTTCGGCGCGTTCATCAGCGCGATGAACACGGTGATCGACCCGATGGTGAAGGTGGGCCGCTCGTCGCGGATGATCTCCATCATCACCGACGGCTCGAACCGGTAGCCCAGCACCAGCGGGGCGCCGAGCAGCAGCGACAGGGTGACGTGCGCGATCAGCCCGGTGATGTGGAACAGCGGCGCGACGCCGAGCACCACGTCGTCCGGGCCGAGCCGGCACCACTGACGGTAGGCCTGGGAGTTGAACACCACGTTGCCGTGGCTGTTCATCGCGCCCTTCGGCGGCCCCGTGGTACCCGAGGTGTAGGTGAGGAGCGCGGTGTCGTCCGGTCCGAAGGTGACGTCGGCCGGGCTCTGACCGCGGTGGCGCTCGATCAGCGCGGCCATGTCGTTCGCGCCCTCGCAGTCGAGCCGCTCGATCCCGGCGAAGACCCGCTGGTCGTCGCGGGCCCGGTAGTCCAGTTCGGAAGTGGTGACGACGGTCGTTTCCAGCCCGCCGTCCTCGATCACGGCCCGGGCCACGTCGCGGTACAGGCCCTCCAGGCAGATGAGCACGCGGGCGCCGGAGTCGCGCAGCACGGCGTCCAGCTCGCGGGCCCGGTTCATCGGATTGACCGGCACCGCGATGCCGCCCGCCTTCCACGTGGCGAGCATGCCGATGACGAACTGCGGCACGTTCTGCAGGTACAGGGCCACCCGGTCGCCGGCCCGCACGCCCAGGCCGGCCAGCGCGACCGCGAGCGCGTCGCTCAGCTCGTCGAGCTCACGTGCGGTGACCCGGCCGCCGAAGTAGCGGATGATGTCGCCGTCCGGGTTCCGGCTGACCGACGCCCGGAACATGGACAGGGCGTCGGTGAACTCCAGGGCGATATCGGCCGGCTGGTCCGGGTCGTACAGGCTCAGCCAGGGCTTCTCGTCGTAGACGGACATGCGTGCCCCCTAGGCGCTGGCGGGAGGATCACCGGCGCGCAGCGGCTTGGCGTGGTACTTGCCCTCGTGGGCCAGTACGGGCCGCTGGTCGCCGCGCAGTTCGGGGTACTTTTCCTCGAGCTTCTGCCGAGCGCCCCACTGCTGGCGTAGCTGGCCCACGTACTCGGGGTTCCCCTCGTAGGTGCCGCGCCAGGTCTGCGGCATCTGTTCCTTCGACGGCCCGGGATCGGCCCGGCCGCCCAGCGTGACCCGGGACGGGATCTTGTCACCGACCTGCCCGCAGGCCGGGCAGGCCTGCTGGGAGCGAGCGGCGATCGTGGCCATCTGCTCGAAGACGTGTCCCTGCGGGCAGCAGTAGTCGTACAGCGGCACCAGGCTCACCAGTTCTCTATCGACCGGGCGAAGATCCCCGCGATGTCCTCTTCGTCAACCGGGCGCGGGCAGGTGGCCAGCAGCCGCTGCTGCTTCATCGTGCCGGGCACCAGGTCGGGGATGTCCGCCTCGGTGTAGCCGACCGCGCCGATGCCGTTCGGTATCTCGATGTCGCGCATCAGCTCCACGACCACGGACGGAAGCTGCTCGCTCGCGTCGTTCAGCTTGTCCTTGTCCGGGGCCAGCAG
>DASXOA010000488.1:0-1722 GCA_036494675.1 Rugosimonospora sp.
GACTGGGCGAACTACGGCACGATCATGAAGGACTTCACGGCCAAGTACGGGATCCAGATCACCGACGAGAACCCGGACGGCACCAGCCAGGACGAGCTCAACTCCATCCAGCAGACCAAGGGCCAGAGCCGCGCGCCGGACGTCGTTGACGTCGGCACCGCCTTCGCCGCCAAGGGCCAGACGGCCGGCGACTGGGCGCCTTACCAGGTGGCCACCTGGAGCGACATCCCCGCCACCTCCAAGGAGCCGACCGGCCTCTACTACGCCGACTACGGCGGATACGTGGCCATCGGGTACGACACCTCCCGGGTGAAGACGCCGCCGACCTCGTTCAAGTCGCTGCTCACCGGCCCGTACAAGAACATGGTCGCGCTGAACGGCAGCCCGACGCAGGCCGGCGCCGCGTTCGCCGGCGTGTACGCCGCGGCGCTCGCCAACGGCGGCTCGTTCGGCAACATCGCCCCCGGCGTCGCCTACTTCAAGCAGCTGAAGCAGGCAGGCAACTTCGTCCCGGTCACCGGCAGCGCCTCGACGATGGAGAGCGGGCAGACCCCGATCCTGATCTGGTGGGACTACCTGCTGGCCTCCGAGGTCGGCGCCAAGTACAAGAACCTCAAGATCGTCATCCCGTCGGACGCGAACTACGCCGCCTACTACGACCAGGCGGTCAGCAAGTACGCGCCCGACCCCGCCGCCGCCCGGCTGTGGGAGGAGTACCTGTACTCCACCGAGGGCCAGAACCTGTTCCTCGATGGCGGCACCCGGCCGATCGAGCTGCCGTCCCTGGTCACCGCGGGCACGGAGGACAAGACGGCCTACGCCTCGCTGCCGCCGGCGCCGGCCGGGGGGATTACCTTCCCGAGCATCGCGCAGCAGAACACGGCGGAGACCGTCGTCGCCCAGCAGTGGCCGAGCGTCTCGAGCTGACCAGTGCCTGAGCCGACCGATATGGTCATGGCCCCGGGGTCCCTCGCGGACCCCGGGGCTGGCCGCATTCCGTCCCGGCGCCGTGGACGCTCCGCCCCGGCGGCCCGAGTGGTCGTCAGGGCGGTCGCCAGGTACGCCGGCATCCTGCCGTTCACCGCCTACGTGGTGCTCGGCCTCATCATCCCGATGATCGCCGTCGCGGTCGGCGCGTTCCAGGACCCGGACACCGGCGCCTGGACGTTCCGCAACATCGACATCGCCACGCACGGCGTCTACCTGACCGGCTTCCGCGAGTCCATCATCCTGTCGGTGCTCTCCGCGGTGCTCCCGGCCATCTTCGGGCTGCTGATCGCCTATGCCATCTCCACCGCACGGGGACGCGGCGGCGCGGCACTGCGCCAGGTGACCATCACCGCCTCCGGCGTGTTCGCCAACTTCGGCGGCGTGCCGCTGGCGTTCCTGTTCATCACCACGCTCGGGTCAAGCGGCATAGAGACCCAGTGGCTGAAGGACATCGGATGGGACATCTACGCCGGCGGGTTCAGCCTCTACACCGTCACCGGCATCGTCGTGGTGTACATGTACTTCCAGATCCCGCTCATGGTGCTTGTCATCCTGCCGGCCCTGGAAGGGCTGAAGCCAGCGTGGCGGGAAGCGGCGGAGAACCTCGGCGCGCGCTCCTGGGGCTACTGGCGATACGTCGGCGGCCCGGTGCTCATGCCCTCCGTGCTCGGCAGCATGCTGCTGCTGTTCGGGTTCGGGCTGTCCGCCTACGCCACCGCCCAGGCGCTGACC
>DASXOA010000489.1:0-4841 GCA_036494675.1 Rugosimonospora sp.
CGGCCGTGGCCGCCGGTGCCCACCCGGACATCTACCGGGCCTCGGAGGCCATGGGTGCGCAGCGGGCGGCGATCTACCACCCAGACGCCACCCGCGCGGACGGCTACGACGCGCTCTACGCCGAGTACCGCCGGCTGCACGACTACTTCGGCCGGGGCGGCAACGACGTGCTGCACAGGCTGCGGGCGCGGGCACGCCGGCAGGCGGTCATCGCCTAGCGCCGCTCATCGCCTAGCGCCGCTCATCGCCTAGCGCCGCTCATCGCCTAGCGCCGCTCATCGCCTAGCGCCGCTCATCGGTCCGGCCGCGGACGCTCGCGTCGCACGGCGCGCAGCCGCTCACGGTGTCCCGCCCACGGCGATGCGCATCTCCGGTGCCGGGTTGCGCCTCAGCATCGAAGCGGCGCCCGATTCGACTGACGGCTATCCACGCGACACTCCCATCCGACATGCACAAGTGCTCATCCGGCCGAACTGACCGCGACCCGTTCCAGCCCGATGACGTCCGAACTGCCGGAGTAGCCCAGCCGGTGGGACAGGGTCAGCGCGCCCGTGCGGACCAGCGCCGCCCACTCCTTCTCCCGCTCCGGCGTCCACCGGATGATGGGCACCGAGATGCTGATCGCGGCGACCACGGCTCCACTGTGGTCGGCCACCGGCGCCCCGACGCACCGCACCGCGTCGTTGGATTCGCAGTTGTCGTACGACACGCCCTGCGCGCGCACCTCGGAGAGCACGGCGCGCAGCCGGGCCGGCGAGGTCACGCTGGTCGGGGTCATCGCCGGCAGGCTCTGCCCCGGTGGGTACCGTGCCTCCAGCGCCTCGGTCGACAGGGCGGCGAGCAGCACCTTGCCGACCGCCGTGCAGTGTGCCGGCAGTCGCCTGCCGACCGCGGAGACCATCCGGACCGGGTGCGTGGAGTCCACCTTCGCCACGTAGACCACGTGCGCGCCGTCGAGTACCGCGATGTGCACGGTCTCGTCGCACGCGCCGGCCACGTCGGCGGCGACCTGCTGCGCCTCGCGGGCCAGGTCGAGTTGCTCCGCGAACCGGTTGCCGAGCTGGAACAGGCGCATGCCCAGCCGGTACCGGATGGGTGAACTCTCCGACGCGATCAGATAGGACCGGTCGACCAGCGTGTTGACCAGCTCATGCACGGTTGTGCGCGGCAACTTGAGCCGCTCGGCAACCTCGGGAGCCGTGAGCGTGTTGCGGTCAAGGAACAGCTCCAGCACATCCAGCGCGCGCGTGACGGCTGGCACCGCTCGGGCCATGTTACGGACTCCCTTCGACGGACCGACATTCTAGCGTGTCATTGACGGGAATCCGCGCTGTCGAATAGCGTCCGGTGTGCGGCATACTGAACCGAGTCCGAGATATCGAATAACACCAGGAATGGGCGGGTGCGATGACCGACTCGACAACGAGTGATCTGCTCGCTGCGCTCGGACTGCCGGCCTCCGACGACTATCCACCCGGCCCGTCCCCGCAGCGCTTTCCCGATGGTGCGCAGTACCGGGTCGAGATCCCCAGCGTCGAGGGTCCGCGCTGCCTGGAGGCGGTGCTGG
The DNA here is from genome assembly GCA_036494675.1 of Rugosimonospora sp. Taxonomy (GTDB): domain Bacteria; phylum Actinomycetota; class Actinomycetes; order Mycobacteriales; family Micromonosporaceae; genus Rugosimonospora. The sequence goes on from DASXOA010000489.1 coordinate 1,568, forward strand.
TGGCGTCCGAGCGGTTCGAGGTGCCGGTGACCCGAGTGTCCCAGGGCAGCGGCGTCGGCCTGCTCACCGACGCCGAGATCGGCGAGATGGTCGAGCTCGCGGCCGGCGCCGGCATCGAACTGAGCCTGTTCGCGCGGCCCTGCGCCGGCTGGGACGCCTCCGCGATGACCCGCGCGCCCGCGGGCGGTGCGCTCGCCCCGACGACCCGCGGCCAGGACCAACTGGTCGCGGTCGTCGACGAGATCCGCCGCGCCGCCGACCTCGGCGTGCGTAGCGTGCTCATCGCCGACATCGGGGTGCTCGCGGTCTTCGCGCAGCTTCGGTCCCGCGGCGCGCTGCCCGCCGACATGCAGGCGAAGGTCTCGGTGATGCTGCCGGTCGCCAACCCCGCGGCGGCCCAGGTCATCGCCGGGCTCGGCGCGGACACCATCAACCTGCCGACCGACCTGACCCTGGCACAGACCGCGGCCATCCGGTCGGTGACCGCGCTGCCGCTGGACATCTACGTCGAGGCGCCGGACAACCTGGGCGGTTTCGTGCGCCACTACGAACTGCCCCGGCTCATCGAGCTGACCGCCCCGGTGTACGCGAAGTTCGGCCTGCGCAACGCCCCGGACCTGTACCCGTCCGGCAGCCACCTGGAGCGCACCGCCGTCGAACTGACCCGGGAACGGGTACGGCGGGCCAGGCTGGGCCTGGATCTGCTGGCCCGCAGCGGCGCCACACCCACCTGCTCGGCGCCGTACGCCAAGGGTCTGGCCATCCCGGTGGTCTAGCGCGGCTGCCCGCGGCCGGGGCAGCGGGAGCCGGCCGGTCGTCGAGGCCCGGCCGGCCGGCCCGGCCCGGCTTACACCGAGGCGAGGTAGGCGCTGGCCCCGTCCGGCGTCAGGAACCAGTCCCGGTAGTCGTTCGGGTCGGAGAAGCCGTTGGCGAAGCGCCGCGCGACGACCGGGTTGCCCGCGGCCGTACCCAGGATCTGCTGCACGTGCTCGAGCAGCGGTTGGAGCATGGCGTTGGTCCACGCGGTGACCGCCTCGCCGGTCTGCGTCCAGAACCGCTCGAACGTCTGCTCCATCCACTCCTGGTCGAACGGCGCGTCGCCGCGTTCCCGGATGGCCTCCAGGTAGGCCGCCGCGCACTTGGCGGCGGTGTTGCTGCCCTGACCGGTGATCGGGTCGTTGGCCACCACCACGTCGGCCATCCCCAGCACCACACCGCCGGAGGGCAGCACGGCCACCGGCCGGCGCACCGTCGGCGTGTACCGGCCGGACAGTGTCGCCCGCCCGTCGGTGAGCTCCACCTGCGCGCACCGCTCATAGACCCACGGCGTGTACTGCCGGGCCAGGTCCAGCGTCACCTTGAGATGCTCGGCCGGATCCATGCGCTGCTTGAACAGGTCGAGCGGCCCGTCCGGTACGGCCTCCCAGAACAGGATGTCGCACGGGCCGGACAGCGTCAGCCCGGGGATGACGAACAGTTCACCCAGGCCCGGTACGGCGTTGAAGCCGACGTTGCACACCGGCCACGTCGCGTCCGGACCCAGCCCGTGCACGTACGCGACGGCGAGCCCACGCTGCGGTGCGGTGTACGGCGACCGGGACGCGTCGCGGTCGAACACGCTGACCAGTTCGCCCTTGCCGGCGGCGACGATGGTCAGGTCGTAGCGGCCGAGCCTGGTCAGCCCGTCCAGGTCGGCGGTGGTGACGCCCTGGAAGTGGACGGTACCGCCGCGCTCCTCGAACAGTTCCAGCCAGGCGGCCATCTTCAGCCGCTGGTCGGTGCTCTGCCCGTAGTCGTCCAGCGGAGCCGGGATGGCCAGCGCCCGCTGCCCGGGCGGCGCCGACAGTTGGACGTGCAGGCCCTCGAAGTGCGGCGACTCCTCCTCCCACAGGTTGAGCCGCTGTGCACGCTCGGTCTGCAGGGCCAGGTGGAACATGCCCTGCGTGCTCATCACCCATCCGTGGCGGATCTCGTCCGGGGTACGGGCGGACATGATGGTCACCTCGTAGCCCTCGGCGAGCAGGCTCAGGCCCAGTTGCAGTCCGGACTGTCCGGCGCCGACGATCAGGATCTTCCGCACGGTACCTCCTGTTGAAAAGCTCTTATCGCCTCACGGTGCCGCGGCCGCTCACCTCACGGCGAGCGCGTCGGGCAGCGGAGTTCCGGACGTGCGCCGCATGGTGTGGGTCACCACGGTCAGCAGCGCCTGCGCGACCGACGTCGACGCACGCGCGTCGCAGGCGATCAGCGGCACCGCCGGGGACAGCGCCAGCGCTTCGCGCACGTCGTCGAGGTTGTGCGAGAGGATCCCGTCGAACAGGTTGACGCAGACCACAAACGGCAGGTCACTGTCCTGCTCGAAGTAGTTGACCGCGGCGAACGAGGCGTCCAGGCGCCGCGTGTCGGCCAGTACCAGCGCGCCGACCGCGCCGCGGCACAGGTCGTCCCACATCGGCCAGAACCGCGCCTGTCCCGGCGTGCCGAACAGGTACAGCACGAGATCCTCGGCGATCGTCAGCCGGCCGAAGTCCATGGCCACGGTCGTCGTGGTCTTGTCGATGCCCGGGTCCATCCGGTCGACCGGTTCGCTGGCCGCCGTCATCCACGCCTCGGTGTTGATCGGTGGAATCTCCGAGATCGAGGCGACACAGGTGGTCTTGCCCACTCCGAAACCGCCGGCAATGACGATCTTCGCCGAGCTGATCGTCGGCTGCTCAGGCGAGCTGGCGAAGGCCATCGCGGAGTCTCTCCAGAAGATCGGAGTCGAACGGGGAATCGTAGGCCTCCTGATGGACCATCAACCGGTCGGTGGAGGCGAGGTCGTCGACGACCACCCGGGTCACGCCCAGCGGCATGCCGGAGTAGGCGGACAGCTCGGCGACCGACCTGGCCTCGCGGGCATGCTCGTAGAGCGAGCGCGCCTCCGGCAGCAGCCTCGACGCGAACGTGGCGTCGTAGAACGGCACCGAAACCATTGTGTGGACCAGCAGATGCCGGCGGGTTCGGGTGCGGCCCCCGATGAGAACGTAGGGCCGCACCTTCCAGTGCGTGGTGGCCACGTTGGTCGCTCCTCGATCCGGGCGCGCCTCTAGCGGGGACGCTGGCTGATGGTGGCGCCGTGCAGGTCCTTGCGCAGCTGCGGGGTCAGCAGGTGCGCGACGGCGCCGACGAACTGGGTCATCTGGTAGGCGACGACCCGCAGGTCGCATCCGCTGGCCGCCGCGACGGCCAGCCCGGCCGCGTCGCCGACGCGCATGAAGAGCAGGTGCCCGCG
>DASXOA010000490.1:0-9925 GCA_036494675.1 Rugosimonospora sp.
GACGGACATGTGGGCGGTGGAGGGGCTGACCCACCGCTACCCCACCAAGGTGCTGGCGGAGATGCTGCCCACCTGCCCCCAGTACTGCGGGCACTGCACCCGCATGGACCTCGTGGGCAACTCCACCCCGGCCGTCGACAAGCTCCGCCTGAGCCTCAAGCCCACCGACCGGTACGACGGCATGATCGGCTACCTGCGTACCCATCCGGGAGTCCGCGACGTCGTGGTCTCCGGCGGCGACGTCGCCAACGTGCCGTGGCGCCACCTGGAATCGTTCCTCACCCGGCTGCTGGAGATCGAGACGATCCGCGACATCCGGCTCGCCACCAAGGCACTGATGGGCCTCCCCCAGCACTGGCTGCAACCGGACGTGGTCGAAGGACTCGGCCGGGTCGCCCGTACCGCGGCCCGCCGTGGCGTCAACCTCGCCATCCACACCCACGTCAACCACGCCAACTCGCTGACCCCGCTGGTGGCCCGCGCCGCCCAGACCGCGCTGGAGGTCGGCGTCCGCGACGTCCGCAACCAGGGCGTGCTCATGCGCGGAGTCAACGCGACCGGACTCGACCTGCTCGACCTCTGCTTCGCGCTGCAGGGCGAGGCCGGCATCCTGCCGTACTACTTCTACATGTGCGACATGATCCCGGGCGCCGAACACTGGCTCGTCGCCGTCTGGCAGGCCCAGGAGTTGCAGCACGACATCATGGGGTACCTGCCGGGGTACGCCACCCCGCGCATCGTGTGCGACGTACCGTTCGTCGGCAAGCGCTGGGTACACATGCTCACCGAGTACGACCGGGAACGCGGCGTGTCGTACTGGACGAAGAACTACCGTACGTCCATCGAGCGCGACGAGACCGACGCGCTCACCAGGCGGTACCCGTACTACGACCCGATCGACACCCTGCCCGCCTCCGGACAGCGGTGGTGGCGCAAGCAGGGGCCCGACGGCGACTGACCTCACCGGTCGCGTAGACGTTTCCCAGCACGTGTGGGCCCGGCCGGTTGGCCGGGCCCACACGTCTGTATGGGATCAGTGCCCGACGATGTCGCGTCCGGCGTCCTTGATGTGCTCACCGGCCTGCTTCACCCGGGCCGACGCCTGGTCCTCGACACCTTCGGCCTGCAGCGATTCGTTGTCGGTCCGATCGCCGACCCACTCCTTCGCCTTGCCCTTCATCTCTTCGGCCTTGTTCTTGGCCTTGTCGTCGTAACCCATCGCAGACCTCCCTGTCACGTGGATGTCCTTTGGGTGCCCGATGCCGTTTCTGGCCAACCGTGTTCTCGTGTGGTGTCACACTCCCTAAGGCGTCCTAGGATGCTAGGTTGAGGATGACGAACGGGGATGACAAGCGGGGGGCCACCGGGTCAGGGAAGGCCGGCGCCGGTACGCAACCCGGTGGTGACGATGACAGCCAGGCGCCGGAAGCTCTCGTCCAGATCCTCGCGGTAGCCGAACCCTCCGGCGGCCTCCAGCGAGGCGAATCCGTGGACGCTGGAGCGCAGGACCCGGGCGGCGTGGATCGCCTCCGACCCCTCCAGCCGGTACCCGCGCAGGACCGCCAGCACCACGGCGAGCAGGTCCTCCCCGGGTTCCGTCGCCGCGGGCGGCGAGACCAGCAGGGCCGCCCGGTTCGGGAACTCCACCAGGTACGACCGGTAGGCGTGCATCAGCGCCCGTACCGCGTCGTCACCGGACACCCCGATCACCGCCTCACGGACCCGGTCGGTCAGCTCCGCCAGAACCACCCGCGCCACCCGCTCGCGCAGGTCAGGCAGGCCGGCCACGTGCTTGTACAGCGACGGTGTGGCCACGCCGGCCGCCTCGGCCACCCGGGCCAGGCTCAGGCCATCCAGGCCCGCGTCGTCCACGACCGACAGGCCCAACTCCACCACTTTCTGCGCGGTCAGACCGGCTCGCCGGGGCATGGCACTCCTTCGTCTAGTCCTTCGTCGCTGCGCTGGGCTAAGAACGTTAGCCTAGCGGCTAGAGCAGGCACTACCAGAACCGGTGAGGCGAACCGCTCAAACTTCCCGGCTCGGGCCGGCCGGCCGGACCATGAACGACAATGGCCGGTGTGGGTGACATCCTTCTGATCCGGCACGGCCAGACCGAGTGGAGTGCGAACGGGCGGCACACGTCGTACACCGACCTCCCGCTGACCCCCCAGGGCGAACGGGAAGCCGAGGCGCTGCGCCCCACACTCGCCGGCCGGCGGATCGCGGCCGTGCTGTGCAGCCCGCTGCGGCGGACCCGGCGCACCGCCGAACTGGCCGGGCTGCGGGTCACCGGCGCCGACGACGACCTGGTCGAGTGGAACTACGGGGCGTACGAGGGGATCACCTCGGCACAGATCCACGCCGAACGGCCGGACTGGAGCCTGTGGCACGACGGCTGCCCGGACGGCGAGTCGCCGGAGCGGGTCGGCGCCCGGATGGACCGGGTGCTGGCGCGGGCCCGCGACCTGACCGGCGAGGGCGACGTGGTACTCGTCGGGCACGGCCACTCGCTGCGGGTCTGCGGCGCCCGGTGGATCGGGCTGGCCCCGGAGCACGGCGCCGGGCTGCTGCTGAACACCGCGACCCTGTCCACGCTCGGCTTCGAGCACCACCTGCCGGCGATCGCCCGCTGGAACGCGCCGGTGGCCGGCGACTGACCGGTCGCCGGCCGGCCCAGAGACCGCTAGGTCGCCGGCCGACCTGACTAACGGCCGATCGACGCCGCCCTCGCCTCGTACGGCGTGGACAGCACGACCGTGGTACGGGTGGCGACGTTCACCGCGGTACGGATCTCCTGAAGCAGCCGCTCCAGGTCGCTCGGGCTCTTCACCCGGACCAGCAGCAGGTAGAAGTCCTCCCCCGCGACCGAGTAACACGACTCGATCTCCGGCAGCCCGGACAGCCGCTCGGGAGCGTCGTCGGGCGCCGCCGGATCGATCGGACGGATCGCCACGAACGCGGTCAGCGGCAGGCCGATCGCCTCGTAGTCGACCCTGGCCGCGTACCCCTTGATCACCCCACGCTGCTCCAGCCGGCGCACCCGCTGGTGCACCGCGGACACCGACAACCCGACCCGCTCGGCCAGGTCCGTGTAAGAAAGCCGGCCGTCCTCGGACAGGGCGGTCAGAATAGCGCGGTCGATCGCTTCCACGGCGAAGAACCTACCCGCCCCGGGGCGCTCGCGCCGACACCCCCGTCGAGCCGACACCCGCGTCGCTACCCCGGCCCGTGCCCGGCGGCCGTGGTTTGCCGATCCGCGCCATCGGGAAGCCAGAGACCGGCTGTGGCCGGAGCGTGACGTGGGGAGCGTGACATGGTCGACACAGTGGGCGGCAACGTGACGAGCGGCAACCCGCCGAGCGGCAACGCGGCGAGCGGCAACGCGGCGACGACGGGCGGCGGAGCCATCAGGACCAACGTGCCGGCGCGGCTGGACCGCCTGCCCTGGGCACGCTGGCACTGGTTGATCATTATCGGTCTCGGTACCGTGTGGATCCTCGACGGCCTCGAGGTCACCATCGTCGGCAACCTGTCCGGCCAACTGGCCAAGGCGGGCAGCGGGCTGCACATCACGGCCAGCCAGGTCAGCGGCTTCGGCGCGGCGTCCTATGTGGCCGGTGCCTGCGTCGGGGCGCTGTTCTTCGGCTGGCTGACCGACCGGTTCGGCCGCAAGAAGCTATTCATGATCACGCTGGGCGTGTACCTCGCCGCCACCGCGATGACCGCGCTGTCGTTCAGTTCCTGGTGGTTCTTCCTGTTCCGGTTCCTGACCGGCCTGGGCATCGGCGGCGAGTACGCGGCGATCAACTCCGCCATCGACGAACTGATCCCGGCCCGCCACCGCGGCCGGATCGACATCGCCATCAACGGAACGTTCTGGCTCGGCGCGGCGATCGGCGCGCTGGTGACCATCCCCGTCCTCCACGACTTCTCCACGGGCGTCGGCTGGCGGCTGGCGTTCGGGCTGGGTGTGGTGCTCGGCCTGGTGATCCTGCTGGTCCGGCGCAACGTGCCGGAGAGCCCCCGCTGGCTGTTCATCCACGGCCGGGACCGGGAGGCCGAGGACCTGGTCGCCGGCATCGAGCGCGAGGTCGAACGCGAGACGGGCACCCGGCTCGACGATCCGGACCACTACATCACGATCCGCCAGCGCCGGTCCATCGGCCTGTGGACCATCGTGCGCACCCTCTTCGCCCGGTACCCGCGGCGCTCGGTCCTGGGTCTGGCGCTGTTCATCGGGCAGGCGTTCCTCTACAACGCCGTCACGTTCGGTTTCGCGCAGATCCTGGAGACCTTCTTCAAGGTGCCCTCCGGTTCGACCGGCTGGTACTACCTGATGATCGCGGGCGGCAACCTGCTCGGGCCGCTGCTGCTCGGGCCGCTGTTCGACTCCCTCGGGCGCCGGGTGATGATCTCCGGCACGTACCTGCTGTCCGGCGTCCTGCTGCTGGGCACCGCGTGGCTGTTCCATTCGGGCTCGCTGAGCGCCCTGAGCCTGACCCTGTGCTGGTGCGTGGTGCTGTTCTTCGCCTCGGCCGGGGCCAGCGCCGCCTACCTGACGGTGAGCGAGGTGTTCCCGATGGAGACCCGCGCGCTGGCCATCGCGGTGTTCTACGCGATCGGTACCGGGGCCGGCGGCATCACCGGCCCGCTGCTGTTCGCCAAGCTCGTGGGTACCGGCAAGGTCAGCGACACGGTCGTCGCGTTCACCATCGGCGCGATCCTCATGCTCGCGGCCGGGCTGGTCGAGGCCGCCATCGGTGTCAAGGCGGAACGGCGCAGCCTGGAGGACCTGGCCACCCCGCTGAGCGCGGAGGACGCCGGGACCGGGGAGCCGCGCAGCGCGGGTACCCGAACGGACGGCAGCGGCCTGGCGACGGTTTGATCCCGGTAGCTCCGGGTATGTGGCGGCGCCATGAAGGTCAACGCATCAGTCATCTACTACTCGGCCACCGGCATCACCTACCAGATGGCGCTGGCGGCGGCCGAGGCGGCCGAGAAGGCCGGCGCGGAGGTGCGCCTGCGCAAGGTGCGCGAACTGGCCCCCGACGAGGCGGTCACCTCCAACGAAGGCTGGGCCGCGCACCGGCTCGCCACCCAGGACGTCGTGGAGGCCAGCCCGGACGATCTCGACTGGGCCCAGGCGGTCATCTTCGGCACGCCGACCCGGTACGGCAACGTCGCCGCACAGCTCAAGCAGTTCATGGACACCACCGGACCACTGTGGGCGCAGGGCAAGCTGGCCAACAAGGTGTACGCGGGGTTCTGCTCGACCGCGACCGCGCACGGCGGCCAGGAGTCCACCCTGCTGGCGATGTTCAACACCGTGTACCACTGGGGCGGCATCGTGGTCACGCCGGGATACACCGAGCCGGGCCAGTTCGTCGCCGGGAACCCCTACGGCGGCTCGCACACCAGCAACAACGGTGAGCAGCCACCGGACCAGATCGCGCTGACCGCGACCGCGCTGACCGCCACCCGGGCCGTGACCATGGCCAAGGCTCTCGCCGCCGGCATGGCCAAGGCCTGATCAGCCCCGGGCCAGATCCCGGGAGATCACCAGTCGCTGGATCTGGTTGGTGCCCTCGACGATCTGAAGCACCTTCGCCTCGCGCATGTACCGCTCGACGGGGTGATCGGCCACGTACCCGTACCCGCCGAGCACCTGCACGGCATCCGTGGTCACCCGCATCGCCGTGTCGGTGGCGAACAGCTTGGCCTTGGCCGCGTCCACCCGGTACGGCAGGCCGGCGTCCTTGAGCCGGGCCGCCGCCAGCACCAGTGCCCGGGCCGCCGACACCGCGGTCGCCATGTCGGCGAGCAGGAAGCCCATGCCCTGGAAGTCGACGATGCGCCGGCCGAACTGCTCCCGCTCGCGCGCGTAGCCGATCGCGTAGTCCAGCGCCGCCTGGGCCACGCCGACCGCGCACGCCGCGATGCCGAGCCGGCCCGCGTCCAGCGCCTGCATGGCGATCCGGAAACCGGTGCCCTCCTCGCCCACCAGCCGGTCGGCCGGCACCCGGGCCTCGTCGAACGCGATCTGGGCGACCGGCGAGGAGCGCAGGCCCATGGTGCGTTCCCGGGCCTGCGGTGCGATCCCCGGCGTACCCGCGTCCGCGATCAGGCAGGAGATGCCGCCCGCGCCCGGACCACCGGTACGGCAGAAAACGTTGTAGAAGTCGGCCACGCCGGCATGCGTGATCCAGGCCTTGGTCCCGTTGAGCACGTACCCGTCGCCGTCGCGCCGCGCCCTGGTGGTCATCGCCGCGGGGTCAGAGCCACCCGCGGGTTCGGAGAGGCAGTACGCGCCGAGCAGGTCCCCGCCCAGCATGTCGGCCAGCAGCCGCTTGCGCTGGGCATCGGTGCCGTACGTGGCGACCGGGTAGCAGGCCAGCGTGTGCACGCTGATCCCCTCGGCCACGGCCAGCCAGCGGGCCGCCAACTCCTCCAGCACCTGGAGGTAGACCTCGTACGGCTGGCCACCGCCGCCGTACTCCGCCGGGTACGGCAGGCCGAGCAGGCCCGCGCGGCCCAGGACGCGCATCACGTCGCGGGGGAACTCACCGCGGGCCTCGAAGTCGGCGGCCCGGGGCGCCAATTCCCGGTCGGCGATCTGCCGAACGAGTTCCAGCAGGTCGTACGCTTCCTCGGTCGGAAGTACCCGGGGCACCCTGCCCGTCGGCCGCCCCGTGTCCATCCGCCGACCCGCAAGCTCGGCGCTCACAACTCCATCAACTCCGTGGGGTTCGTGTCGGGTCGATCACGCCGCCGCGCCCCGCGTGCCGGGGACGGCGCCGTCCTCGATGCGGACAGCTTAACGCTCGTTTGGGTGCCGGCGGGAGCCCGGCCCTCCGGCCAGGGCCTACGCTGTACCGCGTGCCCCGGCCACTGCTGCTCATCGACGCCGCCAGCCTGTACTTCCGCGCCTACTTCGGCGTACCAGAGTCCGCCGCCCGCGCGCCGGACGGCAGCCCGGTCAACGCCGTCCGCGGCTTCCTGGACATGCTCGCCACCCTCGTGCGCGCCCGCCGCCCGGACCGGATGGTCTGCGCGCTGGACGAGAGCTGGCGCCCGGCCTGGCGGGTCGAGCTGATCCCGTCGTACAAGGCACACCGGCTCGCCCCGTCCGGTGGCGAGGAGGTGCCCGACGGGCTGGTCCCGCAGGTACCGGTGATCCTCGACGTGCTGGCCGCGCTGGGCATCCCGGCGCTGGGCGCCGCGGGATACGAGGCGGACGACGTGATCGGCACCCTCGCCACCCGGGAACCGGGGCCGGTCGAGGTGGCCTCCGGCGACCGTGATCTCTTCCAACTCGTCGACGACGAGGTGCCGGTCCGGCTGCTGTATTGCGGCCGGGGCGTGGCCAAGCTGGAGGTGTTCGACGACGAGGGGGTACGGCGGCGCTACGGGGTACCGGCCGCCGGGTACGCCGACTTCGCCGCGCTGCGCGGAGACCCGAGCGACGGGCTCCCCGGGGTCCCCGGGGTAGGCGAGAAGACCGCGGCCCGGCTCGTCGACCGGTACGGCAGCCTGGCCGGCGTGCTGGCCGCCCTCGACGATCCCGCGGCCGGTTTCGCCGCCGGGCTGCGAACCAAGCTCACGGCGGCGGCCGACTACCTGGCCGTCGCGCCGAAGGTCGTCGAGGTGGCCCGCGACGTGCCCGTCCCGGGCATCGACACGGCCCTGCCCGGCGCCCCCGCCGACCCCGACGGCCTGATGACGCTCGCGCAGCGGTGGAACCTCGCCGGCCCGATCCGCCGGCTGGTCGACGCGATCGCGGCCACACCCGAATAGTGGCCCGCCGCACACCCGCGCGGCCCGGCCACCGGAGGCGGCGACGACCACCGGGTCCCGGACAGGCGTCGGGGACCGGTCAGATGTCGGCCGCCGGAACGGCGGCGCCCACCGCCGCGTAGGCCAGCACGCCCCGGTTCACCAGGATCATCGCCTCCCGGGCGCTCCGGCGCACCGGCGACGACGCCCCGGCGGCCTCGGCGAGCTGGCCGAGCAGGTCCACCACCTGCCGGGCCCAGCGCACGAAATCGCCGGCCGGCATGTCGCCGTCCAGCGTGTGGACGCTGGAGAGCACCTTGGACAGCGGCTCGCCCCTCGCCCACCGGTAGATCGGCCAGACGAAGCCGAAGTCCGGCTCCCGGGTCAGCTCCAGACCGTGGGACGCCTCGTCGGCCTCCAGCTCGGACCAGATGTCGACCGCGCGCTCGACGGCGTCCGAGACCGGCCCACGGGGTACCGAGGCCCGCTCGTCGCTCTCCCGCCGGGCCTCGTAGAGCAGCACGGAGACCGCGGCCGCCAACTCCGGCGGGGACAGCTGCTCCCACACCCCGCGTCGCAGGCACTCGGCGACCAGGAGGTCCGCCTCCGTCCAGACCCGGGCCAGCATCCGGCCGGCATCGGTCACGCCGAGCTTGCCGTTCGTCGACTGGAGGTACCCGCGCCGCTCCAGCAGCGCGCAGACCTGGTCGAAGGTGCGGGCCAGCGACCCGGTGCGGTTGGCCACCTTGTCGCGCAGCGCCTCGTTGTCCCGGTCGAGCCGGCGTTTGCGCTCGGCCCAGCGGGCGTGCTCCTCCCGGTCGGGGCAGGCGTGGCACGGGTGGGCGCGCATGTCGTGGCGCAGCCGTTCCAGCTCACGATCCTCGCCGCCGCCCCGGCGCGCACCCCGCCGGGCGACGCGGGCGTCCACGCCGACCGCGCGCAGGGCCGCGGCCAGGTCACGCCGCTCGGCCGGCGAGCGGTGGTTGAAGTGCTTCGGTACCCGTACCCGGGCCAGCGCCTCCACCGGCCCGGGGAACTCCCCCGCCGAGATCCGTCCGGCCCACCGGTCCTCGGTCAGCACCAGCGGACGCGGGTCGTTGAACCCGCCGGTACCCGGATCGAGGATCACCGCGAGGCCGGCCCGCCGCCCGGACGGCACCCGGATGACGTCGCCGACGCGCAGCTTCTCCAGGGACGTGACGGCGGCCGTGCGGCGCTGGTTCGCGTTCTGCCGGGCCTGGGACCGTTCCCGGTCGCCGATCGCCGCCCGGATGTCGAAGTACTCCCCGAAATCCCCGCGGTCGCACTCCATCTCGCCGGCGTAGGCCCGGGCGGTCTCCACGTTGCGCTGCACCTGCCGGGCCAGCCCGACCACCGACCGGTCGGCCTGGAACTGGGCGAACGAGGACTCCAGCAGTTCCCGCGCGCGGTCCCCGCCGAGCGTGCCGACCAGGTTGACCGCCATGTTGTACGACGGCCGGAAGCTGGAACGCAGCGGGTACGTGCGGGTCGAGGCCAGCCCCGCCACGTGCCGGGGGTCGACCTCGGGTGTCCACACCACCACCGCGTGCCCCTCGACGTCGATGCCGCGGCGACCCGCCCTGCCGGTCAGCTGGGTGTACTCCCCCGGCGTCAGGTCCACGTGCGCCTCGCCGTTGAACTTGACCAGCCGTTCGAGCACCACGCACCGGGCCGGCATGTTGATGCCCAGCGCCAGCGTCTCGGTGGCGAACACCGCCTTGACCAGGCCGCGGACGAACAGCTCCTCGACGATCTCCTTGAACACGGGCAGCATCCCGGCGTGGTGCGCGGCCAGCCCGCGCTCCAGGCCGTCGAGCCACTCCCAGTACCCGAGCACCTGCAGGTCCTCGGAACTGATCTCGGCGGTGCGCGCCTCGGCGACCGCCCGGATCTCGGCCCGCTCGTCCGGCGTGGTCAGCCGCAGCCCGGCCTGGAGACACTGCTGCACGGCCGCGTCGCAGGCCGCCCGGCTGAAGATGAACAGGATCGCCGGCAGCAGCGCCTCCCGGTCCAGCCGCTCCACGACGTCGGCGCGCAGCGGCCCGGGCCAGCGCCGGCGGCCCGGCCGCCCCCGCCCCGGGTCGAAGTCCATCCGGCGGACCATTTCCCGGGTGTGGCGCAGCAGTTCCGG
>DASXOA010000491.1:0-3865 GCA_036494675.1 Rugosimonospora sp.
CCGGCGCGCCCGGCAGCGGTGCGCCGCGGTAGGTCATGGGCAGCTGGTACACGGCGTCGCCGTCGCTGACCAGGTGTGCCTCGATGCCCACTTCGCCGTCCGGGTCCTCCAGCCGGTACGCCCCGATCATGGCGAACGAGGGCACGCCGCCGCCCCGGTACCAGGGCTGGCGTGCCACCCACGACGGCAGAAACTCGCGGAAATGAGGGGTAATCGTCGCGCCAGGACTGTTCTTGGGCACATCCGCACTCTAGACCGTGATTGACTAGCCGGATGACCGCAGTGGTGCTTCCCGGAGTGCCGTTTCCCCTTGAGCCGTGGGGGGATCCGCCGATCGAGGCCGAGGTGGCGGACGGCACGCTGACGCTGACCAGCGGCCCCGCCTCGGACCTGTTCATCGACCCGGCGGGGGAGGAAGGCGCACGTCCGGACGCGGGACGGCTGACCGGGCTTCCCGGTGATCGTGACTTCACCCTGTCCGCGCGGGTTTCCGTCCAGTTCAAAAGCGTCTCCGACGCGGGAGTGCTGCTGCTCTACCTGTCCGAGCGAAGGTGGGCCAAGCTCTGCTATGAGCTGTCCCCCCTGCGGCGGCCGACGGCGGTCACCGTGGTGACGCGTTCGATGTCCGACGACAGCGGCTCCTTCGAGACCGGCGGCGGCCCGCTCTGGCTGCGCATCACGCGCGCTGGCCGGGCGTGGGCGTTCCACGCGTCGGAGGACGGCAACTGGTGGCGGCGCGTGCGCTATTTCACGCTCGGGGAGTCGTCCGGCGCTCGGGTCGGTTTCATGGCGCAGTCCCCGACGGGCGAGGGTTGCACCGCGGTCTTCGACAACATCGTCTACAAGCCCGGCGCCCCCGCCGACCTCCGCGACGGCAGCTAGCGGCCAGCGTCGACCGCGCGGCCGGTTATGTTCGCCCGGATTTACCCGCTCGTTAAGAAGCGTCACGGACCGGGAAGGTTACGCTGCTCCCAGTTTCCCCCAGACACACCCGGCGGAGGATGCGATGACCGAGCAGGAACAGCCAGATTCGGGCAAGAACGAAACGAGCAGGCGCGCGTTCATGGTCGGCGGCGCCGCCGCCGCGATCGGGGCCGCCGCGGGCGCGAAAGCCGGCATCGGCCACCACGGCCAGATCACCGACAGCCAGGCCCGGCTGCTGGACAAGGTCACCGCCGCCACCACCAGCAACGCGAGCCTGAGTGACGTCAAGCACATCGTGATCCTCATGCAGGAGAACCGGAGCTTCGACCACTACTTCGGCACTCTCTCCGGTGTCCGCGGGTTCTCCGACCCAACCGTGCTCGCCAACTCCAAGGGCGGCACCATCTTCGACCAGTACGGCTACCAGCCGGGCACGGGTGTCGACGCCAGCGGCTACATGCAGCCGTTCAACCTGCTCAACAACCCGCCGACCGAGAACGGGTCGGACACGAACGACATCGACCACAGCTGGACCGGACAGCACGCCAGCTGGAACAACGGCGCGATGGACTCGTTCATCACCTCGCACCTGAACGCCGACGGCGACGCCAACGGGCCCGTGACCATGGGCTACTTCACCCGGTCGGAGCTGCCGTTCTACTACGCGCTGGCCGACGCGTTCACGATCGCCGACAACTACCACTGTTCGGTGCTCGGCCCGACGGACCCCAACCGGCTCTACACCATGTCGGCGTGGATCGACCCGGCCGGCGCCGCCGGCGGCCCGGTCATCACCACCGCGTCCAACCGGGCCGGGATGACCGGCAAGCTGAACTGGAAGACGATGCCGGAGGCTCTCCTCGAGGCCGGGGTGAGCTGGAAGGTCTACAACGACCCCACTGGCCTGGCCGGGCTCGGCGTGCTGTCGTACTTCAAGAACTACACCTCGCTGTCCGTCACCGGGGTCGAACTGGCCGCCAAGGGCCTGGCGCCCACGTACCCGGGTAACTTCCAAAGCGACGTCAAGAACGGCACGCTGCCGTCGGTGTCGTGGATCGTGCCGAACCTGGCGCTGTGCGAGCACCCGGCCGCGCCGCCGGAGTGGGGCGAGTACCTCGTCCAGCAGATCCTGGACACCCTCGCGTCCAACCCCGACGTCTGGGCCCAGACCGTGTTTCTCGTCGTCTACGACGAGAACGGCGGCTTCTTCGACCACGTGCCCCCGGTCACCCCGGCAACCGGGACGGCGGGGGAGTACCTCACCGGCACGCTCCCGTCCAGCGCGGGCGGCGTCGCGGGTCCGATCGGCCTCGGGTTCCGCACGCCGTGCCTGGTGGTCTCGCCGTTCAGCGCGGGCGGCTACAAGTACTCCGGCGTCCTGGACCACACGTCCACGCTGCGCCTGATCGAGTCCAGGTTCGGCGTCACCGTGCCGAACCTGACCGCCTGGCGCAGGAGCGTCACTGGCGACTTCACCGGCGCGCTCAACTTCACCGCGCCGCCGCAGACGGCCGTGCCGTCCCTGCCGGCCACGAGCCTCACCGGCGACATCACCACCGTCGAGGAAGCCGTCCTGAACGCCCTCACCGGCACCGAGGACGTCGGCATCGACTACCCGCTGCCGACGTCCAACAGCATGCCATCCCAGGAGACGACCCCGGCCCGGCCGGACATCCCGTAAGCGGCCAGTACGGCCGTAAGCCGGCCAGTACACCCTCGGTGATCTCGGCGGCGCAGCCCCACGACAGCGTGACGCCTGCGCCGCCGTGGCCGTAGTTGTGCCACAGCACCCGGCCGCCGGGCAGTGCCTCCTCCTCTAGCCGCACGGTCGGCCGGCAGGGGCGGAGGCCGACGCGTTCGGCGACGACGCGGGCGCCGCGCAAGCGGGGGTCGACGCGGAAGCAGTCGGCGACGATCCGTTCGGCGACCTCTGGCCGGGGGGAGAGATCCCACGCGCCTTCCTCGGCGGTGCCGCCGAGCAGCACCACGTCGCCGTGCGGAAATATGTAGACATAGTCCGATCCGTGCAGCGTGTGGTCGATGTAGAACTCGTCGATGCCCGGGTTCTCCACCACGACCACCTGCCCGCGCACCGGGTACACCGACGGGTCGGGCACCAGGTCGCGCGCCCCGATCCCCGTGCAGTTCACGATGACCGGGGCGTCGATCGCGGCCAGCGACGTCACCGGCGAGACCTCGATCGTGCCGCCCAGAGCCTCATACCGCGTCCGCAGGTACTCCAGGTACACGGGCATTGTGACGACCGGCGCGGTGTACCGCCAGCCGGAGACCATTCCGTCCGGCAGTTCGGACGGGGCGAGCAGCTGCATGTCCGGCACCAGGTTCAGCCAGTCCTCCGGGGACGCCGGTGACGCGGCGACCTCGTACCCGCTGACCTGCCGGATCCCGGCCGACGGCTCGACGGCGAGCGACGACAGCACCTTGAGCCCGGCCGCGGACCACGAATACGTCCGGTCCGGCGGACCGCACCGCACCGGCCCCCAGATCGCTCCGGCGGCCACCGATGTCGTACCGGGACCCAGCCCGGCGGTGACGATCCGGGTGGACAGCCCGGCCTCAGTGAGCGAGATGGCGGTGGTCAGCCCGACGACTCCGGCGCCGGCCACGACCGCGTCAACGTGCGTCATGCCCCCGACGTTACCGGGTCGCGTCAGGCGCGGACGGCGACGCCCTCGCGGGCGTGCCAGCGCCGCTTGTCCGACCGCGGCCGCACCAGCGTGAACGTCTCGAACTCGGTGTAGTCGTCGGTCGGGGCGCCCGCGGCGCCCGTGGCGGGGTTCACCGGGTCCGCGCCGACCGCGTGGTAGTGGGTGACGGTGATGGACGTCTGCCCGCCGGCCTCGGTGCCGGGGTCGACGTCGAACACGGCGATCCCGTACGCCGACGACGTGTCGCGCCGGGCCGACCACACGGCGTCCTC
>DASXOA010000492.1:0-3568 GCA_036494675.1 Rugosimonospora sp.
CATGCGGACACCGGACGCCAGCGCGGACAACCGGCGACGGCACGGACACCGGACGCCAGCGCGGACAACCGGCGACGGCGCGGGACAACGAAGGTGACGAGGGACCAGCGACGCCACGAGGGACAAGGCTCGCCAATGGGCAGCGAAGCCCGACGCACGCAACGGACCCCAGCGCGAGCGGGACAAGGATGCCCAGAAGGGATACCGGGGACCGGGGGTGCTCAACCGCCCAGCGCGCGCACCTCCGCCATGACGGTCTCGATCTGGGCGCCGCCGTGGATCGGGTAGTTGGTCGCGCCGAGGTAACCCCACCAGTCCCAGCAGCCGTACGGATTGACGGCGCTCGCGGTCGCCTGCGGGTACAGCACGATCATCGCGTTGGTGTCGGCGTACTGGTCGAGGTTGGCGTCGTCCACGAAGGCGGTGCCGACCGCGTCGTACCCCTGGGCGCAGCCGTGCAGCGCGACCATCAGTCGGCAGCTCGCGCCCGCGGCGCAGGAGGCCGGCACGTAGGCGAATCCCTTGCTGCCCATGGACAGTCCGGCCGGGTTGCCGCCCACCGCGTAGGCGCTCTGGTTGAACCGGGTCAGCGTGCCGGTGAGCGTGCCGGTGTTCGGCGCGGAGACGGAGCCGAACAGTTTGGCCAGGAACGCGTTCTCCGGGTCGGTACCGCAGTTGTCCAGGTACGGCGACCCGGTGGCCGTGCAGCCCAGCGGCCCGTACGGCGTGACCCAGGAGTGGCCGGATGAACCGGTCACGTACTGCACGTTGGCGCCGAAGTGCCGGTAGAAGCTGGCCAGGTCGCTGGTGAGGCTGCCGGCCACGGTGGAGTCGGCGGCGCCGTGGTACACGTACACCGGCTGGCCGGACAGGTTGCCGATCGGGTCGATCCAGCGGTACCCGGACCACAGCGAGGCGTCCGCCTCCAGCGTCGGCAGGTAGTCCGGCCAGATGTTCTGCCCGCAGCCGTAGACCGCCTGGCTGGCGTTGTTCTGCGCGCAGTAGTACGGACCGGCGGCGAAGATGGCCGCACCCCGGATCCGGCTGGAATAGGCCACCTGGAGCTGGGTGGCCAGGTACCCGCCGGAGGAGACGCCGCTGACGTACACCCCGGAGATGTGGTAGGCCCGCAGCGATCCGTCGACGGGTGTGACGGTGAACGGGCCGGCGGCCCGAGCCGGTGCGGCCAGGCCGAGCGTGACGAGCAGCGCCGTGACGGTGGCGGCGCACAACCGTGAGAAAGGCTTCATGTGCGCCACGCTAGGGATGGCCCGTCGCGCCTGGCGACGGCCGGCCGCCACATCTTTACCTACCTCGATATGGCGGCCGGCCCCACGAACCCCGCCCGACCCGACGAACCCGCCCGGCCGGATGGCTCAGCCCGGTGTGTCGGCGACGACGTGTGTAGATCTGTCGATGCTGTGCGACGCAATGCGCAGGCTGCCTGACAATCAAGAGATCGAGCCGGAATTCCGGCGCAAGCCGCCCGGCGCAAGCCGCCCGGCGCAAGCCGCCCGGCGACCGAGGGCTCATCCGTTCCGGGTGAGGCCCGCTGACCCCGATGCGGGGCAGGCTCCACCGTGGCACGGCTGACGGCACGGCTGACCGGCACAGCTGACGGCCGGCTGACGGCACGGGCGTACGGAGGGGACGGCATGGCGGATTCGACCGACGAGTTCTTCGACGACATCGACCGGATCGGTCATGTGCCCCACCTTGACCGCTTCACCGGGTCGATGCGCCTCGACCTGCGCGAGGACGGCCGGACCGACCATTGGCGGGTGTCCGTCGACAAGGGGGACATCCAGCTGTCCCGTGGCGACGACGGACCCGCCGACACGGTGATCAGCGGCGAGCGTGTCCTGTTCGACCGGGTCGCCCGGGGCGAGGTACGGCCGCTGAGCGCCTTCCTGCGCAACGAGGTGACGGTCGCCGGCGAGTTCCGGCTGTTGCTCGTACTGGAACGGTTGCTGCCCGGGCCGCCCGGCGCGCACGACCCACGCGACCTGGTCGCCGAGAACGGGCGACTGACGTGAGAGAACTCGTCCGGATCCTCGACGGCAACACGTTCGCGGTCAGCGACACCAACGGTGACATCGTCGCGTCCGGATCGACGCCGACCGGGATGTTCTCCTACGACACCAGGTTCCTGTCGACCTGGGTGCTCACGGTCAACGGCGAGCGGCTGCAGACGCTGTCGGTCGACGACCTCCAGTACTACGAGACCCGGTTCTTCCTCGTCCCTGGCGCGCCGACGCACTACGTCGACTCCACCATCTCGGTCATCCGCGAGCGCACCATCACCGCCACCCTGGACGAGAAGCTGACGGTCTTCAACCACGACGGCGCGCCGGCCCGGGTCACCGTCCGGCTGGAGGTCGACTGCGACTTCGCCGACCTGTTCGAGGTCAAGGGCGGGTCGGTGCGCCCGCGGGACCGCCGGATCCAGGTCGAGGACGGGGCGATGCGGTTCGACTACCGGCGCGAGCAACTGCACCGCGCGGTCGTCATCCACTCCTCGGTCGAGCCCGACATCGACGACGGTGGACTGTGCTGGGTGGTGGACATCGGACCGCAGCAGGGCTGGTCCACGGATCTGCGGGTCTCCCCGGAGGTGCTCGGCGGCGACGGGCGCGACATCCGCGACAGCCTGCGCACCGGGCCGGGCCGGAGCAAGGCGCAGCTGCAACTGGACCTGGACGAGTGGCTGGACCGTGCGCCCAGGCTGGACAGCGACTGGGAGCTGCTGATCTCGACGTACCGGCGCAGCCTGATCGACCTGGCCGCGCTGAGGTTCACACCGCTGGCCGGACCGAACCGGTACATGCCCGCCGCCGGCCTGCCGTGGTTCATGAGCATCTTCGGCAGGGACAGCATCTTCACCAGCCTCCAGGCGCTGCCGTTCACGCCGGAGCTGGCCCGCACCACGATCAGCGTGCTGGCCTGGGGTCAGGGCATGGCGCTCGACGACTTCCGGGAGGAGGAGCCGGGCAAGATCATGCGCGAGTTCCGGTACGGGGAGTCCGCGGCGTTCGAGGAGCAGCCGCACTCGCCGTACTACGGTGCGGCGGACACGCCGTCGCTGTTCCTGGTGCTGCTCGACGAGTACGAGCTGTGGACCGGCGACGAGGGCATGGTGTACGCCATGGAGCCCGAGGCGCGGGCGGCGCTGGACTGGATCGACGGGTACGCCGACCTGATGGGCAACGGGTACGTGTCGTACAAGCGCCGCAATGCCGGGCTCGGGGTGGAGAACCAGTGCTGGAAAGAGACACCCGACGCCATCTCGTACCGGGATGGCCGGATCCCGCGGGCGCCCCGGGCGACGTGTGAGCTTCAGGGCTACGCGTACGACGCGAAGAAACGCGGCGCCCGGCTGGCCCGGCAGTTCTGGAGCGATCCGGAGCTGGCGGCCAGGCTGGAGTACGAGGCGGAGGATTTGAAGCGGCGGTTCAATCGGGATTTCTGGGTGGAGGATGGCGGGTATTACGCGTTGGCGTTGGATGCCGATGGTGGTCAGGTGGATGCGTTGTCGTCGAACATCGGGCATCTGTTGTGGAGCGGGATT
>DASXOA010000493.1:0-24095 GCA_036494675.1 Rugosimonospora sp.
GATGGACCTGGTCAGTCAGTTGAAGGATGTCCCGCCGTTGCGGCCCGAGGCGTATGAGCGGGCGCGGACGACGCTGGGGGCAGCGATGGCCGAGCCCGTGGCCGTACGGGTGCCGGACCTGGTTGCGGCATCTGGGGCGACCCCAGTGCGCAGGGAGAGGTTCTCCTGGGCGCGCAACCTCCGCGTGGGCGTTTTCGGCAAGGTCGGCATCGGTGCCGTCGGTGCGGTCGCGGCGGCGGCGGCCGTCGTCTCCGTTGCCTCGTCGGGCCCCCACTCCGCGGCGCCGGCCAAGTCAGTCGCCGGATCAGCCGCCCAGTCGCCCGCGGTCGCTTCCAAGCTGGTGTCTCTGGCGGACGACATCAACGCAGGTGGCGGCTCGGTGTCGGGGGACGCATCGCTGGTCATCAGCACCCAGACCACCCCTGGCGGAAAGCCGGACGTCACCTACAGCCTGTACACCGACAGTGGCGAGCTCTACGGGTCAGACACCGAGCGCGCCCTTTCCGCGGCGGTCGCCCATCATCAAAACCTCCCCGACCCCGTAGGTGTCCGCGACGTGGCGGCGGCGCGCTACGCGGCGACCGGCGACCTCGTCAAAGCCCGGGAGCAGATGGTCAACGCCACGCCCAACGATCTGGGGTTGGGCCTCAGCCCCGCCGCGGCGCAGGAGGCATGGGACAAGGGCCAGGCCCAGGCCCGAAAGATAATGCAGGAGAAGGGGATCAAGAACCCACCGGTGCTTCCGCGGCCCACCGGCAAGGCCCTGCAGGACGACATCAACAACGACCTCTTGTTCAACAGCGTCAACGCGCTGTCCTACGGGGCAGCCAACCCGGAGGTCCGGGCGGGCGTGCTCCGCCTGATTTCCACCATTCCGGATGTCACCGTCGCGGATTCGACGACCGGCGGGCAGCCCACGCTGACCCTCGCGACGGGACCGGCGCTGAACAACGGCGACGGCCAAGAGGTGATTACGGTCAACGCCGACACCGGGATGCCGATCAGCTCGGAGTGGAAGCTTTTCCCGGGACAGAAGCCATCGTCGGAAACCATTCCACCGGCCGTGGAGACCTTTCAGTCCTCCCGGGTCACGGTGGCCGACATCAAGGCCGGCAAGTTCTGACCACACTCGGCACCCGGGACTCAGCCGGGGCCTGACCGTGCGGGCCGCCCTTACTTGGGTGGCCCGCACCGATCTCCCGTGCCGAAGCGCTGCGCGCGCTGACGCTGCTCCGCGCGCTGACGCTGCTCCGCGCCGTCCGTCACGCCGCTCAACGAACCGAACGCTGAGCCACGACCCGACTGAACACTGACCCCCCGGTTCGCGGCGAGGATCGCTCAGAGTCCCTGTCCGACCTCAATCAGATAGCCGTCGGGGTCGCGCAGATAGCAACGGATCTCTGTCCCGTGATCTTTTGGTTCGGTCAGGAATTCCGCGCCGCGAGAGCTCCATTCCGCGTACAGAGAGCGGATGTCGGTGACCCGGACATTCATCGCGCAACTCAACGTGTTGGAGTCAGCCGGCGCCTTGGCCTGCACGGTCGGTTTGTCATCCGTCGGCCCGCCCTCGACGTTGATGATGATGTAGCTGTTGTGGAACCGCAGGATCAACGGGTTGCTCTCGTGTATGCATGTCGCGCCGAACACTCGTTCGTAGTACTCGCGCGATCGGTCGATGTCCCGGACGATCAGTAGGGTGGCCAGGAAGATGCCGCCCTCGGGCTGGAAATAGTCGGGTGCCGTGTCTGCCATGGCCGCTCCCTCGTCCGCCGGGTCGTCCGGATTCCGCCCGGGACACCGTCATGCCCGGACCAATGATGACGAAACCCGCTCGCAGGGGTCGGCCTCACACGTGGCGGGCCGCTACTCCGGGCTGCTCTCCCGGCGGAGGTCGTCGGTCAGCGGCCGTTCCTCGGGTCTCAGGACGTCGGCACCGGCGTGACGCCCGGACGGGTCCACTGCGCCACCGGGCGGCCGTCCTTGCGCCAGAAGCTGTAGGTCGGATCCTGCGGCCAGCCCTCGGGGGAGTCCTCCCAGGTCTCCTGGCGTCCGTAGACGGTCATGTCGAGCAGGTTGAGCGACGCCATGATCGGTTCGGTGCCGCGGTCGGTCGTCTCGTAGGTGAGGAAGACGCGGTCGCCCCGGCGTAGGAAGCAGGCGATGTTGCCGCCGCCGACGATGGCGGGGTCCTCGATGCCATGGGTGGAGTACCACGGATGGGTGTAGCCCATGAACTCCCTGAACGGCGCCATCTCCTCGTACGGCCCCTCGCCGAAGACGGCGAAACTGATGCCGCGCGCCTCGAGGTATGCCGCGTTCTGGAAGTCCCAGATTGTGATCGTGCAGCCCTCGCACTGCCCCTCGAACGGCTTCCCGAGGTGCCACATGTGCTTGTAGACGACGAGTTGGTCGCGTCCGGAGAAGATGTCCAACAGCGGAGTCGGCCCGTGCTCGCCGACCACCGAGATCGGCCCGACCTCGGTCATCGGCAGCCGCCGCCGCGCGGCGGCAATCGCGTCTCCTGCCCGAGTGTGGGCCTTCTCCCGGATCAGCAGTTCGTTGCGCTCGCGCAGCCACGTCTCCCGATCGACGACCGGGGGCGTGGCGGCGCTGTTCGCGGGGTTTGCCGTCATGGCTGTCTCCTTCGTGGAGTCGGGGTCGGTCACGGGTACTGACGAGCGGGTCGGCGATCGTCATCGGTCACCGATGACGGATGAGGTCCACGGTCGTCAGTATGGTCGTGACGACGACTCGGCCCGGGGGAGATCACATGTCCGGCTCGCCTGACGAGCAGGCGGATTGGCTGCAGCGCGCCTTCGAGGAGCACCGGCGCGAGCTACACGTGCACTGCTACCGCCTCGCCGGGAACGTCGCCGACGCGGACGACCTGGTGCAGGAGACCTTCCTGCGCGCCTGGCGGGCCCGCGACCGCTTCGAGGGACGGGCGTCGGCGCGCACCTGGTTCTACCGGATCGCGACGAACGTCTTCCTCGACACCCGCAAGGCGGCAAGTCACCGGACGGTACCGTCTGGTGACCCGCTGGAGTGGTCCACCGAGCTCGGTCCCTATCCCGACGCCTTGCTGACCGACCCGCAGACCGGTCTCGCCGCGCGGGAGACCGTCGAGTTGGCCCTGATCGCAGCGCTGATGTACCTGCCCGCGCGGCAGCGGGCGGCCTTCGTGCTCGGCGACGTCTACGGCTGGACGCCGCGGGAGATCGCCGGCGCGCTCGACACCGCCGTAGCGGCCGTCAACAGCCTCCTCCAGCGGGCCCGTCACACCCTGCGGCAACGTGCTCCGTCAGATCCGCAGGACTGGCGCCGCCCGCGGCTCACCGGCGAGGACGAGGAAATCCTGCGCCGATACGCCAACGCGACGGACGCGGAGACGTTCCGGACACTGCTCGCCGAGGACGTACGGATCACGATGCCGCCCGAGCCGCCGGTCGTCGGGATCGACGCGGCCGCGGAGTTCCTCGGCCGGCAGCTCGATTGGCGTACGTTCCCCACCTCGGCCAACGGGCGTCCGGCACTGATCGGCTATCTCCGCCGGTCCGGCAGCCCGCACTACGAGGCGCTGGTCGTCGACGTACTCCGGATCGAGGACGGGAAGATCGTGGAGAACAACGCCTTCGTCGGTGTCCGTCACGTCACCGCCTTCGGCATGCCCGCCACGATCGAGCCCTAGCTACGTCTTGGCCAGCAGCGCGGTCACGCCGTCGTCTCACTCGTCAGGAGTCACCCGCGGCCGTGGCCGCGTCGTGCTGTTGATGTCGAGCACCCGGTACACCGGAGCGTTGAGGTTCTTCAGCATGAGCTGAACGCCACGCTCTTCGGCCCGGCCGTACATCGCGAACAGGGCCGTGATCCCCGCGGGCCCGCAGCGCGTCACACCCGACATGTCCAGCACCAGCTCCGCCTGCCCGTCGTCGAGCAGCGCGACCGCGCGGTGCGCCAAGACCTCCGCGGCCTCGACGTCGAGCTCACCATCCACCACGAGCTGCGCGGTGTCCCCGCGCTGCTCCCAGTCCCACCCCGGTCCCGGCATGCCGTCACAATAGGCGGAGCCACCGACAACCCGAGGGCATTTGGCGAAGACGGCAGGATGGCGGTCATGCGGATCCGACCGGCGAACGCCGACGACTGGCCCCTGATCTGGCCCATCTGGCACCGGGTGGTGTCCACGGGAGAGACCTACTGTTGGGATCCCGACACTGGCGAGGCGGCCGCGCGGCAGCTGTGGATGATGCCGCCCCCGGCCGAGGTCTGGGTCGCCGTGGATGAGACCGCCGCGGACACCGTCGCGGGTACCGCCCTGCTCAAGCCCAACCAGCCCGGACTCGGGAACCACGTGGCCAATGCCGCGTTCATGGTCGATCCGGACGCGGCCGGTCGGGGCATCGGCCGGGAGTTGGCCCGACGCGTCATCGACCGGGCCCGGGAGATCGGCTACCGGGGCATGCAGTTCAACGCGGTGGTCAGCACGAACGAGCGCGCGGTACTCCTGTGGCGGTCGCTGGGTTTCGACATCGTGGGGACGGTTCCGCGGGCGTTCCGGCACAGCCGGTACGGTCTGGTCGACCTGCACGTGATGTATCAGGGCTGGTGAGACCGCGGGAACCGGGGCGACGGGTCAGGTCGCCCGGCGGCGCAGTGTGGCGACCGTCGACCCGGCCAGGGTGGCCAGGCATTCCGGGAGCTGTCCGTCGGCGAGCGCCGCACCGAACAGCGCCTTGCCGGTCGACGGGTCGGAGTTGACGTACGCGCTGACGAACCTGGCCACCCAGCGGGCATCGTAGGCAACCTCGTCGATGTCCGGAAAGTCCAGCGTCCATCCGCCCGGCCGGGCACCCTCACCGACCATGGTGGCGGCCAGGCAGACGGCCACGTCGTAGGCGCCCGAGACTCCGGCCCTGTCGACCACGTCGTTGAAGGTGCCGGCCAGGGCCTCCCGATCCTCGCCGAGCGCCGAGCGGAGAACGAGTTCGGCGTCGCGGTACGGGTCACTCTCCAGCCAGGTCACAGAAGTCAGCCTAAATTGCCGGGTCAAGCCGGGCGGCGCAAGAGGCAGCTGATCCGGGCGGTACAGATCCGCTCGTCCTGCTCGTCCGTGATCACGACCTCGTAGCTGGCCAGCGTGCCGCCCAGGGAGAGTGGGATGGCCACGCCGGTCACCCGACCGGTGCGCGCGGAGCGGTGGTGGGTGGCATTGATGTCGATGCCGACCGCGATGCCACCGTGGGTGGCCGCCGCGTGCAGCGCGGCCCCGATCGAGCCCAGCGTCTCGGCCAGTACGCACGAGGCGCCGCCGTGCAGCAGCCCGTACGGCTGGGTGTTGCCCTCGACCGGCATCGAGCCGACGATGCGCTGAACCGAAGCCTCACTGACTGTGATACCCAGCCGCTCGGCGAGTGACCCCTCAAGGTCGACCTCAAGTGTTCCGTCCGCGTTCGACGAGGGTTCCTGCGGTTCCCGGCGGGTCTTCTCCAGCGAATCCATGAACACGGACGGTACCTCCTGGCGCGAGGCCCGGAAGCGATCAGAGCCGTCGGCGCGCTAGTGTGCTGCCCGGGACCATTGGGAGGGAGACGGCGCCATGCGCCCAACCGGTAGAGGCCTCGTGGCGACAGCAGCGGTCCTGCTGCTCGCCGCCGGCGGCTGCGCCTCGAATCCGACCAGCCCAGCCGGGCCCGTAACCCCTACGGGGATCCGGCTGTACGGCACGGACGGCAACATGAGCAACTCGTTCGGCGCCGACTTCAAGAAACCCGGTGCGATCAGCGGAATGGTCGGCACCACGCCGCTGACCCCGCTGTCGGACGACTTCAAGCAGCGGTTGAACGCCGTCGACCCGACGCTGGCGGACTACAACTACGCCGGCGAGTCGTACGACGCCGTGGTGATCAGTGCGCTGGCGGTGGCCGTCGCGGGCACCACCGACCCGCTGACCGTCGCCAAGTACATCGACGGGGTGACCAACCTGCAGCCCGGTGGGGTGGAGTGCAGCCTCGTCAAGGACTGCCTGGACGCCATCGCGCAGGGTAAGGACATCGCGTACCGGGGGACGGCCGTGCGCAACGGCCTCACCGATGCCGGTGAACCGGCGACCGCCTCGTACGGCACCCTGCACTTCGGTCAGAACAACAAGATCGACGACGGTAAGACCGAGTTCGTGTCGGCCGGCAGCACCAACGACGCCAGCAAGCAGACGCCGCCGTCGCCGTCCGCGTCCCACACCACCGGCGGGCCGCTGACCCTCGGGCTGATACTGCCCAAGACCGGCGCGCTGGCGTACGTCGGGCCGCCGCTCTTCGCCGGCGCGCACCTGGCCGTCAAGGAGATCAACGACGCCGGGGGCATCCTCGGGAAGCCGGTCACCGCGATCGACGGTGACGACGGTACCGACGCAGGCAAGGCGGCCGCGCAGTTCCAGACGTTCGTTTCCCAGAACATCCCGATCATGATCGGGCCGTCGTCCTCGGGCGAGGCGGCCGCGCTGGTTCCGATGGCGGTGGCCGCCGGCCGCATCCTGTTCTCCCCGTCGGCCACCTCGACCGGCCTGTCCACGATCGACGACCACGGCCTGTTCTTCCGCTCCTGCCCGCCCGACTCGTACCAGTCGCAGGCGCTGGCCGACGTCATCATGCGGGGCGGTGCGCGCAGGGTGTTCATCGTGGCCCGGGACGACTCGTACGGCACCGGCCTGCGCGACGGGGTCAGCAAGGACCTGATGGCGGCCGGGATCAAGCAGGACGATCTGGCCAGTGGTACCTACAAGGACGGTCAGAAGGACTACAGCGCCATCACCAAAGCGATCACCGAGTTCAAGCCGGACGCGATCATGGTGGCCGGGTACGAGGAGTCGGCGAGCGTGATCTCCGCGATGCAGGCCGACGGGATCAAGTTCATCCAGTCGTAGCGCCCAGACCGAAGCCCGCCGCCCGGCTGGGGCGGCGGGCCTGGACGGCTACTAAGGACAGACGGCTAGGACGGACGGCGGCGGGACAGGAACTCCTCCATCCGTTCGCGCTTCTCCTCGTCCTCGAACAGCACGGCCTGCGCCAGCAACTCGACGGCCGGATGGGCTCCCGGCGCGTCGACCGCCAGCTTCGTCAGCCGTACCGCCAGCGCCGAGCCGACGGCGATCTCGTCCAGCAACGCGTGTGCCGCCGGCAGCAGCTCATCGGGCTCATCGACGACCCGGTTCACCAGCCGGATCGCGAGCGCCTCGGCGGCCGGTACCCGACGGCCGGTGAACAGCAACTCCTTAGCCAGCGCCTCCCCCACCAGCGCCGGCAGCCGGTACGTGGCACCCGCTCCCGCGATGATGCCCAGCCGCACCTCGGGCTGCCCGAAGTACGCCCGTGACGTGCAGATCCGCAGGTCGCATGCGTACGCCAGCTCCGCCCCACCGCCCAGCGCCGGGCCGTCGACGGCCGCCACCGTGGGCATCGGCAGCCGGCGCAGCCGGTCGAAGATGCCGATGTTGATGGCGGCCAGCGCGTCCATCCGGCCCCGGTCGCGGAGCTGACCGATGTCCGCGCCACCCGCGAACACCCCCTCGACACCGCCCGTGAGCAGGAGCAACCGCGGGTGTGCCTCCAGCGACGCGCACAACTCGTGCAGCGCGGCGACCATTCCGGCGTCGATCGCGTTGCGCTTGTCCGGCCGGTTCAGGGTCGCGACCACCCGGTCGTCGCGCTCCTCGATCCGCAAGGAGTTCACTGGCGTACCCCGTCAATCCACTCGTAGAAACCGTGCCCGGTCTTCCGGCCGAGGCGCCCCTGCGCTACCAGTGATTCAAGCAGGGCCGGCGGATCGAACCGTGGACCGTACGCGTCGCGGAGCGTCCGCGCGATGTCCAGCCGCACGTCGAGCCCGACCAGGTCGGTCAGCTCCAGCGGGCCCATCGGGTGCCGGTACCCGAGCGTCATGGCCTTGTCGATGTCGGCCGCGCTGGCCACCCCGTCCTCGACCATGCGGATCGCCTCCAGCCCGAGCGCGATGCCCAGCCGCGAGGTCGCGAAGCCGGGCATGTCCCGCACCACCACGGGGTCCTTGCCCAGCCGGGCGGCGAGGGTGCGGGCGGCCTCCACAGTGTCCGGCCCCGTGCCGTCGGCCACCACGATCTCCAGCAGTGGCATGACCCACACCGGGTTGAAGAAATGCAGCCCGATCACCCGCTCGCCGAGCTCGCCGATCGGGATGCTGGACGTGTTGGAGCCGAGCAGGGTCGGCCGCTTCCCGGCCGCCTCGGCGAGGATTGTCCGCTTGAGGTCGAGGCGCTCGGGCACGGCCTCCACGACCACGTCCGGTTCGTCGGCCACCTCGGCCAGCGAGTCCCGGAATGCGATCCGGGTACGGGCAGCCGAAGCGTCCGCCTCGGACATCCGGCCCCGGCCCACCGCGCCCCTCCACAGCGAACCCAGCCGCTCACGGGCGACGTCCGCGCAGGTGGGCGACACCTCGACGAGTTCGACCTGGTACCCGGCTCTGGCCGCCACGTAGGCGATGCCGGTCCCCATGGTGCCGGCTCCGATCACAACGAAACGATCACTCATGCTCGGATTGTGTGCCCAGGTCGCCCGGATCGGGCAAGGGGCTTACGGTGAACGCCGACATGTACCGACCGGTCTGGCTCGGCGCGTCTGATGCCGCGCCACGACCCAGACCTGTCGCCGACCGTGAGAGGGAAATGCGATGGCTGAGGACGAGATCGTAGAGACTCGTGGCGACGACCGGCACGACCTGATCGCCGCGGATACGAATCACGACGGCAAGGCCGACCTGTGGGCGACGGACACGGACGGCGACGGCAAGGCCGACCTGTTCCAGTTCGACACCGACGGTGACGGCAAGGTCGACGTGACGATGGTCGACCTGAACCAGGACGGTACGCCCGACAAGATCGTGGACGGCGACGGCGGCCACGCCCCGCAGGTCTGACGACGGTCCCGTCGACCACGACGGTGCCGGTTGCCGCGCCCGGGTGCGCCGCCGCCGGTACCGTCGTGGACGGGTGTCACGGCCGACCGGTACCGGTGTGGCCGGCGCTCAGCTTCCGCCCAGTGCTCAGCTTCCGCCCAGTGCTCGGATCGCCAGCGCCAGCCCGACCGCCAGTACGGCCGCGCACAGGCACCCGACCAGCCAGGACCAGTCCGCCGCCGATGCGCCGTCCGGCGCGTACGCGTCCGGGTGGCCGAGGCTCTCCAGCACCTGTCGCTGCGCCAAGGCCGCGGCACGGTACCGTCCGGCCCGCCGTCCGCCCCGGGACAGCTCCAGCGCCAGTAGTGCCTGGGCGCGTTGGAGCCGCCGTACCGCCCGGCGCCCGGCCCGGCCACCCTCCCCCCGCGCGTACCGGCGGGCCGCGGCCCGGGTACGCCCGGAGCCCAGCGCGGCCAGCTCACGTACGGTGACCACCCGCTCGTCGCCGGCCAGGTGATCCAGGTAGTACCCGGCCTCCCGCCGGCTGGCCCGACGCACCAGCAGCGTGACCAGCAACAACGCCGGGATCCCCTTGATCAGCAGCGCGGCCAGGACGCCCGCGCCGCCGTACCCGAACCCGTCCGCGAGCAGCGGCGAGTTCCAGCAGAAGTGGAACAGCCAGGCGCCGGCCAGCGCGCCGATGGCGGCACCCCAGCGCTTCCATGACGGACGGTCGTGGTGCAGCGCCGCGTACGCGATCCCCGACCCGGCCAGCGCGGAGAACAGCGTGTGGCTCCACAGCCCGCCGAGGAACCCGCGCAGCAGGAAGGTGCCGATCACCGGCTTGACGCTGTCCCCGTGACCGGCCAGCGCGACCGCGTTGAGCGCGTACCCGATGTCCTCGACGACCTGGAATCCGAGCCCGACGCAGGCGCCGTAGACGACCCCGTCGATCACGCTGTTGATCTGCGCCCGGGCGACGAGCACGATGACCACGACGCCGAGGGTCTTGGCCAACTCCTCCACGGTCGGACCGGCCACGGCCGGCCCCCAGCTCGCCGCGAAGCTCGGGGAGACCAGCTTGGCCAGCAGGTCGTGCACGGCAGAGTCGCCGCGCACCGCGACCGCGGTGGCGGTGAGCGCTCCCCAGCCGAGCGCGGCGACCAGGAGCAGGGGCGGTTCGCGCTCGAAGTAGTCGAGGCTACGCACGACCGCGACGAACGGGACCGCGTACAGGACGAACAGCACGGCAGCGAGGCCGGCCGCCAACGGGTAGCCGGCCGCCTCCTGGCGCAGCAGCCCACCGATCTGCCAACCGCCGACCGCGAGCAACACGATCAGCAGCCAGAACGCCGGCAACCGCAGCGAGCGGCGGGCCCGGGCCCAGGCCGGCGTCGGGATGACCAGCCCGGCATCCGGGACCGCCGAAGGCGATTCCGCCGGCGGCCCGGGCATCGCATCCCGAGCGTCGCGCGCCGTCGAGTCGGTGGTCACGGCCGGCCGAACCTGATGCTGAGCACGCTGGCCTCCAGCGCCTCGAGGGAGTCGTGCAACTCCAGGTCGCCGCCGGCAAAGGTCACGTCGACGGCGGTACCGGCGGCGAGGAACGCCGTGTACCGCCCCTGCCGGCCCGGCGACGTGTACCCGCCCTGCCGTCCGGGCACCCCGGCGGCGGTACGCACCGGCACCTCGGCCCCGGTCACCTGGTACCCGCGGGTCGCCGTGATGCCCTCGCGCAACTGTGCGGTGGCCTGGTCGAGCCCGCCCGTGAACGGCTCCGCCCGTACCGAGAAGCGCACTCCACCGAGCAGGAACAGTGCGGTGCCCTCGTCCCGGCCCGGAGCCGTCCGGGTCACGTCGACCTGCGCACCGGCCGGCGGGACCAGGCTGACCCCGGCACCGACGTCGTACGGGACTCCGGCCGGTACCGGTCGGGCCGAGGCGATGGCGTTGTCGAGTGCGGGCAGCCCGAGGCTCAGCCCGGACAGCACGGCGAGCACGGCGAGGCTCCACAACGCGTTGCGCAGCAGCCGGGAACGCACCCTCTGACGCTACCGCCCGGCGGCGACGCGCGGTGGTTCCACGTCGACGATCGTCGACCTGCGCAACCGGGCGGGCCACCATGCCGCCGGCCCGGTCAGGGCACTGCACGCCGGTACCAGGAGCATCGACACCACGAACGCGACCAGCGTGATGCCCAGGGTTACGGCGAAGCCGATCTGGACGAAGAACGGCACGCCGGAGATGAGCAGTGCCGCGAACGTACCGGCGAGGATCACCGCGGCGGCGGCCACCGACGGCCCGGCATGCGTCACGGCCAGGGCGGCCGCGTCGCGTGGACGCCGCCCGTCCCGGATCTCCTCGCGCAGTCGCGCGGTGATCAGGATGTTGTAGTCGGTGCCGATGGCCGTGACGAACAGGTACAGCACGATCGGGATGCTGAACGCCAGCGAGTTGGTGAACAGCCAGGCGGTCGCCCCGAGCGTGGCCGCGAAGCCGGCGACCACCAGGACGACCAGCTGTACCGGGGCCAGCAACGCGCGCAGCAGGCCCGCCAGGATCAACACGAACAGCGCCGCCGCGACCGGGAAGATGACCGTCAGGTCGCGGTGCGTCGCGTCCCGTACCTCGGCGTAGGCCATCGTCTGCCCGCCCACCAGCACGGTCGAGCCGGCCGGAGCCGCGGCCCGGGTCCGGTCGCGCAGCGGCCCGTCGACCAGGTTCAACGCGGCGGTCGAGTACGGCGCACCGGACAGCACGAGCGGCACCTGCACGGTACGCCCGTCGGCGGACGCGACCGGGGTCAGCGGGGACGCCACCCCGGGCACCGCGGCCAGCCGTGACGTGAACCGGCCCAGTTGGGCCGGGGAGAGCGGGGCGGAGGTGCGCAGGTACACGGTGGTGGGGTTGAGCGCACCGGCCGGAAAGCCGAGCTGGAGGTCGCGGAAGGCGCGGCTGGCCTCGGTGCCCGCGGGGAGCTGCCGTACCGGGTCGTAGGACGGGTGTACCGCACCGAGCCCGGCGCCCAGCGCACCGAGCAGCGCCACGCCGCCGGCCAGGACGGCCCACGGATGCCGCCCGACGGCCCGTCCCAGCACCGCGAAGCGCGGCGCAGCCCCCGGCAGCCCGCCGCGGTCCGCCGTCCCACCGTGGTCCGCCGTCCCACCGCGCACCGTCCCACCGCGCACCGTGCCGCCGCGCGCCGTGGCCCCGCGCACCGTGGCGCCGGCCGGCCGGTTCGGCCAGAACACCCACCTGCCCAGCACCGTCACCACCGCCGGCACCAGGGTCAGCGCGGCGAGCAGCGTCACCGCCACGCCGATCGCCAGCGCCGGGCCCAGCGTGCGGAAGAATCCGAGCCTCGCCAGGATCAGCGCGCCGAACGCGGCGATCACCGCCAGCGCCGCCGACGCGATCACCTCGCCGACCCGGGACAGCGCGGTCACCACCGCCTCTGCGGGGCCGTCGCCGGCACGCACCCGTTCCCGGTACCGGAACAGCAGGAACAGCACGTAGTCCGTGCCGATGCCGAACAGCACCACGGTGAGCATCGTCGGCAGCTCCTGACCGACCTGGAAGCCCAGCAGCCGGCCGGCGCAGGCGACCAGGGCGGTGGCCACCCCGTACACCAGGCTGACGGTGAGCAGCGGCAGCAGCGCGGCTACCGGGCTGCGGAAGATGAGCAGCAGCAGCGCGACGATCAGCACCAGGGTGGCCACGGTGACGATCACGGTCGCGTGGCCGAATGCGCTCTTGGTGTCGGCCGCCACGACGGCCTGTCCGGTCATGCCCACCGACAGCCCGGTACCGGCGAGAGCCGCCGCGCTCGACCGGCGCAGGAGCGCGACCGCGGACTGGGTGTCGGCCCGCTCCGCCGGCCCGGAGAAGCTGACGACGAGCATCGCGACCCGCCGGTTCACCGCGACGCCGTGTGCCGGGTCGAACGCGATCCCGGTGACCGCCGGCGGACGGGCCAGGCCGGCGAGCCGTCCGACGGCGACGACGTCCGGCCCGGACAGCGTCCCGCCGGGCCGGCTGACCACGATCACCGCGGTGGCCTGGGCGGAGCCGGGGAACTCGCCGGCGGCCAGCGCCGCCGCCCGGACGGATTCCGACCCGGACGGCAGGAAGGCGGCCTGGTCCGGGTTCGTCACCGAACCGATGCGGGGAGCGGCCAGGACGAGCGTCCCGGCCGCCACCAACCAACTGACGATGACGAGCCACGGGCGGCGGGTCACCGCGCGAGCGAGAGCTGCGAACATCGGACCTCCTGGATTGTGGCACGACGTGCAGAGTGGCATTACGCGCAGCATGGCATTGCATGCCATCTGGCACAACGTGTCAACTGTGCCAGGTCCGACCATGAGAGGGTGGTAAGCGTGAATACCGCGCCAACCCGGCATGAAGCGGCGCCCGGCCAGCGGCCGGCGGCCGTACCGGCCGGCGCGGCACCGACCGGCGCGGCCACGCCGACCCGGCGGGAGCGCAAGAAGATCGAGACCCGGGCCGCACTGGAGACCGCGGCGCTGCGGCTGTTCGCCAAGCAGGGGTACGAGCGGACCACGGTCGAGGAGATCGCCGAGGCGGCCGACGTCGCGGTGCGGACGTTCTTCCGGTACTTCCAGTCCAAGCAGCACGTGCTCTACGGCGACGTGGCGCTCAACATCACCGGACGGATGCGGGCCGCGCTGCTCGCCCGGCCGGACACTGAGTCACCGGTCCGGGCGGTGGGCGCCGCACTGGACGCGATGGAGCTCGGCGAGCCGGACGAGCAGAGGCAGGTCCTGGACCGGCTGCGGTTGATGGAGCGCCTGCCCGAGCTGGGCGGCACGTACCACATGATCTTCCAGCATCTGCACGACGTGATCGCCGAGTACGTCGCGGACCGCACCCGCCTGCACCCGGTCGACCTGTACCCGCAGCTGCTCGCCGCGGCCGCCACTGCCGCGATCAAGGCGGCGCTGGCGGTGTTCGAGGCGGCCGGCGGGCGGGAGTCGCTCACCGAGCTGCGGGCGGCGGCCTATACGTCGCTGACCGCCGGCATCGGCGACCCGCCGACCGGCTGAGACCCGGCCCGGCCCCGCCGGCTGAGACCCGGCCCGACCGGCGACCCCACGGACGGACAGCTCAGGGGCGGACGGCGTGTACCTCTACACGCCGTCCGCCCCTGAGTCGTCGCTCGTCTACCGATGAAGGTACGTGCTCAGTCCCCCTGGCGCTGCTGGGGGATCTGGCCCTGCAACAGGGCGCGTACCTCCGACTCCCGGTATCGGCGATGGCCGCCGAGCGTGCGGATGGCGCTCAGCTTGCCCGCCTTGGCCCACCGGGTGACGGTCTTCGGGTCGACGCGGAACATCGACGCAACCTCGGCCGGGGTCAGCAGCGGCTCAGGCTCGTGCGTACGCGATGCCATCGGTCACTCCTCCACAGATATTTCGCCGCCTCCGCGGAAAGAAGCACGTCGGCGAGCATCTACAAACGACGGCTGGGGTCCCGCCGGCCGACGCGATTCCATGGTCCGGCTAGTCCCGCATGTCCGACATGGACCGAACGGCTGAAGGTCCGTGGATGGACGGATGATGAATGCCTGATTTTTCCGTATTTTGTACGGTAGATAATGTCTTATTTGGATGATTTACTACGCTGCGTTATCGCACGAACACGAACCAGTTTCACCTTAATTGCTCCGTTCGAGCAATTGGACGGCCCGCCACCTGGCCACTAGCTGCTCATATGCCTCGGTGGCCGAGTCCGCGTCGCCGTGCGAAAGACCGGTGAGTCCGGCCGCGACCAACCCCGGTGAGTCATCCTCGGCGAGTGCATCATCCGACAGAAGCGGGACAAGCCCGCTGTAATCCAATTCGACCAGCGAGCGCGGGTGGAATTCCTCCAGCCACCGGGTGCTCTCCTCGACGGCCTCGGTGATCGGCGCGTCGCCCAGCGCCTTGCGGAGCACCGAGTGCGCCCGGTGAGCCCGCCGGCGAGCCTTGGAGATCTCCGTCCGGTACCGCAGCACCCGCCGGCCCGGACGGACGGACAACTGCTTCTCGGTCATGTCGACGAACACGAACCAGCGCAGCGGCACGCCCCACGTCGAGACCTGCTCGTGTACCCGGGGCATCCCCTGCTCCAGCACCTTGGCCCCGCTGCGCCAGTCCTCCACCACCGACTTCGCCAGGCCGGCGAGTATCGGCGGGACGAACGCGTCGGCCAGCACCGCCGGCACCCCGTCCCGGGCGGACAGCGCCGCCTCGGCGACCCGGAAGCGCAGGTTCCATGGGCAGATCAGCAGCGTCTCATCGGTCTCCAGGACATAGGCCTCGTCCGGCAGGTCGGGCAGCCGGGTCCAGCCGGCACCCAGCGCCTCCAGGACCACGGTGCGCTGCCGTCCGGGCCCGTCCAGGGGTCCGATGGCGCGACCGTCCTTGACGTACCGGCGCCAGTAGAGTTGGCGCTCGCGGTCAAAGGCGGTCAGCGGCTCGTACACCCGAAGGTAGGCGGCAAAGTTCGAGGGCACGCAGGCGATCGTGCCACGCCGGACGGTGGTTCCGCTGCCGCGTACGCAACAGGCCGGCCGCATTAGAGTTCGTGATATCCGGCAACACCCCGCCGGATGCGAGACGCGAACCCCACAAGGGAGTGTTGCCATGGGCGTGTTCAACAGTGACACCGATCACGAACAGGTCGTGTTCTGCCAGGACAAACAGTCTGGCCTGCGAGCGATCATCGCGATCTACTCGACGGCTCTCGGGCCGGCGCTCGGCGGTACCCGGTTCTATCCGTACGAGTCCGAGGCCGATGCGTTGCACGATGTGCTTGAACTCTCCCGTGGCATGGCGTACAAAAACGCTCTGGCCGGACTCGACCTCGGCGGCGGCAAGGCGGTCATCTGGGGCGATCCGGAGCAGGACAAATCCGAGCCGCTACTGCGCGCTTACGGCCGGTTCGTGGCCTCCCTGGGCGGTCGTTACTTCACCGCCTGCGACGTCGGCACCTACGTGCAGGACATGGACGTCATAGCCCGGGAGACGCGGTTCGTGACCGGGCGCAGCGTGGAGC
Source organism: Rugosimonospora sp. (assembly GCA_036494675.1). GTDB lineage: Bacteria > Actinomycetota > Actinomycetes > Mycobacteriales > Micromonosporaceae > Rugosimonospora. Next base: position 15,985 of record DASXOA010000493.1, read on the forward strand.
ACGGCGGTGCCGGCGACTCCTCGATCCTTACCGCCTGGGGCGTCTTCCAGGGGATGCGCGCGGCCGCGGAGCACCGCTGGGGTACCCCGTCACTCGCCGGCCGCACGGTCGGCGTCGCCGGGTTGGGCAAGGTCGGCAAGCACCTGACCACGCACCTCATCGAGGACGGCGCGTCGGTGGTGGCCACCGATGTGTCCGACCGGGCGCTGGACTGGGTACGCACGACGTATCCGCAGGTCGACATCGTTGACGGCGCGGACGCGCTGATCCGGTCCGAGATCGACGTCTATGCACCCTGTGCGCTCGGCGCGGCCCTGGACGACGAGACGGTACCGGCCCTGCGTGCCAAGGTCGTGGCCGGCGCGGCCAACAACCAGCTCGCCCACCCCGGCATCGACAAGGTACTGGCGGACCGGGGCGTCCTGTACGTTCCCGACTACGTGGTCAACGCCGGCGGGGTGATCCAGGTGGCCGACGAGATCGAGGGTTTCAACTTCGATCGGGCGAAGCTGCGGGCCACCAAGATCTACGACACCACGCGGCAGATCCTCGCCCTGGCCGACGCCGAAGGGGTGCCTCCGGCCGCCGCCGCCGATCGGCTGGCCGAGCGCCGGATGGCCGAAGTCGGTCGATTGCGGACGATCAGGCTTTAACCCACCGGGTCCGGCTCGCCAACGCCGTCTGGCGAGCCGGCCCGCCGGGTAAGGACCGGCCGGCGGAGGGCCGAGGTGCCGAACCTGGCCCTCGACATGTACCGTATGAGCCACGAGAGATGCCTGTAGTCATCGGGGCGCGTCTGATTGGGCTGCCCCGTAATTCTGTGCGAGGGGGTCGAGCCATGGGGCGCGGCCGAGCTAAGGCGAAGCAGACAAAGGTGGCCCGGGAGTTGAAGTACCACTCCCCAAACACCGACCTCGCTGCACTGCAGCGCGAGCTCACCAGCAGCGAGAAGTCGAGAGAACACTTCGACAACGGCGAGTACCTTGGCGACGACTCGGACGACGAGGACGACGAGGACGAGTCGGACGACGACGCCTGGGCGCCCGGGCACCGGTAAGGACTGGGCGGCACACACAAGCACGCGGTTGGTCCCGCGTGCTTAAGTGTGCCCCCAGATCAATCGGTGTGATCCATCCCACCCGGAGCCGCGCCAGGCGTGCCGGGCCCGGATGCGGACAGCCGCCCCCGGTTGCCGGGCGAAGAGTCGATCTTGACGGGGAAGCGCGTGCCGGGAAGCGCGTTACCGCGGCCTGTTGGTGAACTGGTAGAAGGTCGGAAAGGCGTCCTCGAACGGGCGCCACCCGGGGGTACCGGCGTGCCTGTCCTCGGTACGGGCCCGCCACGTCCGCTCCGCCTCGGCCAGCATCGCGACCAGACCCGGCTCGGCGGCCCGTACCCGGTCGGCGATCGACTCAGTGCCCTCGGGCATACTCCAGCACTCCCTCCAACAGGCGAATCTTGCTGTTCCGGCAGTGATCGGTCTGCGTGCCGTCGAACCGGCCGTGCTCGAAGTACCGGTTGGAGGCGTGCGCCCCGCCGCAGAAGCCGAAGTACGGGCAGCTCACCCGGCATGCCTCGACGCCGGACAGGTATTCGCCGATCCAGCCCTCCGAGTTTTCGGCCGCGCTGGCGACGATCTCGTGCAGCGGGCGGTCCAGCACGTTGCCGGAGGAGAAGTCGCCGTACCGGGCGTCGACGAAACCGGCGAGCTCCGGAGACAGCAGTACCACCCGGCCGTCCTCGCCGATCGCCGGGATCGGATCGAACTGGCGCGGCAGCAGCTGATCGTCGGTGCCGGCCAGGGCCGCCCCGGCGTACCGCAGCGCCCATTCGACCTCCCGCAGCTCGATCCGCGGTTCGGCCCGCCACGCGGCCGTCAGCTCCGCCCAGAAGGTCTGCATCGCGCCGCCGGTGAACCCGGTGTGCGCCACGTTGACGCCCTCCCGCTCCTCGACGTTGATGCCCAGGGCATAGCAGCCCAGGTCGAGGAAGAACCCGTACAGCTCGTCGGCCAGACCCGGCCGCGGATCGGAGACGACGCACAGAGCGGCGAACGGGATGCCGTGCCGGCGCAGCGCGCCGATGCCGCGCAGGATGTGGTCATAGGCCGGCTGGCCACCCCGGTCGACCCGCCGCGCGGTGAGCCCCCGCGGGCCGTCGACGCTGACCCCCACCCTGACCTCGTGCTCGATGAAGTACTCGCACCAGGCGTCGTCGATGAGCGTGGCGTTGGTCTGGATGTGGTGCTCGACACCGGCGAACGGGGCCATCAGCCGTGCCAGCTGGGTGCGCCCGACGCTGGTCGGCTCGCCACCGTGCCACACCACCGAGAACCGGGGGGCCCGCGCCGCCCACGTGTTCACCGAGGAGGCGACCGCCTCGGCCACCGCCACCGGCATGCGCCGGTCCGCCGAACGGAAGGGGAGATAGCAGTACGCGCAGTCGAGGTTGCACAAGGTGGTCGGCTGCATGATCACGTACGACGGAACCACGGCTATGCCGCGCATCCCGCTCCACCTCGGAGACGACAAAGTCCCCTCCTCCGTTTAGGGGAGTGTCGATTCAGATTAGGGGCTCCCAGCCGTACCGGCTAGTGCACCCTCGGCCGACCGTTCAAACCCCCAACCGGTGGCGAATCGCCGCCGCGCGGCCCTATCCCCTCGTGTACGAGCCGACCATCTGAACCTCGCCGCTACCCTCGACGATCTCCCCGGCCGGCCACGCCTCCACCTTGCGGGCAGCCAGGAACGCCAGCGCGCGGTCCGCGTCCTCGGGCGAGACCACGGCCATCATCCCCACGCCCATGTTGAACGTGCTCTCCATCTCGGCGTTGTCGATGCGGCCCCTGGTCTGCACCAGATCGAAGATCGGCTGCGGGCGCCAGGTCGCGCGGTTGACCACGGCGTCCATGCGCTCCGGGAGGACCCGGGACAGGTTGCCCGGGATGCCGCCACCGGTGATGTGCGCGAACACCCGCACGTCGCACTCCTCGACCAGGCCCAGGCAGTCCCGGGCATAGATCCTGGTCGGAGTCAGCAACTCCTCGCCGAGGCTGCGCTCCTTGCCCAGGTCGTCGACGACGGTCTCCAGCCGCATCCGCCCGGCGCCGGACAGCAGCACGTGCCGCACCAGCGAGTACCCGTTGGAGTGCAGTCCGGACGAGCCCATCGCGATGACCACGTCGCCGAGTTCCACGTTCTCCCGGTCCAGGATCGCGTCGGCCTCGACCACCCCGACCCCGGTGCCGGAGATGTCGTACTCGTGCGGGCGCATCACACCCGGGTGCTCCGCGGTCTCTCCGCCCAGCAGGGCGCAGCCCGCCGCGCGGCAGCCGTCCGCGATGCCGGCGGCGATCTCCGCGACCCGCTCCGGAACCACTTCGCCACAGGCGATGTAGTCCAGCAGGAACAGCGGCTCGGCGCCGCACGCGACCAGGTCGTCGACGACCATCGCGACCAGGTCGATGCCGACGGTGTCGTGGATGTCCATGGTCTGCGCCACGATCAGCTTGGTGCCGACGCCATCGGCCGAGGAGGCCAGGATCGGCTGCTTGTACTTCTTCATGTCGAGGCGGAACAGTCCCGCGAACCCGCCGACATCTCCCATGACCTCGGGCCGCAGCGTGCGGTGCACCTTCTTCTTGAGTAACTCGACGGCCTGCTCACCGGCGTGGATCGAGACACCGGCGTCGGCATACGTTACCGTCCGCTTACGGGCGGAACGTCCGTTGCCGCCGGTCCATGGCTGGTGTTGGATTTCGGCGCGCTCAGCCTGGGTCACTGTTCTCTCCTCCGTACGGCGGTTACGCCTTTGGTTCGGCGCTTCCCGCCTCGCCAGCCGCTGGGCCGACTTGTCTTTTCTTCGTGGTCACTGACGCAGCAGCGCGTCCGCCGTTTCGGGATCGGCAGCACCACGGGCATCGGTGGTTTCGTCGGCGGTGGGATCTCCGGCCACCCGACGACCGACGCCTTCCAGCACATGCTTTCCGATGAGGTTGTCGCTGGGCAGCCCGATCGGGTATTCCCCGTCGAAGCACGCCCGGCACAGCCGGGTCCGGGGCTGCTCGGTCGCGGCGATGAGACCGGGCAGCGAGACGTAACCCAGGGTGTCGGCGCCGATCGAGCGCCGGATCCCTTCCGTGTCCAACCCGTTGGCGATCAGCTCCGCCCGGGTGGCGAAATCGATGCCGTAGAAGCACGGCCACTTCACCGGCGGCGAGGAGATGCGCACGTGCACCTCGAGAGCGCCGGACTCGCGCAGCATCCGGACGATTGCCCGTTGCGTGTTGCCTCGCACGATCGAGTCGTCGACCACCACGATCCGGCGACCCCTGATGGCCTGCCGCAGCGGGTTGAGCTTGAGCCGCACGCCGAGCTGCCGGATGGTCTGTGACGGCTGGATGAAGGTGCGTCCCACGTACGGGTTCTTGACCAGCCCGGAACCGTACGGGATGCCGGACTCCTCGGCGAAGCCGATGGCGGCCGGGGTGCCCGACTCCGGTACCGGGATGACCAGGTCCGCGTCGGCGGGGTGCTCATGGGCGAGCCGGCGACCGATGGCGACCCTGGTGGCGTAGACGTTGCTCCCGACGATGGTGGTGTCCGGCCGGGCGAGGTAGACGTATTCGAACAGGCAGCCCTTGGGGTCGGGGGCGGCGAAGCGCTGCGAGCGCAGACCGTCCTCGTCGACCGCGATCAACTCGCCCGGCTCGACCTCACGCACCACGCTGGCGCCGACGATGTCCAGCGCGGCGGTCTCACTGGCCACCACCCAGCCCCGCTCCAGGCGGCCGAGCACCAGGGGCCGGACACCGTTCGGGTCGCGCGCCGCGTACAGCGTGTTCTCGTCCATGAACACGAAGCTGAACGCGCCCTTGAGCCTCGGCAGCACCAGCATCGCGGCGGCCTCGACGGACAGGTCGGGGAGCCCGGCCAGCATCGCGGTCACCAGGGACGTGTCGCTGGTCGAGCCGTCCTCGGTCCGGACCGTGGCCGCGAGTTCCGCGGTGTTGACCAGATTGCCGTTGTGGGCCAGGGCGATCGTCGTACCGGCGATCGTCGCCTGAATGGTCGGCTGCGCGTTTTCCCAGGTGGAGCCGCCGGTGGTCGAGTAGCGGGCGTGCCCGATCGCCAGGTGTCCACGCAGGCTGGCCAGCGTCGGCTCGTCGAAGACCTGGGCGACCAGGCCGAGGTCTTTGTAGACCACCACGCCGGAACCGTCGCTGACCGCGATGCCGGCCGCCTCCTGGCCCCGGTGCTGAAGCGCGTACAGCCCGAAGTAGGTCAGCTTGGCGACCTCTTCGCCCGGCGCCCAGACACCGAAGACTCCACACGCGTCCTGGGGTCCGGGGCGGCCAGGGTCGAGTTCATGGCTCAATCGGCCGTCGCCTCGGGGCACTTGCCGCTCCTTGGACCGCTGGTTCTTCCGGCTTTTTCCGTTCGCGTGACAGTGTACGCGTGCGCCAGGACCTAGCGGAAAGCTGCCTTTTGGTCGCTCTTAGTAGCTAAGCGGTGGGGTCGGATCGACCGGGAGCCAGCGCCGAGCCGGTCACCGGACGACCGGCGGACGGTCATCCGACCCAGAGGGGCAGCAGGTCGGAGATGTCGGTACGGATGCCACTGGCCGACACCCGGCCCTGCGCCCGGGCCTCCGACCAGTCCAACCTGCCGGTAGCGAGCCGTAACCAGGTCACCGGGTCGGTCTCGATGACATTCGGTGGCGTTCCTCTGGTGTGTCGCGGCCCGGCAACGCACTGAATCGCACCGTAGGGTGGAACCCGTACCTCCACCGATCGGCCAGGGGCCCGCGAAGAAAGTTCGGACAGCAGCCAACGCACGGCATCGCGCAGCAGCTCACGGGCCGGTTCTTGACCGGCGTCGAGGGCCCCGACGGCTTCCGCCACCGAATCCTGGCCGGGGGTCACAGGGGGCACGTCGGGACGATACGGCTCGCACCCGGGTCAGTTAGGCATGCCCCCTGACTTTCATCGCGCCATCAGACAAGGCATAGTTGCCCACGGTGCATTCGCACGGGGGGTGGTCGGAACGGAAGGCGGTGGATGTTGACTGCGCACCGACGAGCCTTGGCGCTGCGTGCCGGACTCATGGCGGTGTTGGTGGCTGGGAGTGTCGGAGCAATCGCGACGCCCGCGTTTGCCGACAACGCCATCGGCGTGTCCGTCCTCCCGCTGAGCGATTTCGGCCCGGGAGACACCCAGAACCTCCAGATCGAGGTTCAGACCAAGCTTCCCGCAACCGCCGATGAGCAGATCAGCGTCTCCGTCAACGGGCTGGGAAGCAACTTCGCGGTCAGCAGCCCGAAGGGTTGCGACAGCAACGGCCCGAGCGCGTGCACGGTCACCTTCAAGGCAGGCAGCCCTCCGGGCAGCGCCCAGGTGTCGTTCACGATCAAGGCGACGAGCAACGTGGCGCCCGGGCAGAACCTGAACTCGAACGGCACTGTCAAGATCGCCGACTTCGACCGCCACAGCGACAGCGCCAACTTCCAGGCCGTCGTGCACGGCAACGCGGCCGCACCGACGACCCAGGCGGCGCCGACCACGGTGAACCAGGTCAGCGGCACGGTCAAGGACATCGGCACCGGCGCCGCCATCTCGGGTGCCTCCGTCGCCATGCAGGATGACGCGAATCACACCTTCACCGCTACCACGGACTCCAGCGGTCGGTTCACGTTCAGGTCCTCGGGCAACAACCCGATCGTCCCCGGCGTGCTCGCCTTCGTGATCACGAAGGACGGGTACCAGGAGAAGGACCTGAGCCAGAACGTCGTGGCCGGCCAGTCCTACACGCTTCCGGCGATCGCGCTCACGTCCAACACCCCCGCCACCGCGTCCGACAGCGACCCACCGGTGCCGACCCAGACGGCCCCGACCGGAAATGTCGTGCCGCTCGGCACGAATGCCGCCGCGGCCAACTCCGGTGGCAGCGGATTCTCGACACTGCTGATCGTGCTCGGCGCGATCCTCGTGCTGGCCGGCGTCGCCGCGATCGGGATCATCCTCTGGCGCCGCAGGAACGACAGCGGCGAGCCCGGGGATGACGACGACGAGGACGGCATGCCGCGCCGGGGCCCGACTCCCGTGCCTTCGAGCCGGGGCGCGTACCGGGGAGCACAGAACGACGCGACCCAGGTCGCGCGCAGCGGCGGGTACGGCGACCCGACCATGGTCGGCCGGGACCCCATGGCCGACGCGCCCACGATGATGCATCGGCCGGTGGTGGACGAGTACCCGGATCCGTACGGCGCACCCGACCCGGCGACCCAGCCGGCCGGCTACGGCGGCGCGCCGTACCAGGGCGGCGACGGGTACGGGTACGGCAACGACCCCTACGCCCCCGGCGGGTACGGCGAGCAGGACTACGACCGCGGAGCCGGCTACGACGCCGGGCCGGGCGGGTACGACGCCACCCAGCCCGCGCACAGCGCGCCGGGACAGCGGCCGGCCGCCGACCCGTACGCCGCACCACCGAACCGCGACTACGGCGGCTACAACGAGCCGACGACCTACGGTCGGGCCGAGCCCCCAGGGGGCGGCTACGGTGCCACCCAACCGGCGTCGGGTGCCGGCTACGGAGCCACCCAACCGGCCTCCGGCGGCGGCTACGGAGCCACCCAACCGGCCTCCGGGGGCGGCTACGGCGCCAGCCGGCCAGCGTCGGGTGGCGGCTACGGAGCCGGCGAGCCGACCCGGCGGGCCGGCTACGGCGACGGGCAGGCGACGTCCCGGTACGAGCCCGAGCCCGAGGCCGGCGGCTACGGAGCCGGCGGCGGGTATGAGCCCGGTGGCTACGAGCCGGGCGGGTACGAGTCGAGCCACCGCGGCTCGGCCGGCGGGTACGAGTCCGGCGGGGCCCACGGCTCCGCAGACGGGTACCCGGACACCACCCGCCGCTACGAGGGTGGTGGCGGCGGCTACGGCGGTGCCACCGGCTACGAGCCTCCGGCCGGGGGCCGGGGCGGCGGAACCTACGGCAGCGGCGGCCAGCCCGGCTACGACGAGCCCCGCGGCGGGTACGGGTCGGAAGGCGGCGCGGGCTACGGCGGCGGGTACGACGACCCGCGTGGCGGCCGTGAGCAGCGCGGCGGGCATG
>DASXOA010000494.1:0-16866 GCA_036494675.1 Rugosimonospora sp.
TGCCGGCCGGTCCGCGATGCGGCTCCCCGGCCGGCTGGCCGTGCGACTGACCGGTCGCCTGGCTCTGCGCCTGCCCGGTCGCCGGGTCGTCCGCTTGCCCGGTCGGCTGGCTGTGCGCTTGTCCGGTCGCCTGGCTGTGCGCCTGCCCGGTCGGCTGGCCGTCCGGCGCATCGGCTCGGCGGAAGGCACCGGACTCGGCGAGGTGCGCGACCAGCGGGGCGAGGGCGTCGTCGGGTACCGCGAAGATCACCAGGTCGGCCTCGGCGACGATGTCGGTGGGCCGTCGGCGGGGAGTACCCGGCAGAAGGTCTTCGATGTGGGCCTGCGCGGCGGGCGACCGGCCTGATGCGCCGATGACGTCGTACCCGGCGCCGGCGAGCGCCGCGCCCAGAACGGAACCGACCCGTCCGGCTCCGATGATGCCGACGGTCTTGACGCGCGGCGATGCGCTCATGATCTGATCCAGTCCTCGAAGGTGGGTACCGGTCGATGCCCAGTATGCGCCGATACGCCGAAGCCGACCCAGGACGTGTGGCGATCTTCACTGGCCGGGCCGGACCAACCCCGCCTCGTACGCGAGAACGACCGCCTGGACCCGATCGCGCAGCCCCAGCTTGGTGAGGATGCGCCCGACGTGCGTCTTGACCGTGGTCTCCGCGACGTACAGCCGCTCGGCGACCTCCACGTTGGACATCCCCTGCGCGATCAGCATCAGCACCTCGCGCTCCCGGTCGGTCAGCTGCTCCAGCCGGCCGGTGTCCCCCGGCCGGGGCGCCAGCTGGCCGGCGAACCGGTCGAGCAACCGCCGCGTGATCCGTGGCGCGACCACCGCCTCGCCGCCGGCCACCACCCGGACCGCGGACAGCAGGTCCTCGGGCGGCACGTTCTTGAGCAGGAACCCGCTCGCCCCGGCCTGCAACGCGGCGAACGCGTCGGCGTCGGTGTCGAACGTGGTCAGCACCAGCACCCGTGGGCCCTCACCGCCCTGGTCGCGGCCGCCGCGGTCCGCGCCGCAGAGCCGGCGCGTCGCCTCCACCCCGTCCATGATCGGCATGCGGATGTCCATCACCACCACGTCGGCCCGCGTCCGGGCGAGCAGCCGCAGCGCCTCCGCGCCGTCACCGGCCTCGCCGACCACCTCGATGTCGGTCTGTGACGCGAGCACCATCCGGAACCCGGCACGGACCAGCGACTGGTCGTCGACGATGACCACCCGGATCACGTCCACGGCACCTCCGCGCTGACCCGCCAGCCACCGCCGAGCCTCGGCCCGGCCTCGAAGGTGCCGCCGTATACGGTGACCCGTTCACGCATCCCCACCAGCCCGTGTCCTTCCCCGCTCACCTCGGACGAACAGGTCCCAGGGCTCCGGGACCGGGAGGCCTCCGCCTGAGCTGGGCTCGACCGAGTGGCGCCCGACCCGCCCCCGTCGTCGCCGACCTCGATCCGGACCGTATCCGGCCGGTACCGCAGCGCCAGCTCCACCGCCGAGGTCGGCCCGGCGTGGCGCAACACGTTGGTCAGCGCCTCCTGGACGATCCGGTACACGGCCAGCCCCACCGCCGCCGGCAGCTCCGGCCGCTGGCCGTCTTCGGTCAGCGTCACAGTCAATCCCGCTGAGCGCGCCCCGTCCACCAGCGCATCGAGCTGGTCCAGGCCGATCCGGCGCCGGTCCGCGGGCGGCTCGGTCTCGTCGTCGTGACCGGCGCGCAGCACGCCCACCAGCCGGCGCATATCCTCCAGCGCGTCCCGGCCGGTCGCGGCCACCTGCTTGATCGCGACCTTGGCCCGGTCCGGATCGCCGTCCAGCGTGTACGCCGCGCCGTCCGCCTGCACGATCATGACGGCCATGCTGTGCGCGACCACGTCGTGCAGCTCCCGGGCGATGGACGCGCGCTCGGTGGCGACCGCGATCCGGGCCAGATGATCACGTTCCCGTTCGGCGGTGGCGGCCCGCGCCTCCAGGCTGGCCACGTAGAGCCGCCTGGTCCGCAGCGTGTACGCGGTCAGCCACACCGTGGCGCAGATCGTCAGGAGGAACGCTGTCTCCTCCGCCCACAGTTGGGCATAGTGGTGGAGGTTCGAATGGATCGCGATATGGCGTACCAGCTCGATCCCGCAGCCGAGCACGACCGGTACCGCGGCGAGGAAACCGTGCCACAGCCGCCGCCCGTACTTCACGGTCGAGTACATCGCGATCAGTACGGCGACGTCGTACAGCTGCGGATCATGCCGGTGCGAGTAGAGCAGCACCTGGAGCAGCCCGCTGAGGCTGACCGCCGCCATCACCGGCAGCGGGTACCGGCGGCGGAACAGCAGGGCGGCGGCCATGCCCAGCCCGATCAGTTCCACACCGATGCCCCGCCGGGCGCTGAGAAGCGGCACGACCGCGGCCAGCCCGACGATCGCCGCGACCATGACGTCGAACAACGCCGCCCGCGGCCGGATCCGGGGACGCTCGCCGGGCCCCGTCACCAGGCCGCGGACGAGCCGCGCCACCGACCGGCCGGGTGGCGGCGGCGACGAGCGGCGGGTCGCGGGCAGGCTGGCCATGCACCGAGGGTATCCGGCGGGAGACCCGGCGCCGCCCCACCGAGGTGCGACGTTGGCGCGATCGGGTCCTCCCTGAGGAGGACGCTGAGTAGATTTCGTCGGGTGCGCTGGCGGCAGGCGATGGATCGCGCCCTCTACGGGCCCGGGGGCTTCTTCGTGTCCGGAGACGGCCCCGCCGACCATTTCCGGACCAGCGTGCACGCCTCGCCGCACTTCGCCCGGGCCGTGGCCAGGCTGCTGGTCCGGCTCGACGAGGCGATGGGCGGGCCGGACACGCTGGACGTGGTCGACGTCGGCGCCGGCCGGGGTGAGCTGCTGCTGGCCCTGGCCGGGGAGGTACCCGACGGTCTCTACGACCGGCTCCTGCTGACCGCGGTGGAGTTGGCGGCCCGGCCGGCCGACCTGCCGTCCCTCGTGGACTGGTCGGCTGCCGTACCGGCGGCGGTCAACGGGCTCCTGATCGCGACCGAGTGGCTGGACAACGTACCGGTGGATCAGGCCGAACTCGACGGCGCCGGCGTCGCGCGCTACGTCCACGTCGACGGCTCGCCGGGGGAACCGGTGTCCGATGTGGACGCCGATTGGCTGGCGCGCTGGTGGCCGCTAGGCCCCGGTCACCGGGCCGAGATCGGGGTACCGCGCGAGGAGGCCTGGCGGGCGGCTCTGTCCACTGTGGAGTGTGGGATCGCGCTGGCGGTCGACTACGGGCACCTGGCCGCGGACCGCCCGGCGCTAGGCACTCTCACCGGCTTCCGCGCCGGCCGGCAGGTCCCGCCGGTACCGGACGGGTCCTGCGACCTGACCGCCCACGTGGCGTTCGACGCGCTGGCGGCCGCCACCCCCGGGGACGCGACGCTGATCACGCAGCGGGACGCGCTGCACCGCCTCGGCGTGTCGGGCGCCCGGCCGCCCCTCTCGCAGGCGTCTACCGACCCGATGGACTACCTGCGGGCCCTGGCCGGCGCCGCCGAGGCGGCCGAACTGACCGATCCGGCCGGCCTGGGTGGCCACTTCTGGCTGCTCCACGCGGTCGGCGTGCCCGTACCATTCGAACCATGACCCGCGAGGTGGTTGTCGGAACCGGTACCGGCCTGGACACCGCGGACATGGTGCTCAACATCGGGCCACAGCACCCGTCGACGCACGGGGTGCTGCGGCTGAAGCTGGTACTCGACGGCGAGCGGGTGATCTCCTGCGAGCCGATCATCGGCTACATGCACCGGGGCGCCGAGAAGCTCTTCGAGGTCCGCGACTACCGGCAGATCATCGTGCTGGCCAACCGGCACGACTGGCTGTCCGCGTTCGCCAACGAACTGGGCGTGGCGCTGGCCGTGGAGCGGATGATGGGCATCGAGGTGCCGGAGCGCGCCGTGTGGCTGCGCACCGCGCTCGCGGAACTGAACCGGGTGCTCAACCACCTCATGTTCCTCGGCTCGTACCCGTTGGAGATCGGCGCGATCACACCGGTCTTCTACGCGTTCCGGGAACGCGAGACGATCCAGGCCATCATGGAAGAGGTCTCCGGCGGCCGGATGCACTACATGTTCAACCGGGTCGGGGGGCTCAAGGAGGAGGTGCCGGCGGGCTGGACCCGGCGCGCCCGGGCCGCGATCGACGAGGTGCGCCGGCGGCTGCCGGACCTGGACAACCTGATCCGGCGCAACGAGATCTTCCTCGCCCGTACGGTCGGGGTCGGGGTGCTCACCGCGGAGCAGGCCGCCGCGTACGGCGCCTCCGGGCCGGTGGCCCGCGCCTCGGGGCTGGACTTCGACCTGCGCCGGGACGAGCCGTACCTGGCCTACGGTTCCCTGTCGGTACCGGTGGTGACCCGCCAGGCCGGCGACTGCCACTCCCGCTTCGAGTGCCTGCTGGACCAGGTGTACGTGTCCCTGGACCTGGCCACCACCTGCCTGGATCGCGTCGACCAGATATCCGGACCGGTGAACGTGCGGCTGCCGAAGGTGGTCAAGGCGCCGGAGGGCCACACCTATGCGTGGACCGAGAATCCGCTCGGCATCAACGGGTACTACCTCGTGTCGCACGGGGAGAAGACGCCCTGGCGGATGAAGCTGCGTACCGCGTCCTACGCGAACGTGCAGGCGCTGTCCACGCTTCTGCCCGGCTGCCTGGTACCGGACCTGATCGCCATCCTGGGCTCGATGTTCTTCGTGGTAGGCGACATCGACAAGTGACGCGTGAGCGCCAGTGACGCCCGGTGCCAACGGTCGCCGGATCAGCGCCAGCGGTCGTCGGACAGTTCGAAGTCGATGCGGTGGGAGCGGGATCCGCTGTTGCGCGATCCCGTGTCGTCCCGCTCCCAGCGGTCGTCCCGGTCCTCGTCGCGGCGGCGGCGTGGCTCCCGTTCCCGTTCGCGCTCGCGTTCGGCCGGGTCTTCACGCCAGCCCTGCGTCCAGGTCGACGCCGAGTGGCCGGGTGCCGCCGGTAGCGCCGGGACCGAACCGCGCCGCTGCACGGAGCCCTCGGACCGGGACGGCGGTTCTTCCTCCTGGTGCGCCCGCCGCCCGGCCGGTCGGCTCTCTCCGGATGGCTCGGCCGACCAGCGCTCCTCGCGCTCGCGCCGTTCCCGGCGGGTCTCGCGGGGCTCGTCGTAGGAGTCGGGAGAGTCGTCCCGGGACCGGGACTCGTGACGGGAACCGCGGGTCTCGTCCCGCGACGCGCGGACCGGCTCGGCGTCGCGCGAGTACTCCGAACGGCGTCCCTCCGAACGGCGGCCCTCATCGCGGCGTCCCTCGTCCCGCCGGCCCTCGTCGCGGCGGCCCTCCTCGCGGCGCCCTTCGTCCCGCCGAGCCTCGTCGCGCCGGCTCTCCTCGCGGCGCACCGACGCCCACCGGTCCTCGATCCGCATCTCCGTGCCGGACTCGTCGGAGTGCATCTCCGCACGCCGCTCACCCATGCGCAGCTCGCGACCGCGGTCGTCGGACCGCACCGCCGCCCACCGGTCGCCGGCACGTACCTCGGACCACCGCGGGTCGTCCGCCGGATCGTCACGGTCGTGCCGCCGTGGCCGCCAGGAGTCGTCAGAGCCGCGGACGTCGCCGCTCGGGTACTCTTCCCTGCCCCTGATGTCGCCGCTCGGATAGTCGTCGGCGCTGTCGCGGTAGTGCCCGCCCCCGCGGTGGCCGCCACCCCGGGAATCGCTGCCCCGGGAATCGCCACCCCGGTAGTCGTCGGGCCCGGACCGGGACTCGCCCGCCCGCCCCGCGCCCCGCCCCTCGGCCAGGCGCTCGCGCAGCCGCTGCTCGGTCCAGGACTCCTCACGGTCGTCCCGTCCCGGTCCCCAGCCGTCCCGGTCGGATCGTCCCCGCTCGGGTTCCCGATCGGACCGGTCGCCACCCGCGCGGCGGTGGGTCGGCGGCGGCGTGGCCGGCTCGGCCTGCCTGCCGTGCGTACCGCCACCGCCACCGCCGTAGACCGTGCCACGCTCGGCGTCGCCGTGCTGGTCCACGATCGTCTGCCGGGTGGTTTCCCGGACCGTCTCGGTGTGCCGCACCACGCCGCCGCCGGCCACCATCGGGCTGGCCGCCTGCGGTTCGGGCGGGGGCACCGGGGCAGTGCGGGCGGCCACCGGAGCCGACTTCGCTTCGGCCCGCTCCTGCCCGGCGGCCCGCATCGACTCGACCTGGCCGCGCAGGACCTCCACGTTCTCGTGGAGCATCTGGAGCTTCTCGGAGAAAGACTTGTGCGTGGCGCGGGCGGCGGTGGTGATGTCCTGGCGCACGTCCTCGCGGAGCATGTCGATCTCGTCGAGCATGGTCTCCTCAAGCTCGACGCGCAGGCTGCCCGCGTCCGGCCGCAGCATCACGGACAATCCGACGAGTACGACGGCGAGAATGGCGAGCACGGCCGCTACCTTGAGCCCCGAGGCTCCGCCGATCAGCAACAGGAGCGCTGCCAGTGGAGCCAGGCCCACCCCGATCCAGAAGACCACGGTCAGTAGCCGTCCGCCTCGCCTTCCCTCTTGTTGGGTCTCCGAGGCCGGCATGGTTTTAGAGGCTACCGAGAGTTGGAACGGAACGGAAACCCCCAAACCCAACCCACGCACCAACAATCGCGGCTCATGACGGAGCGTATCGATGAGCTGACAGCACGCGGCCCCGGACCGGTACGGTCCGAGGCCGCGTAATCGCGTAGCGGGTTTGCCGCCCGGGTCAGCTCGCGAACACCGGGTCCGACGACAGGACCAGGCCGAGCGTGATCTGACCGCCGGTCAGCGCCGTCTTGGTCAGGTTCCCGCCGCTGTCGAGCTGCTTGAACTGGCCGAACGACATGCTGTACTTGGACTCGAGACCCTGCTGGCAGAACGGCCGCTGCGGGCACTCCGGCGGCCCACCGAGCACGGAGGCCTTGCCCGAGCACTTCGCCGCGAAGTCCGACAGCGTCTTGAGCGAGTACTTGTCGGCGACCGCCTTGGTCACCGCGAACGCGTCCTCGTCCGTCGCCTGGGAGGCGTCGCCGAAGCTCAGGCCCACCTTGGCACCGTCCGCCTTGAGCGCGGTGACCGTCGTGTTCAGGTCGCTGGATGCCTGCGGCGCGGCGCTGGCACCGTTCACCTTGCTGTTCAGGAACTCGGTGAGCGTGGCCGCGTACTCCGGAACGACCTGGATCTGGTTCTTTTCCAGTGCCGGCTCGTAGAGCTCCCGGTTGCCGATCGTCTGCGTCGTCGCGGTGAAGCCCGCGGCGTTCAGCACGATCTTGTACAGCTCAGCGAGGGTCTGGTTCTCGCTGAAGTTGGCCGCACCGACCACGATCTTCCCGCCCGAGCCCCTGGTGACTCCGCTGGTCAGGTTGTTGGCCTGGGCGAAGTCGGCGGCTGCCGCGGCCGACGTCTTGTGGTCGATGTCGGTGGCCTTGTTCAGCGCCACCAGTTTCGTCGTGTCGAGCGCCGCCGACACCTTGTTCAACGCCGCCAACAGCGCCGGCGACGACGCCTTGGTGTTGATGGCCGGAATGATGTCGTCGGTGTTCTGCATGTGCTTGTCGTCATCGAGCACGACCAACTGCTGTCCCGCGATGGGTGCGCATCCGCCGGCCGCCGCCCCGCTGGCCGGCGCGGCGGTGCCCGAGGAGCCCGCCTTGCCACAACCCGCGATCATGCCCGCCGTCACCGCGAATCCCAGTAGACCCACCGCGACGCGCGAAACCATGTGCATATCTCGTGCCCGCCTTCCGTGTCCCGGCGCGACCGAATGGCCACGCCGCGTGTCCGACGAGCGGTATCGGTAGTGAGTACCGCCCAGTGAACTCCCAGCTCAGCATCACCATGCCGAGGGGACCAACAGATAACACATTTCGTTAGCGGAGCTTCATCTATGACGGCTCCCGTTGCCTGGAATGTGACTCAGGACTCGGCCGTCAGCGCCACCTTCGACTTGCGGATCCGCTTGGATCGGCGCAGCGGCCGGGGCGTGACGACCCGCTCGACGATCCCCAGTACCCCCTCGACCGACAGCGCGAGCAGGGCGACCAGCAGGCCACCGGCGAGCACCTGGCCACCGGCCTTGGCCAGACCCAGCCCGAAGCCCTCGCTGATGATCTCGCCGAGCCCTCCGCCGGCGACCAGCGCGGCCAGAGTGGCGGTCGCCACAACCTGGACCGCCGCGGTACGGAACCCGGCGGCGAGGTACGGCACCGCCAGCGGCAGCTCAACCCGCCAGAGCAGTTGCCAGCCGGACAGGCCCATGCCCCGGGCAGCCTCCCGCACCTCGGGATCCACCGAGCGTAGCCCGGTGTACGCGTTGGCCAGCAGCGGCGGTACGGCGAACACGGTCAGGGACAGGATCACCGGCAGCTCGCCGATGCCGATGAACGCGATGAGCGGAAGGATCGACAGCAGCGCCAGGGTCGGTATCGCGAGCGTGACGTTGGACACGACGACGACCAGCCCGCCGCCCCGGCCGGAGTGCCCCAGCCACAGCCCCAGCGGCCAGGCGATCAGGCAGCCCAGCAGCACGGCGGCCGCGGAGATGCGCAGGTGCTGTTCGAGCAGCGCGATGATGCCGGTACCCGGGTTGGTCCAGTTCAACGGGTCGTTGAGCCACAGGACCGCCTGGTTGATGTAGTTCACGACGCCCTCCGGCGCAGCCACGGGGTCATCAGCCGGCCCACGGTGGCGAGCAGCAGGTCCAGGATCAGCGCGAGCACGACGACCAGCACGGTCGCGGTGGTGATCTCGGCCCGGTAGTTGGCGTGGAACCCGGCACTGATCAGCTGGCCGAGACCGCCGTGCCCGACCAGGACCCCGACCGTGGTGAGCGCCACAGTGGACACCGTGGCCAACCGCAGCCCGGCGACGACGCCCGGCAGCGCCAGCGGCAGTTCGATGCGCAGCAGGCTGGCTAACCGCCCATACCCCATGCCCTGGGCCGCCTCCCGGACGTCTTCGGGCACCTGCCCCAGACCGGCCAGGGTGTTGCGCACGATCACCAACAGCGCATACACCACCAGTCCGATGACGACGGTCCCCCGCCCGATCCCGACGAACGGGGCCAGAACCGCGAACAGGGCCAGCGACGGAATCGTGTACAGCACGCCGGAGAGTGCAAGAATCGGGCCGGTGAACCGGCGGTACCAGTGCGCGAGCACGGCCAGCGGGATGGCCACGACGGCGGCCACCACGACGGCCTCGACGGTCAGCAGGGCATGCTCGCGCAGCGCCGCCAGTACCGTTGACGAGTTGTCATGCATGTACTGCCAGGAGAACCACGGGTTGGCGGCGCTGGCGTAGGCCAGGACCGGTGAGTCCGGAAGGGACATACGTGGACGGTACCTCGACCGGGGCTGCGGCACCGATCACCCTCGAACGAGTCGGCAAGCGCTACCCCGACGGCACCGACGCGGTGAGCACGCTCTCCCTCGACATCCCCGCTGGTGAGCTCGTTGTGCTCATCGGCCCGTCCGGCTGCGGCAAATCCACGGTGCTCCGGATGATCAACCGGCTGATCGAGCCGACGTCCGGTCGGATCCTGCTCGACGGCTCCGACGTCAACTCCGGCGACGCGGTCGATCTGCGCCGCCGCATCGGGTACGTCATCCAGAACACCGGCCTGTTCCCACACCAGACGATCCGCGCCAACGTCGCGACTGTGCCGAAACTGCTCGGCTGGTCGAAGCGGCGCGTCGAGGAGCGGGTCGACGAACTGCTCGACCTGGTCGGGCTGGACCCGACCCGGTACGGCAAGCGGTACCCGAACGAGCTGTCCGGTGGGCAGCGCCAGCGGGTCGGGGTCGCCCGCGCGCTGGCCGCCGACCCGGTGGTGCTGCTGATGGACGAGCCGTTCTCGGCGGTCGACCCGATCGTGCGGATCCGGCTGCAGGATGAGTTCCTCAAGCTGCAGGCCACGGTACGCAAGACGATCGTGATGGTCACCCATGACATCGACGAGGCGGTCCGGATGGCGGACCGGATCGCGGTGCTGTCCCAGGGTGCGGCGCTCCAGCAGTACGCCAGCCCGGCGCAGTTGCTCAGCTCGCCGGCGAACGACTTCGTCAAGGAGTTCATCGGCTCGGATCGGGGCATCAAACGGCTGACCGTGCTGCCGGTACCCCGCCACGGGCTGACCCCGTTGTCCACCGTGGACGGCGTCCAGGCCGGGCCGTCGGTGCGCCTCGGCGACTCGTTGCGCGACGCGCTGGCCGCGCTGCTGGACGGCGGTACCGGCTGGGTCGCGGTGCGCGACGTCGACGGTACGGCGCTGGGCGTCCTGACCCCGACACAGATCGCGCTGGCCGGGGCCGCCGAGGCGGGCTCCCCGGCCGGCGAGCCGGCGGCCGCGCCACCCGCGGAGGTACGGCCGTCGAGCGTCGTGTGAGGCGTCCGGGGCGGCCCTGTCCCGCCGGTGGCGCACCGGCAGGACAGGGATCGGTTACCGGCGTGCGCCGAACGTGGCCAACCCGATGATCCAGCCGACGAACAGCCCGTACACCGCCCCGGCGGCGGCCCACTGGAAGGCGCCGAGCAGGCTGGCGTTGATCTGTACGAAAGCCGCGATCAGGCCAGCGACCGCGCCGGCGAACATGTAGGCACCCCAGCCGGCGAGGAACTGGCTCAGGCTGCCCCGGGCACGGGACAGCTGAGAACCGGCGAGCACCGTGACGAACAGCCCGGTCAGGACGACGAGCAGGATCGCCTTGAGGTCGTCGGCGAGGATGGTGCGCACCGACTGGTCGGAGCTGAACGACCAGTTGGGCCAGGCCAGTTCGCGGAGGAAGAAGCCCCACGCGTCGTTGGACGTGTGGTGCCCCGCCCAGTCGAAGTAGGCCGGGTTGCCAAATGCGAGTACCAGAATCAGCGCGGCTATGACCGCAGTGCCCGTTGCGGTACGAACGCGCCCACCAGTAGCGACAGCCATACAGACAGTGTGGGGTCGTACTTTCGGTCAGGCAATCGACGCGGGCGTATGGTCCCGGAAGATCCGAACTGTCCCCAGGGGAGTCTGAGGGCGGTCAGTTGTTGAGCAGGTAGTCGATGAACGCGGCCCGGATCAGGGGCTCCCGGTCGCCGTACTCGTGGTCGGTGCTCTCCCGCCAGACGGCGACCGCGTCGTCGACCGTGGACTGCACGCCCAGCCCTCCGTCGTTGCCGCCCTCCCTCGCGGGCAGGTGCTCGAACAACGACCAGAAGAAGGGCAGGTCCACCTTCTCGCGGGCCCGGGCGAACGCCCGCTCGCTCAGCTCATCGGTGGGCAGGGCATCCAGCTCGGCAAAGGTCGCGCCCATGTCAGCCCTCGCTCATCACGTGCTCGCCGGTCTTCATACCCGAAACGCTACTTGACGCCCCACCGCTCGTCCGACGCTCCACCCCACGTGTCGTCGGTGGACCTGGCCGGAAGCTGGCTGCTCCAACCGCCGCTCTGCCGAGTGCCGGTCCAGTTCTGGCCCGTCGCGTCCGCTGAGCGGGCCTCCGTGCCGCCGGTGCCGCCGTCCCAGCCGGCCGCCTCCGGCTCCGCCCTGCGGGCGGGCTGCGGGCGGCCGAAGGCCTCGACCAGCCGGGTCGCCACGAGGCCGACGCCGATCGCCACCGCCGCGACCGCGTAGGGAGAGATGCGCAGCTTGTCGGCGTCGGAGTACCCCATGACGAGGGTGATCAGGCTGACCGAGAGCACCGTACCGAGGACCCCGCCACGGCGCCCGTACGCGCTGGTACCGGCGGCCAGCACCGCGCCCAGCGCCAGATCGGTGGTGAGGAACCCGTCGGACGGCGCCACCGAGGGCGACGAGAGCGCGTCCAGGGTGCCCGCCAGCCCGGCCAGCACGCTGGAACCGACGATCGCCACGAACGCCATGACGCCGGCCACTGCGCCGCGCCGCGCCGCCGGGTCGCCGACCGGACGGAACCGGCTGACCCCGCGACGCACCGGCTTGACCAGGCCGAGAACGCCGCCCAGCAGAGCCAGCGCGGCGAACCCGCCGTACCAGTAGAACGCCTGGCGGTCGGGGTGGTAGCTGGCGGTGACCTTGGCCGCCGCGACGTGCTTGTCGATCCACACGACGACGGCCAGCGCACCGGCCAGGCTCGCCGCCCAGGCCGGCACGTGCAGGACGACCACGAGCAGCCCGATGGCCGCGCCGACGCCCGCCGCGAGCAGCAACGTGACGCCGGCGGTCGGGATCAGGCCACGATCACTGTGGCTGGCGAAGAACAGCGCGGCGGCCGCGGCCGTCGAGCCCGCCGCGAGGTTGACCACGCCGGCCCGCAGCGACAGCCCGACACCGATGGCGAGGAAACCCAGCACGGCGGCGTTGAGCAGCAGGCCACGCAGCGGGGCACCGGAGATCTGAGCGTGGTGGGTCTGCTCGAAATACACCGCCATGCCGACGGTCGCGAGCAGGAGCAGCAGCTCCCAGATCATGTGCACGCCCATCCGGTCCATGCCCGGATCGCCGTGGTCGGGATCGTCGAACACGTCGTCCAACTCGGCCGGCGACACGCCGCGCCGGTCGAGGTTCAGGCTGCCGGTGCCCTCCGCCGCGGTCGAGCCCGCACTGTCGGCCGACTGGCCGCCGGGCTGGTAGGTAGGCGTAGATCCGGTGTCGGCGCGGAAGTCCGGTTCATCGCGGAAACCCTCGCCACGGAACCGGTACCCCTGGTCTCCGTACGTCATGCCCGACGCCTCCCTAAGCGTTCGGAGCCCGACCGTACCCGGGGACGCGCGCTCGGGAAAGCCCCCCGAGGCGAGTTATTCGGGCTCCTCCTCCTCGTCAGGGCGTTGCGGGACCCGGCAGGCCCGTTCGAGCCAGAGCGCCGCCGCGATCAGGGCCAACGCCGCGACGAGACCGGCCGCGGCGGGCGCGATGTCGCTACCGGCGGCGGCCAACCGGGTCCGTTGCGCAAGCAGCCAGACGAGCACCCCGGCGTAGAAGCCGGCGAAGATGGCGCCGGCCAGCGACGAGGCCTTGGCGAGCACCACGTACCGGGCGACCGCGAGCGCCTGCACCGGAGCGGCGCCGGGCCGCCGGTCGATGCGCGCCTTGGTGGACCGGGCCAGCACCGCCTCACAGATCGCCAGCGCGAAGACGGTGAAGGCGGGCAGCCACGGGATGGCGGGGACGTCCCCGTAGTAGTGCCCGACGATCACCCACGCGAGCGCGGCGGTAGCCAGCCCGACGACGACCAGGGTCGCCGGGTTGGTCGGGCGCATGCGCGGCTCGTTGACCTGCTGCCGTTGCGGCGGCTGGCTCATGCGGGCTCCAGGGTCAGATCGGGGCGGGGCCTGATCCGCGAAAGGTCGGCCTCGACCGGCTCGGTGCACAGAAGGTCGGTCACCCAGCCGTGCCCCGGCACCGACGCGTACGGCTCGATGTCGATCCACGGGCGCAGCACGAACGCGCGCAGGTGTGCCCGTGGGTGGGGCAGCGTCAGCTCGGGATCCGTCGAGATGATCGGCTCCCCGGCGGAGGTGTTCACCGTGATCACGTCAACGTCCAGAGTACGCGGGCCGAAGGGCCGCTCCGGGTCACGCACCCGCCCGGCCCGCTCCTCCAGCGTCCGGCTCCGGGTCAGCCAGTCGCGCGGCTCGGCCGACGGGTCGGCGACGATCACCGCGGCGTTGAGATAGTCGGGCTGGTCGGGATCGCCCCACGGCGGCGTCTCGTACACCCCGGAGGCCACCTGGAGCACGTCGGACAGCGACCGCACCGCGGCCCGCAACTGATCGAGGCGGTCGCCCTGGTTGCTGCCCAGCGACAGCACCGCCCGGGTCACGACCGCCGGCCGGAAAGCGTCACGGCGACGTCACCGAACGCGTGCGGGATCGGCGCGTGCGGCTTGTGCACGGTGACCGTCGCGGCCTCGACGATCGGAACGCTCAGGCAGTGATTCAGCAGGCGGGAGGTCAGCGTCTCGATCAGCCGGACCGGCTCACCGGCGACGATGGCCGCGAGCTGGTCGGCCAGCTCGCCGTAGTGCACGGTGTCGACGACCTCGTCGCTGGCGATCGACTTGTCCAGGTCGACATCGAGGGTCACGTCCACGACGAACGCCTGGCCCTGGGCGCGTTCGTTCTCGTAGACCCCGTGGTGGCCGTGGACGGTCAACCCCGTCAGCTTGATCGTGCCTGGCACGTCGCCTCCCATACCGCAATCGCGTCCATTGTGGACCGTACGTCGTGGACCCGGACCCCCCATACCCCGGCGCACGCCGCCAGCACCGTGGTCGCGACGGTTGCCGTCTCGCGCTGATCGACCGGACGCGGGGTGCCGTCCGGAGCGGCCAGCAGCCGGCCCAGGTACGACTTGCGGCTGGCCCCGAAGAGGACCGGGAAGCCGAGCGCGATGATCTGGTCCAGGTGGGCGGAGAGCAGCCAGTTGTGCTCCGCGGTCTTGGCGAAGCCCAGCCCCGGATCGAGGATGATCTTGTCCTGCTCCACGCCGGCCGCGAGCGCCTCCTCGACACGCTGGGCGAGTTCGGAGCGGACCTCGGCGACCACGTCCCGGTACCGGGCGAGTTGCCGCATCTGGCGTGAGTGCCCGCGCCAGTGCATCAGTACCCACGGGCAGCCGGCCTCGGCGACGACCTTGGCCATGGTCGGATCGGCCAGCCCGCCGGAGACGTCGTTGACCACGCTGGCGCCGGCCTCCAGGGCTGCCGCCGCGACGCTGGCCCGGGTGGTGTCGATGCTCATCGGAACCTTGGCGGCGGCAAGCTCGGTGATCACCGGAACAACCCGGCGGATCTCGGTATCGGCGTCGACCCGCTCGGCGTTCGGGCGCGTCGACTCGCCGCCCACGTCGATCAGGTCGGCGCCCTGATCACGTATGAGCACGCCATGGGCGAGCGCGGCGTCCAGGTCCGCGTACCGGCCGCCGTCAGAGAACGAGTCGGGCGTCACGTTCAGCACGCCCATCACCACCGGTCTCACCGCATCAGCCTACGGCGTACCGCCCGGCCACTCACCCAGACCGGCGGCCGGCGGTTCGGGCCTGGTCCGGTGGGGTCGGGTCCGGTGGGGCCGGGTCGGGGCACCGCGCCCGTCGCGCGCGAGCCGCCGCCGTCGCCGTTCCGGCCGCCGGGATCGCCGCGGCCCTCCGCTCCGGCCGCCCACCTGCCCCACCGCTCCGGCCGTCGACCCTCCCGCCGTCCAGACCCGCTGCGGCGGTCGCGCCAGGCCGCTCAGTAGATGGGACGGCGGGGCAGGTACCGTCCATCGGGATGGAAAGCTGGCGGCGCCCCACGCCGGACATCGACCATCCGGACCGGGGCGGCACGGCAGGCCCGGCGCGGTGGGCCCGGATCGGCGAGGGAGCACTTCCGATAATTCCGGCTTAATGTCAAACGTCCGTATTGTTCCACCCGGCTCACGGACACCTTTCCAACCCCGCAAAATGGCTCCTGACCAGCGCCATTTCGCTCGGCAAAGGAGACCGGCCCCGCTCTTCGTAGCTTGTTCGTTAGGTGACACCAACGTACGCTCAGGAATAATCCTGACGATTGCCCGGAGACACAGCGTTACACCTCAGTACCACTCGGTTGACATTTCGGAGCGGCTACGACGTGGAGGGTCCTGGTGCCAGCCGCGTTCTGGGAAGGACGTAAATGATCTTCATGGAGCTCGGCCAGGTGGTGTTGGACCAAACGACACACGCCGCGGACGTGCTCGCCGTCGTGACGGGCAAGCTCGCGCCGACCCCGGGGCCGACCGACATCAACACCAACGGAGTCGTCTCGTTCTTCGCCAGCAAGATCGCACCAATCCTGCTGGCGGCGCTCGGCGTCGTCTTCATCGGCAGAGCCAGCCGGGGAGAAGTGTCCAAGGTGCTGACCAGCTCGGCGATCGCGATCATCGGACTTGCGTTCATCGCGGGCGCGGTGTCGCTCTTCTTCGTCGGGGACTACCTGATCAACCTGGCATTCAAGTAGGCCAACCATGCGCTTGCGCACGGACGACGACATCTATCGGGCCCGTCTGGTCTACCTGGGCCCGCCCGGATACACGTTGCCGTTCCAGTTGCCGTATGCCCAGTACGGGCTGTTCGTGCTCCTGGTTCCCTTGTTCATGTTCGTGCACTATCTGTTCACACTGCACTTCGACCTGTTCCCGGCCTGGGAGATCGCGCTGGCCATGGTGGCCACGTCGTACATTTTCCGGCACGTGGATCCGGATCGACCGGCACGAATGGTTATCCGCACCGCGCTGACCGACTGGCGCAGCACCCGTGAACCGTCCGTAGAACGGCGCGAAGCGCGGTTCGTGGCATCCCGGGTACGCATCCGCGAGTCCATCACTGGTAGGGACGCGCCATGACCCATATCCCGCACGCCCGCCAGCCCGAGGACGGACCGCTTCCGGGCCGGCCCGACGCCGAGGACGAGGCCCCGGACGTGCAGATGGTGCCGCGCGGCTCGGTGGCGGTGTTCCAGTCGCCGCGGGCGGTCCGGCAGGCGTCGCAGCCGCCGGCCCCGGTCGACCCGAACGGCGTGGCGGCCTCCGGCAACGGCAGCGCCAACGGCAGCGGCGGCGGCCCGCCGGCGGCCCGGCCGGATATCGAGTCGCCCTTCCTCGAACTCTTCGGTGCCAACGCGCGACGGGCGCTCGGGTCCACCGTGGACGGTACGGTGGTGCAGCCGGAGCAGGCCCCGGCGCGACCGGACGACCGGACGGCTGGCGGCACCGCAGGCGGGCCGATCGCGGACCGGCCTGTCACTGACCGACCCGTCACGGACCGGCCCGTCACGGGTGGGGGCGCGGTCACCGCGCGCGGGCCCCGGGCGGAAGGTTCCGGGGCGAATGGCGGGATCGCGGTACGCGGGACGCCGGTACCGCAGGCTCCGCCGGCCTACCCGGACGACGCGTACCC